>JADLGB010000215.1 GCA_020849535.1 Candidatus Hydrogenedentota bacterium
CAACCTGTACATTCTGCAACTCGGCCATGGCCGGCACTGCCGCCAAGACCAAAGCTGCCGTGAGAACGATCATCAATGGTTTCCGCATTGATTCTGATCTCCTTCCATTTTATGTTCGAAGCTCTATTGGTGGCTTCGTATCCAGCTACGCCGGAACCTAATCCGTGTTCCCGCGCAACGCTGTGGTTTATGCCAAATCTATGGTACACATCGTATCGTCATGATCTCGGAGTTGGTCTCTCTAGACTGTTCGCATCCCTCCTTTCGCCTCCGATGTGAGATCATGCTTGATGGGACTGTCGGTCGTGAATCTTCTTCCTTCCACGGCACTATGCACAACATTGGCATCGTGCTGTCAACAGAACATATTACCCCTTACCATACTCGAAAGAGTCTATCAGAACCGCCCGGCGTTTCGCAAGACCCCCCTGCTATGGATTCGCATTATCCCACGGCAAGTCGCTATGCGTCGGAAAATATTGATACATATAGACTTACAAGCACAAAGCTCGCGGCCGGTTCCGTGTACAGTATCAGTACGATATTGGGCGTGGCAATTCGGGACCACCGTTTGATGCCCTCGTTTCCAACCCTCGCCCATCGTCTTGGAGGCCTTCGGTTTATCATGCAACGGGCCCGGCGCACTCCTACCCACCGCGGCGCAAGCTTGTGCCCGCGCTCGATGTCAGCTACAATCGGTGGATTGTCGGGCAGGGCGCCAAGCACAACCGCAACCCAGTGTGAGAGGATCGAGCACGTGACCCCAAGCGATAGCGGATACGTCGACTATTTTGCCGAGCTTGAGCTTGACGAAGATGCCAAGCCGGGCGAGGTGCGCAAGGCGTACCGGCGAATCATGAAGGATCTCGTCAACGAGATCGCCGCGGTGGAGATTACAGAAGAGCGGCGCGCGCGCTACCTCCTGCAAATGGCCAAGCTGAACGCGGCGCTATACGTACTGCGGGAAACCGAATCCCGAGATGAATACTGGGAAAGCCGCAAAGAACTGATCGCCCTGGAAAAGGAGTGGATCGCCGCCTCGGAGTCCCGGGACCCGAACGTGGATCGATATCGTAAGGCATACGACGCCAAGCTGAGGGATTTCCTGGCGAAGTATGTGGAGGACTTGATGCTTGCGGCGGGGCGCGACAAGGAGTGCGTCGAAGCGAGCAACTGGGACGCGGCCCACGAGCGGCACGCGTTTCGAATCCTGCGTCACTACCGCCAGAGTCTGTATCGCGAGATTCTCGAGCGCCTCCCCTTCGCCGAAGTGACACCGCCGCAAATCGATTGGAAGGAGCGGCAAGGCGCAGTCACCCGTCTCCTATCGCATGGAGGGATGTGACGATGGCCTGGGGAAAGTCCAAGTCAGCCAGCGTGGAGAAGTCCGTGGACATGGACCTTGGGGCCGAGGCCCTCGCCAAGGCCGTGCACGACGGCGATATGGTGAATTTCCGGCTTCTGTTTCTCCCCTTCTCGCCATTGCGGAAGGATTCGAGCGAACGGCTGGAGGATGAGAAATACGCCTACCTGCGTCCGGACAGCGAGACGCAGTCGCGGCCGGAATTTCGCGAGGCCTTGGCCGTGGTGCGTGAGCGGACGGTGTGGCAACACATTGAGAGTGAACTGGCCGCGAACCGGCCCGCGCAGTTGCCGTGGGAACTGGTGCTGCTGTTGGGTGACAACGCGGTCCGGCTCGGCAAATACACGAACGCGGCCCAGGCGTACGAAGTCCTTCGCATCCGCAGGAAGATGCAGGAAGAATTCTTCCGCCAGGCGGATGAGGCGCTCGATGCGGGCAAGGTGAAACGGGGCGTCCGCGGCTATGTCGCCGCCACGAGCCTCGAATACGACTACGCGGCCTTCCCGGAACCCTTGCCGAAGGTGCCGGATTTCCAGCGGCGCGCGCTCATCCTGCACGGTGTGTATCCGGAGCGGGTCGAGGACTGTCTTCCCCTGCAAGAACTGGAGGCGTTTCTGCGCGCGGCGTTGACGTATCTCCTGCTGGATGCGCCCGCGGCCGCACGGCTCGAGAGCCGGCCCGTGGCGCAGCGCCTCGCGTTTCTGGCGGAACTGGTGCAACAGCGCGATCCGGAGTGGCGCGCCTTCGTGCATCGCTACCGGGAAGCGTGCGATCTCATGCGCGATTTCGACAAGCGCATCACGCGCGCGACGGCGGAGCGGGGCCGCACGCAGGCCTCGCTGGCCGGAGAGATTGAAGAGGTCTTGGGCCAGGACCCGCGCGCTATTCCTTCGTGTCTGCTTGGACGCACCATCGAAAACGGCGAGTGGTGGCAATACATGCAGGAGCTGGCCTATCTGCACCCGGCCGCGGCCCTGTTTGTCAGCCGGCAGTTGGTCGGCGATGTGGAAATCCTCGTGCCACGCTACCGGGCGGACTCGCCGGTGCCGCGCGAGTTGGGCCTCATCACCGGCCCGGGCAGTGCGGAGTTACGGACGAACTGAAACGCGAAGGGGTTCTCCGCTCCGAGTGCCCCTCCACAACGCCCGGTCGATAATCCATGGGAATCATCCTCGACATTCACCTCCATACGAGCCGCCATTCCCGATGCAGCCGGATCCGCCCCGAGGACCTGATCGATCAGGCGGTGCGCGTGGGCCTCGACGGGCTGGTCATCACCGAGCATCATTACCAGTGGGACCAGCAGGAGCTGGCGGACTTGGCGGCCGCATCCCGGCATCCTGGGTTCATTCTGCTTTCCGCGTTTGAATACAGCTCCTCTCAGGGCGACCTGCTGGTCTATGGGCTCGAGCCGCAACTGGCCGGCGAGTTTCGACCGGGGTGGCCGCCGGAGCGTGCGGCGGAATTGGTGCAACACCATGGGGGCGTGTGTATTGCGGCGCATCCGACCCGGGCGGACCTGGGTTTTGACGAGCGCCTCGCGACCCTGCCCCTGGTGGCGATGGAGGTGCGCAGCGTCAAGATGAAAGAGCACGAGCAGCGGCTTGCCCTCAACATATCGGAAGCCATGAAGATACCGGCAGTTGCGGGCAGTGACGCGCACGATCTGCACGATGTCGGGCGCTTCGCCACGGAATTCGAGGATTTGATTACGTGTTCTGCGGATTTACAAAGTGCCTTGAGCCGTGGTAGATTTCACGTAGTATCCAGTACGGTGAGGAAAGCTCCTTGAGTAACCCTTCAGAACAGGGCACGAACGCCGCTCCCGCGAGCGTGGCCGCACAGGCCTCGCAGAACCTGCGCCGGGAGGTGTTTGAGTTTGTCCGGATGGTTCTGTTGTTTCTCGTACTTTTCGTAATCCTCAAGACGTTTGTGCTTGAAGGGTACGAGGTTCAGGGTCCATCCATGCAGCCCACGCTGGACAACCGGGAGCGTATCCTGGTCTTCAAACTGCCGCATGCGCTTGGCTTCGACAGCATCGATCCCGGGGACATCATCGTGTTTGACAGCACCGATGAAGATTCCCGGAGAGATGCAGACTCCCGCAGAGATGAAGAGGGCAAGCGCTATGTGAAGCGTGTGGTTGCCAAGGGGCCGCCGACGGCAGGTCCCAACACCGTCTCGGCTGAGGATGGGGGAGGCCACGGAGCCGATACGGTGCCCGTCAGTCTCGAAGATGGGCGCCTGTACGTGAATCACCATCTCGTGGAAGAGACGTACCTCCCGGATGAGATTCGCGAGACCTTCAATGCCACCGACCCGGAACGTGAGTTGAACCCCGGCGAATACTACGTGCTGGGTGACAACCGGCGCGTCAGCAAAGACAGCCGGAGTTTCGGTCCCATCCAGGACAAGCGGATCATCGGCAAGGCCGTGCTTCGCTTTTGGCCGCTCAGCAAATTCAGCATTCTTCGATGAAGGCGATCATCCTTTCCGATGTCCACCTGAATGTGGCCGCGGATGGCCGCGAGCGGATGTCGGAGTTCGCGGCGTTCCTGCGCCGGATCGATCCCGAGAAAACCCGGCGCCTGGTCATCCTCGGGGACCTCTTCGATTTCTGGTTCGAGTACCGGCACGTCATCTTCAGCGATTACTTCGACGTGCTCCGCGCCTTCGCTCGCTTGCGCGACGCCGGCACCGAGATCTACTTCATCTGCGGCAACCACGATTTCTGGGCGGGCCGCTTCCTCGAAAAACACCTAGGGTTCTCCATCCACCGCGAGTCGCTGACCCTGGACTTCGCGGACAAGCGGGTTTTGTTTGTCCACGGGGACGGCATCAATCCGCGTGACGTCGGGTACCGCATCTACAAGCGGATCGCGCGTGCGCCGTTCGTGGTGTGGATGTTTGGCCTGCTCCATCCGGATTGGGCGATGGCCCTGGCCCAGGGGGTCTCGCGCGGGAGCCGGCGCTTGAAGGGCACCGATGACCCGAGCATGGGCTCGGAGGTGGCGCCGCTCAGGGAGTTCGCACGGCAGGCACTGGCGCAAGGCCAGGCCGATGTGGTGATGTGCGGTCATTCGCATTATCCGGTGCGGGAGGAGTTTCCCGCGCCTGAGGGCACAGGCCTGTATATCAACACCGGCGACTGGATGTTCCACCGGTCCTTCGTGGAGTGGGACGGCGCGGACTTTCTCCTGCATTCAACGGGGGCCGAAGCCGCCCGCGAACCAGTACCCGCCTGCGGCGCAGAGCGCCCCGTACAGTAGCGCCAGCAAGAAATACAAGATGCCCGCGCCCCGTTTGCGCGAGAAGGCGCGCACGTTGTGGCGGACCACCGTGCGCATGCTCGGGCTGATGTCGGCGACGATGACCGTGATGTTGTCTTTTCCGCCGTTGTCGTTCGCCATCGTGATAAGACGGCTGGCAATCTCCGCGGGCGCGAGGTTCTTCCGGAATTCCTCGATGATCTCCGCATCCTTGCACATGTTGACGAGTCCATCCGTGCACAGCAAGAGCGTATCGCCGGGAACGACGTGCCACATGTACGTGTCGATATCCACTTCGGGATGCGTGCCGATGCTGCGCGTGACCATGTGGCGGCGGTTGTCGGACTCGGCCTCAGCCTTGGTCATCATGCCCATCTTGACTTGTTCATCGACCCACGAGTGGTCTTCCGTCTTGGCGAGGATTTCGCCGTCCCGGATGTGATAGCACCGCGAGTCGCCCACATTGCCGATGAAGACCTTCTTCGGGGTGACGATGACCGTAAGCAGGGTCGTGCCCATGGGCCGCCCGCCCGTGACGAGGTCGCGGTTCGTCTGGTGCACATTGTCGTTCGCCCTCCGGATGGCCTCGCGAATGATCGGCAGCAATCCCTCGTCCGCCTCCGGATCGGCGGGTGGAGGGGGGGGCGGCTTCTTGAGCATATCCTTGGCAATGGAGACGGCCAGTTTGCTGGCAATCTCGCCGCCGATGTGGCCCCCCAGGCCATCCGCCACACAGAGGAGCGCCCCTTCGTCAAAGAGTTGCAACCCCGCCGTGTCCTCGCGGAACACGCCGAAGAAATCCTCGTTGTTTCGCTTACGGCGGCCGATATCCGTCTGCGCCGCTATGTCAATACGCATGCGGTATTCCCTTCACAATGCTCACGAAACGATAGCAAAGGAGTACGGGAGCAGGCAAGCCCGGCGGCGGAGTTGCTCCAAAGCAAGATCCGGCAGTTGAAGGGGACTGACGCGGACCTTCGCGAAGGCTCCGCGCGCCAGGATTCCGATTTCGGCCTCGAAACTCGGGGAGTCTGTTCCTCATCTGTATGTTCCTTATCTGCGGTGTTTTCGCGAGGGTGACGGATAGGAATTGCTTCAATAGCCGGGAGCTATGGCGATTCAGATGCTATCGCCTTGGGGGACTCGGCGTGGGCTCGGAGGGGGGAGCCGATGGGGAAGGCTTCGGGGGGGATCTTGCCGGCGTGGAAGGAGTCGAGATAGTCCTGGAGGAGTTTGGCGGCGTCGAGCGGGAACTGTGCTTCATCGGCAGGGTCGACAGATGTCGAGTTGGGTGAAGAACATCCCCCTTGATCCCCCTTCGAAGGGGGAATGGGGACACCGGGTTCATTGGTGTTTTCGACGTTCTTGGGCACGGGCGGGAGGTGAAGGTTGCCGAGGATGTATTGGGCGAGTTCTTCGGACACGCTTTGTTTCGCGGGGCGGTAGGAGGCGAGGACGTGGTCGCGCTCGGATTCGGCGTAGGCTTCGTCGATGCGGCCGGCTTCGTCGAAGAGCTCGCACATTTCGATGTCGCGGCCTTGTCCACCGGCTAGGGTGGCGCGTTGGATGTAGGCTTTGGCGTGGGTCAAGGGCGTTTGGGGCGGAATCTGGGTGTCGGCGATGGAGTCGGGGTCGAGGCCGGTGTCGTGTTGGGCGCGCTGGGCGTGGCGAAGGATGCCCTCGGGGGAGGGGGGTGCGCCGTTGTCTTTTTGGCGAAACAAGGGGGGGTGCGCGGGGGCGGAGAGGAGTCTCAGGTTGGCGCGTAGCTCGCGCATGAGGCGGGTGAAGGCGATGATGGCGCTTGGGTTGGGGTTGTTCGATGGGTCTTCCGAAGAACGCGGGCTGGAAGCCCGTGCCACCTCGA
>JADLGB010000216.1 GCA_020849535.1 Candidatus Hydrogenedentota bacterium
GACTTAGGATCCAGTATCGCAAGATGTGCGGGTTCAAGTCCCGCCTCGCCCACCAACCATGAAGCGATAAAAGAGCAATGGCAGAGAACGAATCCCCGGAATCCGGCGTAGTCGAAGAGAAACCCAAGAAAAAGGGCAAGCGCGCCGCCGCTGCTCAGGAACATGACCACGATCATGACCATGACCACGATCACGATCATGGCCACGACCACGATCATGACCACGATCATGATCACCACCACGACGAGGATGAAGATGAATTCACGTTCGTGGAAGAGCCCGTCTTCGACGTCGATTACAAAGGCGAGTGCGCCTACGAAGTCAAGGTGACCATCCCGGCGGCCAACAAGAAAAAGCAAGCCGATGAGATGTACGAAGAACTCAAGCACGACGCTGAAGTTCCTGGTTTCCGACGCGGCCGCGCGCCTCGCCAAATCCTGGAGCGCCGCTTCGCCAAGGTCGTTCGGTCTGAAGTGGACGGTAAACTCGTTGGCGCGTCGTTCCGCAAGCTCATCAAGGATAAGGACCTCAAACCCATCGCCCTCCCCGATATCGACGGCCTGGATGACAAGGCTGAACGCAAGGAGGAAGATCCACTTGTCTTCACCCTCAAGTTCGAAGTCGCGCCGCGCGTTGAACTCGGGAAGTATCGCGGCATCAAGGTGGAGCGTCCCGTCGTTACCGTCAAAGACACGGACATCGAAGAGGCGTTGGAAGAGTTTCGAGGTCGTTACTCGACATTTGAAACCCTTGCCGAAGGCGTCGCGGCCTCCGGCGACCAAGTCGTCATCGATTTCACGGGTACTGTGGACGGAGAACAGTTCCCCGGCGGTTCCGCCAGCAGTTATCCCTACATCCTGGGGACCAAGCGGTTCTTCTCCGAGTTTGAAGACGTCTTGCTCGGCTGCTCCGCGGGCGACGAACTCACGACCGAAGTGAAATTGCCGGAAGACAGCCCCAACTCCGACCTGCGCGGCAAGACCGCCCAGTTCGCCATTACCGTCAAGGAAGTCAAACGCCGGAGCCTTCCAGAGTTGAATGCCGAATTCGCCAAGAAGGTTGGCGCCGACAGCATCGAGGCGCTTCGCGAACGCTTGGCCAAACAGCTCCAGGACGGTTCTCGCGAGACGAGCGAGCGCATCGCACGCGGTCGCGCACTCGACGCCGTTATTGAGAAGAGCACGTATGAGATTCCGAAGAGCCTGATCGCCAGCGTGGCGCAGAATTACGTGGAGGAAGAAGTCCGGCGCCTCGTTCGCATGCGTGTCCCTATCGAGCAGATCGAGCAGCGCATGGACGAGGTCAAGAAGCAAGCCGACGAATCCGCCATTGACGAGATTAAGCGCACAGTGACCCTTAACGAGATCGGCGAAGCGGAAGGTATAGAAGTCACGGACGAAGATTTCGAGTCCGAGGCCGCCCAAATCGCCATGCAAACGGGTGTGCAGACCGACCTGGTCAGCCGCTATATCTCCGAGGAGACGGACCGCCGCAGCATGTACGAAAGCCGTATCTTCCGCGCCAAAGCGATGAACGCCGTCATGGAACACGCCAAGATTACCGATAAGGAAGTGCCCAGCGACGAAATCGAGGAAGCGCAAAGCAAATGAGCAGCTTCATGCAGCATCCCCTGGACGTGCGTGCCGTCACCATCTACGAGCAGACCAGCCGGGGCGAACGCCCCTACGACATCTACTCCAAGTTGCTGGCGGATCGCATCATCTTTCTCGGAATGCCCATTGACGATTACGTGGCAAACTACATCATCGCCCAGATGCTCTTTCTCGAGGCCGAAGATCCGGACAA
Organism: Candidatus Hydrogenedentota bacterium; assembly: GCA_020849535.1. GTDB lineage: Bacteria > Hydrogenedentota > Hydrogenedentia > Hydrogenedentales > SLHB01 > JAHDWY01. Next base: position 1,807 of record JADLGB010000216.1, read on the forward strand.
GGATGTATTCCTCTACATCAATTCGCCGGGTGGCAGCGTGACGGCGGGCCTCGCCATCTACGACACGATGCAGTACATTCGCCCGAACGTCTCCACCATCTGTCTCGGCCAAGCCGCCAGCATGGGCGCGGTCCTCATGTGTGCCGGCTCGAAAGGCAAACGCTTCGCACTGCCGTATTCACGCTTCCTGCTCCACCAGCCCATGGGGGGGATTCAGGGCCAGGCCTCCGATATCGATATCCAAGCCCGCGAAATCATGCGCATTGGCGAGATGATAGATGAGATTCTCGTCAAGCACACCGGCCAGCCCATTGAGAGCATCCGGCGCGACAGCGACCGGGACTTCTTCATGGGGGCCGAAGAGGCTAAGGCCTACGGCCTTATCGACGAAATCCTGCACCGGTAATCCGGGCACGCCGCTGTCACGCAACCCCTTGAATTGGACGGGGATTATGCTGGTAGCGGGACGTGTTGTGACCTGAGAGCTTGCACGGAATGCCGAAAAGCTGGCAGAATACAGAGAGAGGCAACGCTTGCCGACGGGCTCGGGAAGAAAACTGTTGACAAGAGCGCCTCAAACTGCTATAAATCGGGTGAACGTGGCAGTTCATTAGGGAGGTTTATATGGCCCCACATCGCGCCCGAGGTGATGTTCATACCTGTTCCTTCTGTGGTAAACGCCATGACGAGGTCAGCAAACTCATTGCTGGGCCCGATGTAAACATCTGCGATGAGTGCGTGAGTCTGTGTGGCGAAATCGTCGCGGAAGACAGGGCGCGAAAAGGAGTTACGCGGAGTCTCCGCGTGCCGAAGCCAGCCGAAATCAAGGATTTTCTCGACCAATACGTCATCGGTCAGGAACGGGCAAAGCGCATCCTCTCGGTTGCCGTTCACAACCACTACAAGCGTATCGCTTCCGGCGGCGAAATCGACGGCGTCGAAATCCAAAAATCCAATGTACTCTTGGTAGGTCCATCAGGCTGCGGAAAAACTCTGCTCGCCCAGACCTTGGCCCGCCTTCTGGACGTTCCCTTCGCGGTCGTGGATGCCACCACCCTGACGGAAGCCGGTTACGTGGGCGACGACGTCGAGAACATTATCTTGAAGCTCTTGCAGGCGGCGGACTTTGACCAAGGCCGCGCCGAAATGGGCATCGTCTACGTGGATGAAATCGACAAGATCCACCGCAAGAGCGATAGCCCCTCCATCACGCGCGACGTGTCCGGCGAAGGAGTGCAACAGGCCCTCTTGAAACTCCTGGAAGGCACCGTAGCCAACGTGCCGCCCCAGGGCGGCCGCAAGCATCCGCAACAGGAATGCATCCAGGTCGACACGACGAACATCCTGTTTATCTGCGGCGGCGCGTTCAACGGCCTCGAACAGATCATCGAACGCCGTACGCGCAAGACGGTCATCGGGTTCAACGCCGAGATTCACAGCAAGAAAGAGCGACGCATCGGCGAAGTCCTCGCCTTGGTCGAGCCCGAAGACCTCATCAAGTACGGCATGATTCCGGAATTCTCCGGTCGTCTGCCGGTGATTGCCACCCTGCATGAACTGACGAAACCGGACCTGATCCGCATCCTCACCGAACCGCGGAACGCGATCATCAGGCAGTACCAGAAATTGTTCCAGTTGGAAAACGTGAAGCTCCACTTTCAGGACGAGACCATTGACACGATTGCCGACCTTGCTATCGAGAAGGAAACCGGCGCGCGAGGTCTTCGCAGTATTCTGGAAGAGTCCATGCTGGAGATTATGTACGATATTCCCTCGCGCAAGGATGTGCGAGAGTGTGTCATCACGCCGGGTGTGGTACGCGACCGCGAAGAGCCGCTGCTGGTGTACGAACACGAAGAAGATACGTTTGGAGAGCAAGGCCGCACGGCCATGGCCTGATAGGGCAGCTTCCACGTTCTGAAGCCGTTCTTACATAGGGCCCTCAAGTTTCTGGCGCAAGAGGGTGCATTGCTTTGATGCCGGAAGGGCGTGTCCCTTCCGGTATTTTTCCGTTGCGCCGGAAAGTCCGCAGATCTCGCCGTCTCCCGCGTGGCGGACGGTGAGGTATCCGGGATAGGACTGAATGTAGTGGAGACTTGCGGGAGACGCGACGAACCCAGCCGGCGCGCTGGTCCAATCTGCCCGTATTGTCATTGACCCTGGAGGGGCAAGAATGTCTGCCAAACCAAAGATCCCGGTCGAGTCCGACCGGTTACCGCTGCTGCCTCTCAAAGATGTAGTGGTTTTTCCAAGAATGGTAGTTCCCCTGCTCGTAGGACGCCAGCCCTCGTTAATTGCCGTGGAAGAGAGCCTGGCCTCGGGACAACCCCTTTTCTTGTGCACTCAGCGGGATCCCTCCGTCGAAAGTCCCAAACCCGACGAACTCCACGAAGTGGGCGTGGCCGCCGGGATCCTGCAAACCCTGCGCATGCCGGACGGCACCATGAAGGTTGTCGTGGAAGGTCTGGGACGCGCCCGCCTCGTGCGCTTGCGAGAGCGCGGCGGCTTCGTCGAGGCGACTGTGACCCGTATCGACGAATCTCCGCTGGAGGGCACCAACGCCGAAGCCCTCATGCGGACCGCGCTCAACCAGTTCGAACAGTACGTCCGCCAGAGTGGCCGCGTGGCCCCGGAAGTCGTCTCGTCGTTGCGCGGTGTCAACGAGGCCAACACCTTGGCGGACCTCATCTGCGCCTACCTGCCCCTGCGCGTGGAAGAACGCCAGCAACTGCTGGAACGTGTCGTCGTCGAAGAACGCCTCGAGCTGCTTTCGTCCATCCTGATGCGCGAAGGGGAAATGCTCGATATGGAGCATAAGGTCCGCGAGCGCATCCGCGAGCAGATGGACCGCAGCCAGCGGGAGTATTACCTGCACGAACAACTCAAGGCCATTCAACAGGAGTTGGGCAACCGGGACAGTGGCGATGAACTCGCCGAGCTGCGCGAGTTGATAGATAAGGCCGAGATGCCCCAAGACGTGAAGGACAAGGCCCTGCGCGAACTCGGCCGTTTCGAGCGCATGCCCGCCATGAGCCCGGAAGGCGCCATCATCCGCACCTATCTCGAATGGCTTGCGGACATGCCCTGGACCAAACGCTCCCGCGATTCGCTCGACCTGGTGCGGGCACGCACCGTTCTGGACGAGGACCACTACGGCTTGAGCAAGGTCAAGGAACGGATCCTCGAGTTTCTCGCGGTACGCAAGCTCAGCCGCAGCACCCGCGGCCCCGTGCTTTGCCTGGTGGGGCCCCCCGGCGTCGGCAAGACATCACTGGGCAAGTCCATCGCCCGCGCTATGGGCAGGCAGTTCGTGCGCATCTCGTTGGGCGGCGTCCGCGACGAGGCGGAAATCCGCGGGCATCGCCGCACCTACATCGGCGCCCTGCCCGGCCGCATCATTCAGAGCATGAAGAAGGTGGGGGTGAAGAACCCCGTCTTCATGCTCGATGAAATCGACAAGATGAGCATGGACTTCCGCGGCGACCCATCGTCCGCGCTGCTGGAAGTGCTCGACCCCGAGCAGAACCGCACGTTCAGCGACCACTACCTCGAGGTCGATTTCGATCTGCACGAAGTCTTCTTCATCACCACGGCCAACAGCGAGTATGAGATACCCGGTCCCCTCCACGACCGCCTGGAAGTGGTGAGGCTGTCCGGCTACACCATGCATGAGAAGGAACGCATCGCGCGCCTGTTCCTCGTGCCGAAGCAAATGAAGGAGGCTGGCCTCACGGAGCGTTCGATTCGGTTTACCGAATCGGGCGTTCAAACCATCATTCAGCGATATACCCGAGAGGCGGGTGTCCGCGAACTGGAGCGCCAGATAGCCCAGATCTGCCGCAAGGTTGCCCACAGGGTCGTCTCAAAACCCCGCGCGCGCATGGCCACGATCAACGACAAACGCGTGCAGGAACTGCTGGGGCCGCCCGAGTACAGCGACTTGCGGGCGGACGCCAAGCCTCAGCCAGGCGTGGCCGTCGGCCTTGCCTGGACATGGGCGGGCGGCGACATTCTGCATATCGAAACAAGTACCATGCCCGGGAAAGGGGCGCTTACCTTGACCGGCCAACTGGGTGATGTCATGAAAGAATCCGCCCAGGCGGCCTACACGTATCTGCGGGCGCACGCCAAGGCGCTCAAGATTCCGCCCAGCTTTTACCGCAACCTCGACATGCACGTTCATGTGCCCGAAGGCGCGATCCCCAAGGATGGACCCTCCGCAGGCGTTGCGCTTGCCGTGTCCATCTCGTCGGCCCTGCGCAACAAGGCCCCGCGCCCCGCGATCGCCATGACGGGAGAAATCACCCTGCGCGGGCGCGTGTTGCTGGTCGGCGGAATCAAGGAGAAGGTCCTCGCCGCGCACCGTGCCGGCATCCGCACCGTAATCCTCCCCGCGGAGAATGAGAAAGACTTGCACGAGGTCCCCTCGGACGTCCGGTCCGACATCACCTTCGTGTTCGTCAACGAGGTGGAAGAAGTGATGCGCGCCGCATTCGACTCACCGGCGCGTGCCTCGCGCAAGCCCGCGCGGAAACCGCGCAAATGAGAGTCGTTCAAGCCTCCTTCGTGAAAAGCGCGCTGCGTCCGGAACACTATCCGCGGGACGGGCGGCCCGAGCTGGCCTTCGTGGGGCGCTCAAACGTGGGTAAGTCCACCATGCTGAATGTCCTTCTGAATCGCAAAGGACTCGCAAAGACCAGCAAGACACCCGGCAAAACGCAGACCGTTAACTTCTTCGATGTGAACGGCACGGTCTACTTCGTCGATCTGCCGGGCTACGGATACGCCCGAGTCTCGAAGACGCTTCAGGAGCAATGGGCGCGGATCCTCACCAGCTATCTCGTTGGGCGGGCCCCCCTGCGCTTGGTGGTACACTTGGTGGACGCGCGGCACAAGCCCGGGGCCAACGATCAAGAACTGCTGGATGTGATCGAACGCGCGGAAAAACCGACCATTATCGTAGCGACCAAGGTGGACAAGCTCAGCGCGGCCGAGCGCGCACATGTTGCAGATGAGCTGCGCGAGAATCTGGGTCTGTGCGACGACGCCCTCATCATCCCCTTCTCGTCTGTCACCAAGGTGGGTTTACGCGAACTCTGGAATGTAATAGATGAACAGCTTCGTTGAAGGTTTCGTCATTTTTCGCACTGTGTGAACGAGGACTGTTTTGAGTTTGATTCACAGCGGCTACAGGGTACAATAGGGGCAAGCACTGGGGAAGGTGGCTTGAAGCCGGACTGTCTCTGACCCAGTGTCTCTGGAGCCCTGAATGGATTTCTTCAAGCGCATTTCGGATTTGATGACTCCTCCTCCCGAAACAGAAGCGATGTCGGCGGCAAACCAGCAGGCCGCTCTCACTCTTGCGCAGCCTGATCCACCGTCCGCAACCCTGGGGCAGCTTGTGAAGACACTCGTGGCCGCGCCGGACTTGGAGCATCCATCCGCAGTCAAGGCGGTCGCGGAACTCAAGGCCATTGCCAACCAGTCCGGCCTGTACGTCGTCGCGTCAAAGATGCGCTACCAGCTGGACGCCATGCCGCGCGCCGACGTCAACGGCATTGTGAATTGGAAAGACCGGGCCTACGTACTGGCGGCAGACTTCATCTACCAGCACATTACCCGGGAAATCCGTGCCATCGAAGCGGAAGAGCGCCCCACCTCGCCCAATATTTTCCGCAGCTATTGCAACGAACTCGTGGCCTGTCTGCTCTATGGCAAGAACGTCAGACGCGCCATTGAGATGCCTGTTATGATCGTGGAAGACCTGGTGCATATGGCCTTCGATTCGGGCCGGAATCGTGACGGCCTTATCGAACTGGCAGATGTCCTCCTTGTGTCAACCGTCACGCAGAGTCTCGCCAAGTTCGAGACCGACCAGCGGGAGCGTGTCCGCCGCCGCCAGGAAGCTAAGCGCGGCGATATCCCATCAACGCCCCCCTCCGATCCGGTTTCCGTGCTGAGCGCGGACTGCGTCGCTTACGCACAACGGCTCCAGGGCTCCGTCGAGGCCCTTCGCAAGGGGTGCTCTGCATTGCCCGCGGTGCCGTTGCCTACGCCACAAGCGGAAGTATCAGAACGCGCGAAGTTCGCGCAGTACATTCAGCAGTTGGCCGGCCTGGCGGATCGCGCGGGATACACGACTTGCTCCGCGACCCTGCGCATTCGGCTCGGCGCGATCATTGAATCCTCCGATCCTCCCCGGACCGTCGCCCTGTACCGTCATGCGGCCAGCCAACTGGAGGCCTTGGGCAGCGCGGAACGCGCCCTTCTTTTCACGAAGCTCAGCGCCCGCCGCTTCCGGCTCGCGGCGGAGATCTACGCGCGCATCGGCGAGCCGCAGAAGGCCGCTACGCTGCAGATGGGGCTGGTGGGGCAGTGACCGTCGGCGGGGCTTCCCGGTAGAATCAAGATCATGCAAGCAGAAGACCGTCCCATTCATTTTTCATCTGAGTTGATTCACGCGCCCAGACCGCTGCAGGTGCCGGCGCTGCAACGGCTCTACTTCGAGTTGTCCCAGACCCGCGCGGCCTACATGAACACAGACTTCTCGCCGCACGCACCGCCGCGATTCCATTCGCGCCGCGGCCGTCAAAGCCAGTCGTTGCTGGTGTTCCTGCCGGACCGGCTCCTCGTGGCCGAAGAATGGGTCGACCTCTCGTTCCACGATTATCTTGACCGTCTCGAGACCGTCGCGCACCGTGCGATTCCCTTGTTGGAACTGGGCGCCATCCGGGCTCAAGTCGGAACCGTGCGCACCACGTTCGCGCTCACACATTTCCAGGATGCCCGCGCATTCCTTCTGGAACGCGTCTGCGCGCAGGCGGCTCGCCTTGCGCCCTTCCTGTCGCGGCCGGTCGCGGTCGGCGGTCTGCGCTTTGTGCTCCCCGCCACGCCTGAGCATCCCGGCAATCTGCATGTCACCATCGAGTCGTACCAACGAAGCCGGAACGAGATCTACGTCGAGGTAAAGGGCATCTTCCTCAATCAAGAGATCACCGCCGATACGGCGTCCAAGCTGAGCGAAAACTTGAAACACGTGCGCGGCTTCATCGCTCAGTCCGTGCAGCCGTATCTGGCCCAGTTCGACCAGCCCGCCGGGGCCCGCGACTGACCGTGCGCTCCACGCCGCCGCAGCGAGGTCCCCTCGCGAAATGCCGCGCCTGAGATGAATACTCCCGCCGTGTCCGTGTTGCTGCCCTTTCGCGACGCGAAGGAAACGCTGGGCGTGGCCATCGCCTCCATTCGCGCCCAGACCCTTGCCGGCTGGGAGCTGCTCCTTGTGGATGATGGTTCGCGGGACGAGTCATCCTCAATCGCTCAACACCATGCTTCCGAAGACAAACGGATCCGCGTGTTTCGCCATGATCCATCGGGAATTGTCGTGGCACTGCGCCTGGCGCAACGAGAGGCCCAAGGCCGCTACCTTGCCCGGATGGACGCGGATGATGTGTCTCTCCCCACGCGCTTGGAGCAGCAATTCCGAATGATGGAAGACGACCAGCGCCTGGGGTTGACCGGGGCCCAGGTGCGTATGGCCGGTCCGCGCGTCGGTAGCGGGCGCAAACGGTACGAAACCTGGCTGAACGGCTTGCGTTCACACGACGCCATCATCCGCGATTTGTTTGTGGAGTGCCCTATCGCGCATCCCGCCTTCATGATCCGGCGCGATGCCCACGACAAAGCCGGCGGATACCTCGATAATGGCTGGGCTGAAGACTACGACCTTGTCATGCGGCTCTGGCTTGTGGGAGTTCGCTTCGCGAACGTGGACCGTGTCCTTCTGGAGTGGAAGGAGCAGCCGGGCCGCCTGTCCATGCGCGACGTGCGATACAGCCCGGAGCGGTTCCGCGCTCTGAAACGGCACTACCTCACGCGAAGTTACCTGCGACAACCCGCGAAACGCACGTTTACACAATGGGGTGCGGGAGAAGTGGGGAAGCTCTGGTTGCGCGAGTGGAGCGCCCCAACGCCCGCCGCGGTCGTGGATATCAATCCCAGGAAGATCGGCCGCACGATTCACGGGATCCCCGTGATCGCTCCCGACGAGCTTCCGCCGCCCGGCCGCGCGTTCACAGTTGTTGCCGTAGGCGCGCCTGGCGCCCGCGACGAGATCCGCGAATGGATGGCTCCGCGTGGCTACGTCGAGTTGGAGGACTATCTCTTCATCGCGTGAGGAGCCGCATGCTCACTTGTGTCTACCGCTTCGTCGGCTTGCGTGTGACATGCGGGAGACACCATAGAGCAAGCGCCGCGGCAAAGAGCACGAATCCATCGCCTGTCGCACCACCTGCCGGCAGCGCGCGCGCAGGGTCCGCATAACAGCAAAGCGGCCGCGAGAGACCTCTTTCGGTCTCGTAACCGGCCTCTTTCCACGCCTCATATCCGTCCGGCATGGCGTGCACCAGCGTGAATCCGTTCTCCGCGAGAATGACGGCGGCGGTTGTGCTCAATCCGCACGAGCCAGACGCGCAATACACGACGATGTCCTTGTCCAGCCAGTCTTCGAGTTCCTCGATGCGCTCGTCGAGTCGATCCGCGGGGATATTGCACGCGCCTGCAATGTGGCCCGCACTAAAGAAGAAAGGAGTGCGTACGTCCAGCATCAACGCGCCGCCCTGCCGGAGTCGTTGGCCGTTCTCGACAGTGACCTCGTCGAATCCCGCGTCCGAGGTTTCCGTTTCGTATTCCGCCACCTGCCATGCCGTCAACCCGCCGAGCATGTTGTGAATCCCCGAGAACCCATTGTCCGCTAGGGTTTGGGAAGCGGTAGCGCTCCGGCCGCCCACACCGCAATACACCAGAATATCCGTATCCTGCAGGTCCGCCAGTTCGTCGAGGCGATCCGCCAGTTCGTCCACGTTGATATTGTGCGCGCCTGGAATGTGCGCAAGCCGGAACTCGGCGGTGGTGCGCACATCGAGCGTAAATACGCCGCCCTGCCACATCGTATGTGCCTCTTCAACGGTCACATCGGTGTATGCTTGTGCGTTGGCAAGGTTTGACAGGCCTAGTATCAGCGCAAGACACAACATATCTGCGCGAATGCCACGCTTGCCAGTTCTGCGTTTCAATTCGATTGAACGAAAGTAACCCATCGTAGATTCCCCCATAAACGCGCCGGAGCCGTGCTCCCGGCGGGCCTGCGGTCCAGTCCCCATCGACATGGTATTCCAGATTGTTGCCCAAACGCGAACTGGGCGGGGGAGAGGGGAATTGGATTACTGCGTCTGTTGGACGTTTGGCCTGCGAGACAGCAAAACAACGGCGCAAAGGGAACTGAGGATCATCGCCACAACGCTGACTGCCAATCCCACAATGAAACTCCGCGGGAAGTACGAGAACTCCACCCGGTACTCGCCCGCTTTCGGAAGGATGACTCCACGGAAGGCGTGGTAGACGGGGATGATCTCGCCCTCCTCGCCGTTGATGCGGACGTCCCAGCCCGGATAATACGCGTCGGAAAGACACAGCACGCAGGCTTCTTCGGCCTTCACTTCCACGGTGACATGCGTGAATGTTCGGCGTGTGACTTCAGCGGTTCCCAAGTTGTCTCGTTCGCTGAGGCGCCGCGTTTCCCCGTGCGTGGAATCCGTCAACGCCACCTTTGAGGGGTCGAAATCCTCCGATTTCATGATCGCGAGCATCTCATCCAGATCGCGGGTGGTCTGCAACGCTCCAACAAGAAATGCGCGGTTGAATGCCTTTGGATTTCGGTAGAGATCGGTGCTATCGACACGCGTCACATATTCGAGACGGCCAGGTTCATCGATCGGAATGGGCGGGTCTTTCATGCGCGGATCGTGAAGATAGTGCGTCACCGCGAAGACAGGCTCCGTGGCGATCCATGCGTCCTCTTTCAGTCCGCTGAGGAGACTCCAGATCCGGGCGGGATACATCCCATCATAACCCTCCCATTCCTCCAGTTCGTAGATGGAGAGGAGTCCGGGAGTAATGCCCGTGGCGACCAGCACCTCGAACCGCGTCAAGGGTCCCTCCGCGCGAAGCGTGCGCGTCAGCTCGGTTTCCGGAAATAGCGCGGACCGTGGAGTCGGGGTGTACATGTCGCGAACAGCAAAGAGCAGATCGGCCGCGACGAGCACCGTGAGCGCCACCGCCAGTGTGCGGGGCCGCCGGATCAGGCAGGACAGCGCGAACACAAGCAGTGCCGCGCCCGCAATGCAGATTGCGTAGACGCACTGGGCCGTTGTGTATTCCGCCACCTTCATCATCTTCATGAGCGTCGCGTTGAAGAAGTACGCGTACGCGGGAATGGCCGCGAGGATGAGCAGGAGTGGGAGGGGGCGGAGCAACTCGCGGAAGTGCCGGGCGCGGCAGAACCATCGCTCCACCGACACCGCGGCGAGAAATGCCAGCGCGAACATCACGATGCTCATGTGATAGAAGTACCACATCGAACTGAAAACCGGCAGGGCATTGATGGATTCAAAGGGGGGCACGTCGAACGCGAGGCCGAGTCCAACCAGACCCGGGACGAGCATCGACACGATGCGGCTGACTTCGCGGCGTCCCCGGTATGCGCGCACGGAGAGCATTACTGCTGTTACCCACACGCTCACGCCGCCATAGGCCATGCACAGGAAGTTGTAGTTGTAAGTACCCCAGAAATTGTCCGCCGTGTGCACGCCGTAGAAGCGCGGAACCAGCATGACCGGCAAGACGCCCGCCGGATAGCCTTTCTCCTGTCCTTCCATGATCGCGCGATCGTAAAACGTGCTGCTGTTGACGAGATACTCGATGAATGGCGCGAGCTGCGCGGCGCACACCGCCAACGCGAGCGCCCAAGCCCCACCCGCGACGGCGATGGCCTTCCACGTGTCCCGGCGCAGCCCGTGTTCCCAGAGCACCCTCAGGAAGAAGTACTGGCCCACGCCGAGCCCAAAGGCGAACGCGGATTCCGGATGCCCGGCGAGCAGAAATAGCGTCGCCGCGAACGCCATCAGAAAGAAGCCCCGGCGGTATTGGGCGATCGCGATGAACTCGGCTGCTACGAAGAGAAGGGGCACCCACGCGCTCACGTCCGGCAACGGCCAGTACGTCCAGATGAGGTTGTACCCGCTGAACATCCAGGCCACGGAAAAGAAGCGCGACGCCCCGGTGCCCAGCCCCAGCATACGCCCCGACACGTACGCCGTGAACCCGCAGAGCCAGAGCTTAAGCAGCACGTACAGCGTGGTAGCGGTCGCGATGTCGAAAAGACTGTGGAGCAGGCGCGGCGGATAGAAGACCGTGCTCTGGAAATTGGCCAACAGCGGCATGCCCGCGTACATGTACGGGTTCCATAACGGCCACTCGCCGGCCGCGAAAGAGTCCTGCACCATCTTGTACTGAAGATGGAACGCGCTGATGGCGTCAAAGGTCAAGACATTCGGGTCGGACTCAAGCCCCTGCGGCCGGTCATCCTGCCACGCAATCTGCGTGTCGTAGATCAACCTGCCGGGGATCGCCACTTCGCCGCGCAGGAATACCCCCGGAAACATCAACGCGATCAGGGCAATCTGCAGCACCCCCTGTATCGCCAATTCGCGAAAACGAATGCGACCCATGCCCGCCGTTGACGGACTTGCGCTATCTGTCAGACTCTCGCGTTCCATGAAATTCTGTGTGCGTCCACGCTTCAAACACCCAAATACCCCCGGATAGTACCTGCGGACTCTCACACGCCGCAACGCAAGAGAGGAATTGACCACGGGGACACGGGGACCACAGGGGAAAAGCGCGTGAACAGGGGGACTGCGATTTGCCAGTCCTTCCAGAGCCTTCGCCGCCGCGTGGATTCACGCGCAGAGGAGAAGGCATCTGCCCCTTCGATTGCAGGGATTCCGCTGATTCAAAAAAGAGATACAGAGGTGGCATGGGCATCCCTGCCCATGGTCTTCTATTGAATCGAACTGAGAGGTCGAAGCTCGCAGAGGAACGTCGAGAATCAAGAGGACGGTATTCAGGTACTGCCTCGCTCGTCGCGCCTGTGGCCTGATAGTCAAGGGCTTCGCCCGAGAGATTGGCTTGACTTTCTTCGGGAGAGTCCCGAGACTAGGTACCGGCGAGGGGTATCAGTAAACGGAAAGGAGAGAACCATGGCGAAGTCTGTCACCGAACTTGCGCGGAAGCTTCTGAAGCAGAAGAAGGAGGGTCTTGAGGATTTGCGCGTGCACATGTTCGAACTTGACGGTGACGAAGAGGATGATGATCTACACGAGCAGCTTCATGCCGAGTTCTCCGCCGAGTTCGAGCGAGTCCAATCGGAACTTGCGGCCGAACTGGGCGCGCCAGTACGGACCGGCGATGATGATGACGATGCGATTCCTCTCAACGGGGTGTTCCGCTTCGCGATTTGGCAAGCCAACGGGAAGAGCCTGTTTGTTGCCGCTGCACATGAGGATAGGGATTGTCCGGTTATCCTGATCCTGGGGACAACGGCCGACCGATAGTCTCCGTGGGGCGGCATATCGCCCGGATATGATGAAGATGTCTTTCGGGGGAATTCAAGGGCGGGGGCAGTTCGCACTACTAATTACACAGAATCCTTATACACAGACTACGCATTTCTTGAGCATGCCGGTACACTTGCTTTTGGATGGCTTTATGAGCGGGCTGGCACGGGTAGCTTTTGCCGGGTTCGCCCACCTTGTGACACAGCGGGGGAAACGCCGGGCAAACCCCTTCAAGTCGGTCACTGGCCGGCACGCGTATCTGGGGCTCTGGACGGAGTAGGCGCGGGACAGGCGGGTGGAATCTGCCGATACCGGCTTGGAGTTCTTGACCGCGAGCTTGTGAAGTGGTCCGCTGCGTCGTTATATAGGGTAGACGGTTCAGCGGCGGCGGCCGAATCCGCCGAAAGCAAGGCTGCAACACACATGGCTCCCAGTGACGCTCAGTTACTCCGATCTTGGCGGTTCCGGCGGGAAGCGGAAGCGTATCATGCGCTCATTCAACGGTATGCTGGCATGGTGTATGCCACGTGCTTGCGCATCCTTCGAAACCGCCATGATGCAGAGGAGGTCGCGCAGGATTGTTTCGTCACGCTGGCACAGTCGCCCGCACAGGTCGGGGAGTATCTGGGCCCGTGGTTGCACCGGGTCGCGACCACGCGATCGCTTGATCGTCGCAAATCCGAACAGCGGCACAGCGCCGCCATTGCACGCATGCCGCGCGCGGAGACTGTTGAGCAGCCGATCCCGTTAGATGATCTCCTTGCGCAGGTAGATGCGGCTATCGCAGCACTGCCGGAACCGGAGCGCATGGCAATTGTGGTCCACTTCCTGGAAGGCCGCACCCAGCAGGCTCATGCCGTTGAACTCGGCATTTCACAGCAAGCCGTCTCGCATCGCATTAAGAAGGGGATCGATGGGATCCGCGCCGTATTGCGCAGCAAAGGGATTCCGGTGAGCACTGCGGTTTTGTCAGCGGCGTTGGCCGAGAGTGCCGGCGCAGCCATTCCCAGCTCATTGTCCACGACACTTGCCAAGCTTGCCCTGGCAGGCCTCGAAGCGCCGATCGCGACAAGCGCTTCCATCTCCGCAGGAATCACTGTGGCAAAAGCAATCATCGGAGGAATCGTCGTGAAAAAGACCATTGCAGGCGTGGCCGTGTTGGTACTCATCGCGTCCATTGCCTATTACCTGTCGAACCGTCCGTCATCCGTCGAACACACTGCGAACGAGACGCCGTCCAAGCCGCGAGTCTCGGTGCCGGCTGAACCCATCACGAGCGAGCGTGAGACCCCGGCCCCACGTGCCCGGCCTGTGCCGTTGGCGCGTTCGCCGGAGTCCGCTGAAAGGCCCGCGCTGGAACCGGGTGAGATTGCCGAGCCGGGTCTCTACGCATCCATATCCGGTACCGTGACCAATCAGGAGGGAGAGGCGGTCGCGGGCGCACGCGTCTCTGTCATGGCACCGGGCATGGATTCGACAGGGCCTGGATTTCGCGACAGTGAAACGTTGAATCGGATTCTAGGCAACGGCCGGCACGGCACTTTTGGCGAGTCCGATCCGAAAGGACTGTTCAAGGTGGAAGGGATTCGGTTCAAGGGGTCCGCTTTTGTCTTCGTCAATGCCGAGGGCTATTGGGTTGACAACCCCGAGATCGGACAGGTCGAGATTCAACCCGGCGTCGTGATTGAGGGACTGGACTTTCGATTGTCTCCCGGCGGTGCGGATTACGGGATTGTGCTTGACCCGCGTGGAATTCCCTTGCCCGGTGCAACCGTCTTCTGTGAGGAAGCTGGATCGGTGCACGTGGAAGAGGATGGGTCATTCTTCGTATGCGTCCCTGGAGATCAGCAGTTTCTGACGTTTTACGTGTTCCATGACACCTACGGCCGCGCCACCTTTGGAGACATTCGCCGAAAAGCAGACCAGGTTATCGAACTCCAGATGAAAGGAATGGCCACACTTACGGGCACGATTACGACCGTAGACGCGGGCCCCGCTGCCGGATACACGGTGAGAATTGATGACATCTACGTGATGGAAGGTCCGTCGAAGAACGAGATACCGCCGCATTCCACAACGACCGATGCGAACGGGGTCTACCGCATCGATGGAATCGAAGGCGGCGCCTACCTCGCGCAAGTGCTCGCTCCCGGCGAGTCGGCCGTTTCGGGACTGGAGGCGATCGGTGAGTTGAAGCCCGGCCAGACGCACACATGGAATCACGCCATCGCCGCTGCGATGCGTGTACACGGCGTTGTACGAAGCGAAACCCGCCAGCAGCCCATGGCGAACAAGTTCGTCGTCTGGGCGGTTGACGGACGGATCGTCGCCTCTGCGCAAACCAATGAACGCGGCGAATACGAGATGGAGATTTTCAACACGCCCGGTGAGCATATCGTGGCGCCCGTGTCCACGCGTGTGCCGTACGACGATGCCCTCCCGGAGGTGGGACTCGCCTACGGTGTGCCTGTTACGGTGGGACCGGGTTCGGACCTCAATCTTGACCTGACACTACCCGACACGTTCACGGCCGCTGCCTATTTCGTTGATGAACGCGGGGCGCCGGTAAAAACAGGCATACGTGTTCGGGCGAGCATGCACGATCCCGCTTCGGGGAGCAGTGCTCCCGGTGAGGTGCTCCACGCCGATCCTTCAGGGCGTTACCAGTGGGACAAGTTTCAGACCGGCCTAAACTGCAACATCAACGCCTGGCCCGAAGACGGCGTTGCATACATCTTCGCTCGGACCCCGCAGTTCGACGGGCCCGCGAACAGCGGCACTCTCGAGTTTGTCGTCCAACTGCATCGGCGGGCTCGGATCGAGGGCCGCGTGCTGGACGCGGATGGCTCGGTTCTGCGCGGCAAGAGCATTTGGTGTAACCTCGAGTTGGCGAACGGCGAGTCGTATGGGCCGATGTCCACCACGACCGGTTGGGATGGTGACTTCACCCTGGAAGAGAACCCTTCGAGCGTCCCCAGCGCAGTTCCGGCAGGATCTTTCCATATGACGTTGTACTACGGCGACACGGATCGAAAGGTGTGGGTATGGAAGTCCGGCGAACTCGAAGTCGGCCCCGATCAAACGCTGGACATTGGCGACGTGCAACTCGAAGAATTCAAGGACGAGTAGAGGCGGCACCGGCATCCCCGCATACAGACGTGACTGGTTTCGGGGACACTCAAGGACTGCGAGGATAGGAACTCTCGGAGACATCCCTGAAATTCGCCGCGTTCCTTCCGGCGGATAGGGCGCCAGCGCGGGACATCGCCGCTCAATCGCCTCCTAGGATCAGATAGAGGACGCTGCTTGTATTGTCCAGAATGACGTGGTGGAAAGGCGTATGGTATTCGAAGACCTGCATAGACGGCGTCATCTGTTCGGGCCACCACGCGCGGACCTGTTCGGCGTGCGCTGGCCGTAGGGGCAGTTGCGGAAGGCTCTGTACGGCTTTCACGTCTCGCGCGTTGCTTGTAAGCCATTCCTGGTACGTGGTGAAGTCTTCGGGCAGCAGTTGAGCCCGCATGACGGTCGCGCCAAAAGACTTGTGTCGCGCAGGCAGTATACGTGGGTGAGTGACTCCGGGAGTCCAAAGAACGACGCAACACGCTGGGCCTCCGGGGTGACGTCAGGCGAGTCTTCCACCACGATTGGGGCCGGATTCATGAACGCCTGCATGCCCCGGTAGGCTCGGTACACAAAGACGCCGAACACGACGAGCACCACAAGCGCGCCCGCGAAAACGATGGCGCGTGTTCTCCGCGACCTGCCGCCGGGTTGTGTTGAACCAGCGTCGCCTCGTTGGGACGTCCCCATGCCTACCTCGTGTCGGCTCCTACTCGCCCAACGATACACCCATGCGTAAAATCGAGTCAATGCGGCTATTGGACACACCGGCTCGCGTGGGATAGTGTATTGCGCAGTGATACGAAGCGAATTGGGGGTTTTGTCATGCCAAGGTTAGGTTTGTTCTTCTCGGCGAGTGTTTTGTTGATGGCGGCGGGTGTTGCGGAAGCCGCCTGCAAAGTGACCGATTTGCGGTGCGAGTATTTGAGCGACCCGCTGGGTATTGATGTCGTGAATCCGCGCCTTAGCTGGGTGCTCGATACGAGCAAGCGTGGCGCACGGCAAACGGCATACCAAGTGCTTGTAGCCGATGATGAAAGCCTCTTGAAGACTGGTCGCGGCAATGTGTGGGATTCGGGCCGGGTTGAATCGGATCAGAGCGTGCAGGTGGTTTACGGAGGCAAACCGCTGGAATCGCGCGCACGGTGCTTCTGGAAGGTGCGGGTCTGGGACGAGGCCGGCCAGGCTTCGCCGTGGAGCGCTCGGGCTTCCTGGACGATGGGGCTGTTGACGCCCGGCGAATGGCAGGGACAATGGATCGGTTGCGACTGGATGAAGGATAACACCGGGGCGCTGCCCTGGATGCGCAAGACCTTCGAGATTGAATCCGCGCCCGCACGGGCCGAAATCAGCGTGTGCGCGCTGGGTTACTACGAGTTGTTTATCAATGGCGTGAAGGCAGGCGACGCGGTGCTATCGCCCGCGACAACCGACTACTCCACGCGTGGCCTGTCGATTACGCACGACGTGGCCTCGCTGTTGAAGTCCGGCAAGAACTGCGTTGCCCTGTGGCTGGGACGCGGATGGTCCATGCCGGCTTTAGAGCCCGCGAGCCAGTCGGGGCCGCTGGTCAAGGCGCGGTTTGACATCCTGACTCCGGATGGCAGCCGCGAAACGATTGTCACCGACGAAACCTGGAAGATACACCCCAGTTGCATTACGCCGCTGGGAAAAGGCTCCAGTGGCGACTACGGCGGCGAATCTTACGATGCGCGCCTGGAGATCCCAGACTGGAACGCAGTCGATTATGATGACAGCGCATGGGCGGCGGCGAAGGCGTTCAATCCGCCCACGCCAGTGATTGCCACGCAGCCCGTCGAACCCAACCGCATTATCGGCAAGATCAAACCCGTATCGGTCAAGTCCTTCCAATCCGGGTATCTTGTCGACATGGGCCGAAACTACAGCGGCTGGTTTCGCATCAAGTTCCCGACTCTCAAGGAAGGGCAGACCGTCACCATGGAGTTCGCCGACAAGCAATTCTCCGACGGCAAATTGCAGACCTACAACCAGCGAGACACGTATATTGGGCGCAAAGGCAGCAACGCGTTCTGCAACAGGTTCAACTATCACGCGTTTCGCTATGCATTCATTCAAGGCCTGGACCGGGAGCCGAAACTGAGCGAGATCATCGGCCTCCCCATCAGTACCGACTACGAGCCGGCCGCGTCCTTTGAGTGTTCAAACCCGCTACTGAACGACATCTACACGACCGCCGTGTGGACGTATCGCTGCCTGAGCCTGGGCGGGTATACCGTCGATTGTCCGCACCGCGAGCGCCTTGGCTACGGCGGCGACTCGGGCACCTCGATGGAAATGGGCATGACCAATTTCCGGCTTGGCGCCTTCTACAACAAATGGGCGGCGGATTGGCGCAATGCGCAGAACGAAGCCGGCGACGTGCCGCACACGTGCCCGGGGCCGCAAATCGGCGGCGGCGGTCCGGCCTGGAGCGGATTCTGCATTACGCTGCCGTGGCAGATCTACGTCCAGTACGGCGACCGGCGCGTTCTTGAGCAGTCGTACCCGACAATGAAACGGTGGCTGGCGTTCATCGACACGAAGATGGGCGACGGCATTCTGCAGCCGTACGCCGGTATCGGCATCGATGCTCAATGGAGTTTCCTGGGCGATTGGGTGCCGCCAGGCCGTGACCAGGGCGCCAACCGCGTCGACGAGCGGTCCACGCTCTTCTTCAACAACTGTTATCTTGTCCACTGCCTGCAACTGGCTTCGAAAGTGGCCGCTCTCGTCGGCGACGGCGCACAATCCGCGGTGTACACCGAGAAGGCGGAGACGCTCGCAAAAGTCCTTCACGAGCGCTTCCTGAACCCGGACCATGCCACCTATGTCAACGGCGAGCAGACCTATCTCGCGATGCCGCTGCTGTTCAATATCACGCCCGAAGACCTGCGCCCCACCGTGATGGATGCCCTCGAACACGACATCGTGGTAACGCGGAAGGGGCATCTCAACTCGGGCATGCACGGCACCTATTACATGGCCAAGTATCTCATGCTAACCGGGCGAAACGACCTCGTGTATACCATGGTATCCCAAGACACCTTCCCCAGTTGGGGGTACATGCTCAAGAACGGCGCGACCACGATCTGGGAAGAGTTCAATGGCGACAACTCGCAGATTCACAACACCCTCATCTCCATCGGCATGTGGTTCATTCAGGGGCTCGGAGGCATCCGCTGGGACGAAAACGAGCCTGGATACAAACATGTCATCATCGCCCCGGGTGTCGTAGACGGGTTGAACTTCGTCAAGTCCAGCAACCGTTCCCCCTATGGAACAATCGTCAGCGAATGGACGCGCAAGAAGGACCGGATCGAGTTCCACATCATCGTGCCGGCGAACAGCCACGCCACCGTCACGCTGCCGTCAGGAGACTACGGCAAAGGACTCGAGGATGTTCGGGTGGTCGAGCAGACGGACAAGCAGATCGTTTGCGAAGTGCCCGCCGGTGAGTATCGATTCGTGTGCAGGCAATCATGAGAGTGCCGAATTCACCGACCGCACAACCGGGCCAAGCGACCGAAGAAACACGCTCATTCTCTCAATTCTCTGTTTTGCATGGTTTCAGCCCGTAAGGGCGAAAGATAGTAGCCCAGCGATTCATCGCTGGGGAAGGACCGCACCCACAAGACGAGTCCCGTCAGGGACGATAGAGCAGACGAGCATCTTCGCAAAGACGGCGCTCAGGATCTCTTTCGCGCCTGCCGGGGCTGGGGGGATGTAGGGTCCCGCAGACCCAGCGATAAATCGCTGGGCCATTATCTGCCGTCCCTATCGGGACTGCTCGCCGAGGCCAGACAGTATCCTAGAACTTAGTACTCTGAAGAAGAAATGGGCGAGGTTCGTGATCAATCCCGCGTGGTCAGTTCCTCTTCCGCTTCTTGAACGCATGCGCGGCAGTTCTTACTATCGCTGTGGTTTCTTCAGACCCCAAACCGGAGCAGCAGCATGAGCCTTTCTTTCACCAGGCGCGCCTTTCTCGCGCGGAGCGGAGCCGCATTGGCCTTCGCGGCCACGTCCGCCCACGGCGCGCCGCAGCCCAGTTTTCCCATTGCGGATCTCCACGTCCATCTCGACAACAGCACCATCGACGATGTGCTGCGTCTCTCCACCGAGCGCAAAGTCACCTTTGGCATCGTCGAGCATGCGGGTACCAAAGAGAACAAGTATCCCGTCATCCTCAGCAACGATGATGAACTCAAAGCCTACCTGGCCATGCTCGAGGGCAAGCCGGTCTATCGCGGTGTCCAGGCGGAGTGGAAGGACTGGTCCTCCTGCTTCTCGAAGGAAGTCCTCGCGCAACTCGACTTCGTCCTCTCCGACGCGATGACGTGGCCGGGCCCGGATGGCGCGCGGCAGAAGCTCTGGGAGCCTGGCCTCGAGATCGGCGATCCACAGGTCTTCATGGACAAGTATGTGGACTGGCATGTCGAGGTGATGGAAACCCAGCCCCTGGACATCTTCGCCAACACCTCCTGGTTGCCGGAGCAGTTGCTCGCGGATTACGACGCCCTGTGGACCGAAGCCCGCGTGGCCAAGGTTGTGGATGCGGCGGTCAAGAACGGCGTTGCCCTGGAGATCAGCTCGGCATACCAGTTGCCTAAGTTACCTTTCCTTCGACAGGCCAAGGCCGCGGGGGTTCGGTTCTCCTACGGCTCCAACGGCCGATATCCGAAAATGGGGCTGCTGGACTATTCCGTCCAAGCCGCTGCGGAGTTGGGCCTCTCCCAGGAGGAGATCTTCCTTCCCGCCCCGGATGGGAAGAAGGCCGTCCAGCGCAGGATGAAGTAAACCGAACTCGGAATGACCCCGGACCATCTCATAGCCTCTAAATAGTTATCGCGTTCCAGCTTACATCCTGGGAGTCTTGCGTTATCAGGTGTCCAGGGGCGCGGGCCGAGTGTTAACCTTTCCCAACATGCAGGCGTTTACTTGGTGGACGTAGAGAGAAAGCATGGATCTGGCTGCGCTGGGTGACGAGGATTTGGCCCTCGCACTCAAAGCGGGGAATGTGGCGGCGTTTGACGAATTGGTCCGGCGCCACCAGGGACGGGTCTATGCCGTTGCGTATCGGATCACGGGCAATCGGGAGGATGCACTGGACGTAGCCCAAGAGGCGCTGGTCAAGGCGTACCGGAAGATCGATTCGTGGCAGCCGACCAGCGGGTTTCTCCCGTGGCTGTTCCGGCTGACGACGAATCAGGCCATCGACCTGCTTCGGTGGCGGGGGCGCCGGCAGCACGAACCGCTGGATAGCGACGAGGGCGCACGCGACCTCCTCCATCCCGAGGAGACGCGGACGACGGAAGCGCAAGTGCGCGCCCTCGAGATCGATGCCCGCGTGCAAAAGGCGCTGAGCGTGCTATCGCCGGCCCAGCGCACGGTGTTTGTCCTGAGGCACTATGAAGGCCTCCAGTTGTCGGAGATCGCGGAGTCGATGCAGTGCACGGTGGGCAGCGTGAAGGTTCACCTGTTCCGCGCCCTAAAGAAGCTTCAGGTAGAGCTGAAGGACCTGCACGGCCCGGGGTGATTGGGTTCAGTGGGGAGACGGAGAGAGACCATGTGGTGGAAACGGAAAAGGGCGGAAGGCCTCCTTGCGGCCTCGCTGTATGAGGAGCTATCGGCTGAGGAAAGGCAGGAGTTGGAGAAGGCACTCGCCTACTCGAAAACCCTGCGCGACGACGCCGAGTTCCTCCATGGGCTGGTCCATGCCATTCCGCGCGAAGCGCCTCGTCTTGGAACTGACCTGACCGTGTCTTTGCACGCACGAATCCGGGAGGCGGGCGCGCCCGCGGCACGCCTCCACATAGCCAAACGCACGCTCTCATTTGCGGCCGCCATCTTGATACTCGCGGCGGGCGCCATTGTGTATATCAGCCTCCCTCTCGGTGAGCCGGACCCGGCCGGAGCCATAGCGGGCCGGCCCGCTCCCCCAACCCTCATGGACCAGACACTTGCCAAGGCCGATAGTCTTCTCGCGGCGCACCAAGACGCGGAGGCTTACCGCTTGCTGAAAGCGGGATTCGAAGGGCAACCCCAGGACCCGCGTGCCGATGAAGTATTGTGGAAGGTCGCCAGCCTCGCCTTTGACTTGGGCAAGTACTCCGAGGCGCTTCAAGCCCACAACCAGTTGAGGCAAGCGCCATACTACGCGTATCTGGAATCTTCACCCGAGCGCTTGCAAGTGGCGAACTTCCGCAGAGACCTCCTCGTCGAGGCGGAAGCCGCAAATTTCCGCCCCTTGTATGACCTGGTAAGCGCGAAGAACGACCGCGAGCATACGTTAGCCCGGCTCGAAGAGGTCATCGTCGGCAATCCGGAGAAGCTCGTGGCCGATCTGGCTGCGGAGGAAATGGGGCGTGCCCTCATCGCCGAAAGCCAGCAGGAAACAGGCGGCGCGGTCGCATACCTGGACGCAATGAAAACGGCCCGCGAACGGTGCACCAACCCCTACGCGCTTGCCCTCCTGGACTACAAAATCGGCGAGATTTACCGCAACGAAATGCGCGATGCGAACGCCGCAGAGGTGCATTTCCGAAAGGCGCTCGAGAACCCGCAGATGGCCCGGCGCGCCCAGGACGCCTTGGGCAGCCTGACACCCGCCGCCCAATAGGTTCCGCAAGCATGGCGGGAATCGCGGCACCCGCGGTTGCGGCATCACCTGGGGTCTGGTAAGATGTTGAGCGCAAAGGGTTTTCCACAATCTGGAGGCCGTTGAGTGGCCGCTGAGTCTGCCTTCGAAAAACAGCTCATCCGCGATGGTGTAGTGGATGAAGAGCGCCTCGCCCGAGCCCGCCGGGAGTCTCAGACCACAGGCAGCTCCCTTGCCGAGTCCTTGGTGAGCTTGGGTTGCGCCTCCGCGGAGGCGGTCTATCGAGCCTTGGCGCAGTTCTGCGATCTGCGTTTTGTCACGCCCTCGAAGATGGAGATCCCCCAGGAACTGGTCGCCAAGGTCCCGGCGCGCTATGCCACGCATTACAGCTTCGTGCCCGTGCTCGAACGCAACGGCACCGTCGTGGTAGCCCTGTGCGACCCGTTGAACCACCAACTCCTAGACGATATCCGCTTTGTCCTGAAACGCCGCATCGAGCCAGTCGTTGCTACGCCCGAAGAAATCAACCGCGCCATCAAGACGCTGTACGGCGTGGGGGCCGACACCGTCGAGCGCATCCTCAGCGATTCGGACAGTGTGGGGACGGTACTCAGTCTCGACAGCGCCTCCGCAGGCATGAACCTCGGCGACGATAGCCTGGACGCGTCTATCATTAAGTTCGTGAATGAACTTCTGTCGGAGGCAATCCGCACCGGCGCGACCGATATTCACATGGAACCCTTCGAGGACCAGTTGCGCGTGCGCTACCGGATCGATGGTATCCTTCACGCTGTGCCCACGCCGCCGACCATTCGCGGGTTTCACCCCGCCATTGTGTCGCGCATCAAGATCATGGCCAACCTCAACATCGCCGAGAAACGTTTGCCGCAGGACGGCAAGATTCGCGCCTCGCTCGGCGACGAACAGTTCGACCTGCGTGTCTCGGTCTTGCCGACGCCGCACGGCGAGACGGTCAACCTGCGCATCCTCAACCGTGCGTCCATGTTCATGACGCTCGAGCAACTCGGCTTCTTGAAGGAAGACCTCGCGCAGTTCAACGACTTCATCACGCGGCCACACGGCATGATCCTGGTCACCGGCCCCACCGGCAGCGGCAAGACGACAACCCTGTACGCCGCGCTGAGCAAGCTGAACAAGACGGAACACAAGATCATCACGATTGAGGATCCGATCGAATACCAGTTGAAGGGCATCACGCAGATGCAGACCCTGCCGCAGATCGGATTCGACTTCTCCGCGGCCCTGCGCTCGATGCTGCGTCACGACCCCGACATCATGCTTGTGGGCGAGATTCGCGATTTTGAAACCGCCGAAATGGCGATTCGCTCGAGCCTGACGGGACACCTCGTTTTCAGCACGCTGCATACCAACGACGCGGCGGGCGCTGTCACGCGCTTGACCGACATGGGCGTCGAGCCTTTCCTGATCGCCAGCACGATGATCGCGTCCATCGCCCAGCGTCTTGTGCGTTGCATCTGCACGCAGTGCGCGCGCCCCTATAAACCGGAAGCTGCCGAGTTCGCGCAACTGGGCAGGCGACCCGCCGACACTCCCGATGCGGTGTTCATGCGCGGCGCCGGGTGTGATGCCTGCCGCCAAACCGGATACCGCGGGCGCATTGCCATCTACGAGATCTTGCCCTTCGCCAATGCGATCAAAGAGATGACGATCCGCCGCGAGCCCTCGACGCACATCAAGCGCAAAGCCGTCGAACTCGGTATGCGGACCCTCCGTCTTTCTGGCTGGCAGCGCATCTGCCAGGGCAAAACCACCTTCGAGGAGGTCGTGCGTGTCACCGCCGAATCGGACATGCTCGACGGCAGCGAGGCGGGCCATGCCGCAGTTTCAGTATGAGGTCAAGAAGGGTCCCGGCGAGGCCACCACGGGCGTCCTCGAAGCAGAAAGCCGCCGTGCCGCGCTCGCGCGCCTGCGCGATATGGGCTACATTCCCGTCTCCATTGAGGAGTACACCGGCAGCGTCAAACGAGATGCGCTACGCAGCGCATTCGTCCGCATCCGCCTGAAGGACCGCAACATCTTCTTCCGGCAGCTCGCCACCCTGCTCGATTCCGGCATGCCGCTGACCAGAGCCCTCTCGACGCTCGTGCAGCAAACCGAGAACCCCAAGCTCTCCGCGATCATCGATCAGGTTCGCGATGATGTCCAGAAGGGCAGCACCTTCGCGGAAGCCATGGAGCGCCATCCCAAGCTGTTCACGTCCATGCATTGCAGTCTCGTGCGCGCGGGTGAGTCGGGCGGCATGCTGGAAGACGTCCTCTGGCGCATTACCAGTTTCGGGGAGCAAGACGAGGAACTGCGCGGCAAGGCGATATCCGCGATGATCTATCCGGCATTCCTGCTGGTAATGGGATCCCTGGCAATATTCATCCTCGTTTCATTTGTCTTTCCCAAGTTCATCAAAGTCTTCGATGACTTCAACGCGACTCTTCCGCCGATCACGAAGATCGTGTTGGCCTTCTGCGGTTTCATGGGTCACTTCTGGTGGGCCATCCTCTTGGCGGTGATTGCGATCACGGCCGGGTTCCTATCCTGGGTGCGCAGTGAGAAGGGGCGCCTGCAGTACGACACCTTCTTGCTGCGGGTGCCCGTATTGCGAGTAGTGGTCCAGAAGTACGTGATGGCCCAGTTCGCGCGCATGTTGGGGACGTTGCTCGACAATGGTGTGCCGATTCTCCATTCGCTCCAGATCGCGGTGGATACGCTCGGCAACAAGGCGATTGCCCAGGAAGTCGGCGTTGTGCGTGAGCGTGTCGCGGAAGGGGATAGCATCAGCAGCGGCCTCGCGCTGACCCGCCATTTCCCGCCAATGGTCGTCAACATGTTTGCCGTCGGTGAGGAAAGCGGCCGCATCGGCGCGGTCACCAAGCGCATGGCCGATGCCTACGACGTGGAGGTAGATCGCGCCGTCAAGGCGATGACGTCCCTACTGGAGCCGGTTCTGATCGTCATCATGGCAATCATCGTGGGCATCCTGGTGATTTCGATGCTGTATCCGATGCTCACGCTCAGTTCGAATATTGTGTAACGGGTACCTGAGTTGTGCCCATGCCGGTGGAGGTGTCAAAGGATGAGAGAATCAAGTGGGTTCACCCTGCTGGAGTTGATCCTGGTGATGGTGATCATCGGGATCCTGGCGGGGATGGTGACCTTCAGCGTCGCGGGACGCGGTACCGAGGCCCGGATCGTCCGCACCAAAGCGGACCTATCGGTCTATCAGCGAGCTGTCGAGGCCTAC
Source organism: Candidatus Hydrogenedentota bacterium (assembly GCA_020849535.1). Lineage (GTDB taxonomy): Bacteria > Hydrogenedentota > Hydrogenedentia > Hydrogenedentales > SLHB01 > JAHDWY01. The sequence goes on from JADLGB010000216.1 coordinate 27,275, forward strand.
GCCTTGGAGCACAATGACAAGTACCCGAAGTCGTTGAACGATCTGGTCACGGGCGAAAAACAATACGTCATCGAACTCAAGAACGATGCATGGGGCAATCCCTACGTGTTTGCCGTGCCCGGCAAAGCACACAAATACGACATCTATTCGCGCGGTGTCGATGGCCAGTCCGGCACCGAAGACGACATCTCGGTGTGGGAATCCGACAACAAGACTCCGGCGGGGTGATGCACTCTATGATGGGCAACACGACAGGCCTGTTGCGCGCGGTTTTGGTTGCAAGCTCTACGCGCACGCGGGATGGGTTCACGCTCATCGAACTCATTGTCGTGATGACGATTATTGCGCTCATGACTGCCGTCGTTGTGCCGATGTACCAGGGCTCGCTGACTTACGTTCAGCGTGACCGCGCGGTGCGTGACTTTGTGGCGCACATGAAATACGCCCAGGAGCGTGCCATCACCGACGCCACGGAGTATCGCTTCTATTTCCGTGAGGAACAGCGCGACTTCTGGGTGATGCGCCTCGCGAGCATGAAGGGGGATGAGAAGGAGTTTGCCTATCTGGATGAAGGCGCGACGGAGGTTCGCCATCTCCCCGAAACCGTTCATCTAGACGATTCGAAGGCGCGTTTCGACCGCGATCGCGAGGCCAACTACGTCGCGTTCTATGCGAGCGGCGCCTGCGACTACGTGAAGATCGTTCTCGAAAGTGACGACGATTCGCGGATCACACTGGAAACCAAGGGCCGTCTTGGGCAGTTCGAGGTGAAAGAGAAGTGATGCGCGCGTCTGAAATTCTCCGCCTTTCTACGGCCTCGCGTGTCGAGGCGCGCGGTTGGATTCTCGTCGAAACGCTCGTGGCGCTCATGGTTCTGAGCGTGGGCGTTCTTGCCGTGAATGAGGCCCTGCAGGAAGCCCTCCTCACGCGAGCCATGGCCCGCGACTTCACCCAGGCGCGCTTCCTGCTGGAGCAAGTGGTTTCCGACGTGGAATTGCAGCCGCTCTTGATCGAAGGCGCCACGAAGAACGGCGATTTTGGTGAGGCATTCGCGCGCTTCGCCTACCACTACGAGGTCTCCCGCGTCGAACTTCCCACGCCGGAACTGCCGCCCCTTGCTAACGCCGTCCTGGCACAACCGCTGCAGCTTCCCGTCTCGTATCTCGGCAAGATTCGCGTGACGGTTACCTGGACCCGTGCAGGACGCTCCTTTGAACGCACGGTGGAAACGCTGGTTGCTCCCGAGAAACTCTACATTGGACAAAGCGATGATGCGGGCCAAGCGCCGGACAACACCTGAAGCGGGCTTCACGCTGGCGGAATTGCTGGTCGCCAGCCTGCTGCTATCGATTGTGATGGCCGCGGTCTACACGGCCTTCAGTTCTTCCGTGCGCTTGTGGCGTCTTGGTGAAGCGAACATCCAGACCTATCAGGATGCGCGCACCTCGCTCACCATCATGACGCGGGAAGTCCAGAATATCGTCCCGGGCGCCGCCCACCTGATGGAGGGCACAAACGACACTTTGGAGTTTTTCGCCGTGGCTCCCCCTATGGATGTCGATGAAGATTCCGAGCCTCGCGTCCTGTGCATACAGTATCGCACCAAGAAGAACCCGGATCCCGATGTCGAGGGAATGATCCTGGTGCGAGAAGAACGCATCGTGAAGAGCCCATTGCCGTCAGCGCCACCCGGCGAAGGCGAGATCGAAAGCACGATCATCAAGATGGGCAACGAGAAAGACTTTGATCTCGCCGCCGGCGTCAAGAACTTCGAGATTCGCTACATGTGGCGCGCCTCCGAGGAAAGTCCCGATGGCATTCCCACAGAGGGCCCACCCGAACCGGTGGAATTCACGGTGCTCGACGAGCATCCGAAAGGTGCCGGTATTCCGCAGGGAATTCGCATCGAACTGATCCTTCTCGATCCGAACGAGGAGTCCGGCGAAACCACATTCACGACCTGTGCCGTGTTTCGCGGCGCTACGACTGAACTGGACCGCGAGTTCCTCGATATGGAAGAGGGGGCCTTCCAATGAAACGCGGCGCGGATGGATTCGTTCTGATCGCGGTCATTTGGGTTCTCGCCATTCTCACCGTCCTGGCGATCGGGTTTGGACGCCGCGCCCTGCTCGAACAACGGGTAGCCGCGTTGTCCATTGACCGCACGCGCACCCAGTACCTTGCCCGCGGTGCCGTCGAGTATGGCATCGCCTATCTGCGTAACCAGGCCATGCTTCAGTCTATTGCCGAGCAGTATGGGGGAGAGCTTCAGTCCGGCATCCACGGTATGCGAAAGAACCTGCTGGCGGAAGATGGCATCTTCGACCTCGGGGATCCATCGTTGCAGGCCAAAGATAATGTCTCGTTCGCCCTCGAAGAGTGCGAGGGCCGCATCTCACTAAATGCAACACCCCGCGAGGTCTTCGACGCGATCGAAGGACTGAGTTTCACAACGGTCACTGCCATCCTGCGCCGCCGTGATGAAGAAGTGCCACAGCCGTTCCTGGCCGTCGAAGAGGCGCGCTTCGTCGATGGCATCACCGATCAAAGCTGGTATGGCACCCCGGATCGGCCCGGCCTGCGCGACCTCTTCACGGTGTACGGTGACGGACGCATCAACGTCAATGCGGCCCCCCGCGAGGTGCTGGAAGCACTGCCGGATATGGACCCTTCGGCGGTCGCGTTGATCATCTCCTATCGCGCGGGGTCTGATGGCAAACTGGAGACGTCCGACGACCGCCGTTTCCGTAACGTCGAAGAGGTAGCCACCGCAACGGGGATCGACTTGAACGACCTCGCGCCGCTCGCGCGCTTTTGCAAGTTTGAATCGCAGTTCTTTACAATCACAGCTACTGCTACGCAGCGGCAAGGAAAAGTCCGTTCGGCCTCCACGGCCGTCGTTCAGGTCGATGGCGATACTGCCAGGGTCTTGAATTGGTGGGAGGGGGATCTTGGCTCGTAAGTCTGGACATATCAGTATTCTGCAGTTCGATGAGCAGCTCATCTCCCGCCTCCGGGTATCCACTTCTGCCAAGGGACTGGAAATCCTGAAACACGATGTGCGCCGCGGGTCTTGGTCTGCCACCGACGAGGGTCTTTCCAGTGCCGTGCGCGACTTCGCCAAGGAAGTGCGCCTCTCCGAGGATCGTGTATTCACGGTCCTTCCACGCCATGCGATGACCGCGCGTATCCTGCTTCTGCCTTCACACGATGCGCGCGAAATTGAAAGCATGGTGCGTCTTAGCGTGGAAGAGTACGTGCCTTACCCCGAACACGAACTGGTCCTCGATCAGGCGGTCCTGCAGCGCTTCGCGGATGGACAGTCTCGCGTCCTCGCCGTGTTCGCCCACCGGGACATCGTCGAAGATCACGTTCGCGTACTCCGCGCGAGCGGCATCGAGCCCGAACAGATTCTTGTCAGTACGGCCTGTCTCGCCTCGGCGGCGATCCTGGCGCGCGGTTCGGCGGACGAACGCTTTGCCCTGATTCATCTCGCCTCCGGCGGCGTGGAAGTCCTGATCCTCCACGGTAACCGGCTCGAATATGGGCGCGGCGTCGCGACCGTGCAAGACTGGGGGGAGGCCACGCAGCCCGGTTCCGAAGCGCTTGAAGAACTGGCGGCCGAACTGCGTGCCACCCTTTCCGCGCATCGCCGGGAAGTGGAAGATGCCTCGCCGATCGAGCGCGTATACATGTGTTCCGAATGGCTGGATTCCGCGGGCGTCGCCACGGCTCTCAGTGATTTCTCCGGCGTGGAATGCGTCCCCGCACGCTTCGCCGCAACGCTCGTGTCGCGCGGCAACGAACTGCTCACCGGCCTTCCCCTTGCTTCATTGGGCGCCGCCCTGAACGCCCAAGAGCGGACGCCCATTGCCATCACGCTGGTACCCGAGTCCCTGGAACTGGTGCGAAAGCGAAGTGCGGTCAAACGCACGGCGCTGCGTCTGGGTGGCGGCATTCTGGCTTTTGTCCTGTGCCTCGCCGCGCTCTACGGCCAGGCGGCAATTCAGCGCGCCAACTATATCGCGGAACTCCAGTCTCGAATTGCCGAAGCGGAACCGGTCGCACTCAGCGTCGAGGCGAAGCGAAAGAAGCTGATCCGCCTGCAGCAGCACCTGGACCGCCGCGGCAGCGCCCTCGAACTCCTCGCGCGGCTCACCGAACTAAGTCCTGTGTCCGGTCTCAACATTATGCGCTTCACGTTCGCTTACGGCGAGGGTCTCACCATCACGGGCCGTGCCGAATCACTGACACTCGTGGACGCGCTCGCCGAGGCCCTCCGCGAGGCGGGGCGCAATGACGTCCCGCAGTTCTCTCGTGCGGGACTCGGTCCCTACAAAGCGGAGACGGAGCAAAACCAGCCCGTCATCCAATATGAAATCACGATTCCTTTCGCCACTCAGGAGAGTTCGGAGCCCGGTGCTCAGCCCGCCGCCGGTGAGGACGAACTTCCATGAAGATTGTTCTTCACCAGCTATCGCCCTCGGAGAAGCGACTCGCGATCATCGCGGGCCTGTGCCTCGGAGCGGCAATCCTCTACATCGGGTACATCCGTGCTATGGATCGGTTGGAGGCTATGGATGCGACCATCGACAGTCTCCAGCAGCAACTCTTGACTTACTCAGAACTCGTGCAGCAGGCGGATTCGGTCAACGCGGCGTTCGACGCCATGGCCCAGCAGCATTCCAGCCAATGGACGCAGGAGGAGATCCACGACAGCCTGCGCCGTGAGATCGCCCGCCTCGCCATGCGCAACGTGCCGCCGCCGGGCAGTCCCGCTCCCGCATCCACCGATCCGGCGGCCATGCTGGTGAGTATTCCCCAGATGCCCATGGGTACTCTCATGGACAGCGAGGAGGGCTACCGAAGCTATCAGATCAACTTCAAGACCGAAGCGGCGCCCATCCAGAATATCACCACCTTTCTCGAACGGCTGCAGCGAAGCGACCAGGCCCTCCGTGTCGAAAGCCTTGAAATCATCCGGCAACCCCTCGCCGGCGTGGCCACGGCCAACATTCGCGTCACCCGGACGATCATCGACGATGAGGTGGACGTCGGCCAAGTCGCGTCTCTGCACGAAACGGCTCCTGCTTTGGTGCCTCTCCTGAACCCCAGCTTCGAGGAATGGGACGCCGCCGCTGGCTGCATGGGATGGACCGCGGAGGCGTGCGGCGTATCCGAGCATAGCGGGCAAGCGACCGAGGGACACGCAAGCATGCGTGCCGAAAGCACGGGCCCGGAGGGGCGCGTCTATCAGGCCGCTCGTCTCGCTCCCGGCCGTACCTACGAACTAACAGTGGATGCCATCGCATTGGGCCCCGCACGCGTAGAAGTAGTCGATGAGGCGAGCAAGCAAGCATACTTGGGGGCACAGCCACTCACGATAGGCGATACCCCGTACCGGTACTGCGTGCGTTTCACCGTCGCGGGCGAAGGGACTGAGCCTGTCTCCATTCGCGCGCCCCAACTCGTTATAGAAGATGCCGGAACGGTGGTCCTGTTGGACAATGTTTCGCTGGCGGAGGTGCAGGCTGGTCCATGAAGCGGGTGGGGTACATACTGATATTCGGTGCTTTCGCTGCGATGGCGATTCTGTTCGTTTTGAGTTGGATGAACAGTCCGGTAGAAACACACCGCACCGCCTTGGAATCTCAGTTAGACCAATTGCCGCCCCCGGACTTCCAATTCAACAATGCCCAAAACCCGGAGTACGAAGCCTGGCAACGAACTATCGCCAGCCAACCCAAACTGTGGGAGCCGCTCTTGAAGCCCCAAGCCGCGCCGACGCCTCCACCTAACTTGGCTGAGGCCTTGGCGGGCGTCGCGCCCACCCGCAACGAAGTCGGCAGCGGCCCCACCCGAAAGGTCCAGATTCAGGTGGACGGGCGCAAGGAGTGGTACACCACCGGGCAACAAGTGAAAGGCTGTGCTATCAGAGAGATAACAGATACGGCCGTTCTCTTCACCGTGGTGCAGGACGGTCAGGAATACGGCATCGCTCTACCCCGCAGGTAGATACTCCTTCTTCTTGAGAAGGTCTCTCAGGCGAGAGGAGAGAGGGTGCAAGGCCCGAAATTTTATCTTGACAGAAGATACTATTTTGTAGAAAAATGCTCTGTGATGAATTATAAGTTCTTGAAATGCCTGCGGGCCAGTCAAGTAATTCTCTGGCGCCGCTTCCACCCATTCGCCGTCTGGCCGTCCGGCGGGTCTTTGCCATTCCGCTTGGGGTATGTTCCTCGGCTGGCCCTCGGCTCTCTGGTCGTCTCGTTTTCGCTCCTGGCACAACAAAGTCCCGAGTCGCCCGTGCCCACCCCAGATGTCTCGTCGGGAGTGGGCAGGATCATCCTTCAGTCGGCGCCTCAGGAGCAGGGCGGCGCTGAATACACGGGAGCACCTTCTGGTAGTACGGCCCAACCTGTGGCTGCGGCGCCCGAGGTCAACAGCAATGTGCAGACCATCCGCTCCGCCACGCGCCGGCAGGTAAGTGTCGCGGGCCAGCAAGCCTTCGAGCCCATTCTCCAGCACAAGATCGAAACAAGCGAATTGCCCGACGTGGGCGATGTTGTCACCATCGCCGCCACCGACGCGCCGAAGATGGTCATCGAGGTCCTCGATCAAGTGGCCCAGGCTTCGGGCTGGAACATCATCGCCTCGAAGGGACTCGAAGAGGAAAGCGTCCGCTTCTGGTTGAAGGCGTTGAAGCCCAAGCAGGTGATGGAGATTCTCCGCTTCAACGGCATCTACTACGATTACGATCTCGAATCCAACTGTTTGTATGTAATGCTGGAAGGAGAGTTCTTGGAGCGCGAGTACGGCGCGCCCCAGGAAGCCGAATTTGCAATCAAGCACGCCGATGTCGTGGATATGGAGACCATTCTATCCGCCCTCATGTCGCAGACCGGAAAGCTCATCAGCGATCCCCGCACAGGCAGGATCTTCGTCTGGGACACGGCGTCCAACCTCGAAGCGATGCAGCGCGCGGTGGAGGAACTCGATGTCCCGCTCGAGCCCAGCGTGTTTGCGCTCAAACACCTTGCTGCGGAAGACCTGCTTGATACCATCGAGAGTCTGCTCTCCGAGCGCGGTCTTGCTCAGGCTGACCCGCGCACCAACTCGATCGTAGTTACCGATCTCCCCGCGCGTCAGGAGCAAATCGGCCTCATGCTCGAAGCCCTGGACCAGAAGCTCGAGACGCGCACCTGGACTCTCAACTACGCGGACACCGAGACCGTCTCCGAACGGCTCGAGACCATTCTGCCGGAAGAACTCGGCACCATTACCGTGGACCAGGACGCCAACCAAATCAGCGTCACGGCAATCCCCAGCCGCGTCGAAGAGATCGACGAGATCATCAAGGCGTGGGATGTCAAAGGACGCCAGGTCCAAATCGAGGCGTACCTCGTGTCGGCCAGCACCACCGTGATGCGGGACCTTTCGATCGACTGGTCGTATTTCGATGAGATCTCCGGCGTGCCTTTCTCGCTCCAGACCGGCAATGCCAAGCCGGACTATACGGGCGGCCCTGAAGCTGGGCAGCGGGCCAACGTTGGCCGGAGGCCGTATCGCGCATACCTGCGCGACCCCATTACGGGCTCTCGCTATGAGGAACTCAGCAACACCAACGCAGCCGAGGCAGGTAAACCAACCGGCAATTACATCCTCGATCCCGATTTCAGAGGCAATCGCGTGGCGGTCGTGCTCGATTATCTCGACAGCACCGGCGAGCTTTCCGTTCTCTCGCGTCCACGCGTGACCGTGCAGGATGGGCAAGAAGCCGTCTTTGAGAACACGACCGACCGGCCCTTCCAGAGCATCGGCTTCTCAAACTACGGTGGTGTCGTTACTGGAGACACCACGCAGGACAGCGTCTCAAGCCGCGTCCTGCCGGGCTCGGTCCAGTTTGTCAAAGTCGGCACGATCCTCAAGGTAAAACCCAGGATCAGCGATGATGGGAACATCCTCATGGATATCGAAGCCGAGGATAGCACCGCAGAAGACAAAACGATCATCTCCGCCGACCTCGAAAGCACAATCCCTGAAAAGACGCAGAACAAAGCCGAGACCCAGGTCCTCATCCGTGACGGTCAGACCATCGTCATCGGCGGACTGCGTTCCGTGTCCCTCAAAGACGACGTCGAGAAGTTCCCCTTCCTTGGCGATCTACCCTTCGTGGGCCGCCTCTTCAAGTCCACCACCAAGGATCACAGCGATCGCGAACTCGCCGTCTTCATTACGCCCACTATCGTGGATGAAAGCACCCAACCCGAGGCGAAGCGCCTAGCTGAATTCGAGGAAGGCGCCAGCGATACCATGCGTCATTCGCAGAAAGACATCTGGGGCCGGACCGCTGACCGTCTGACTCAGGGCAAGAATGAGTTGAGCGTTTCCGTGGGGCAATCCGGCGCCGTATTCTCGCAAGGACAGATGATGACGATGGATGGGCTGCGCGAGAAGTTCGCGTCCCTCAAGGAGACCAAGATCAAACCGCAGGTCATCGTACGCGTTCATCCCTCGGCGCCCACAGAGATCGCCGATCAGATCACCGGCATGGCCACCGAGGCTGGGCTGAAAACGCGGCGCGATCTGTCGCGTCACCCCTACGTTCCGGATTTCGGCACCATGCCGCCGTTGATGCCATCCATGCCCTCCGGCGATACAGAGGAAGAAGTGCCCGAACCGCAAGCTGCAACGGCCGAACCAACGTCGGCCCCCGAGGTAGTCGAGCCTACGGAGCCCGATTCACCGGAAGGACCTGTCGTCGAGGAACGGTTGGTCGCTCCGCCGCAGCCGGTTGAGGCCGCACCCGCGACAGCAGAGACTACGCCGCCCGTTTCCTTTCCTCCGCCTGAGATAACGCCTCCGGCGACTCCGCTCGTGACGCAACCGGAAAACGTGAAGTACACGGTTCAGATTGCCTCGTTTGCCGCGGCCAACACCGAGATCGCAAAGGCGTACAAAGAGACTATCGACAAGAAGGCCGATTTCACGGTACTGCTCATTCCTTCCCCCGATGGTCAGAACATACGCGCGTGCGTGGGGGCTTTTGATGACCTGGCTTCCGCGAACAAGATGCGCGAAGAATTGAGCACAATTCCTGAATTCAAGGCGTGCTTCATCCGAAAGCCGGGCGAATAAGCCATTCCTGCGAAAGGCACGAGCATGTTGCGGCGAATCGTTACCGGTGGCCAGACAGGCGTGGACCGGGCCGCGCTCGACGTCGCAATGTCGTTGGGAATCCCCTGCGGGGGCTGGTGCCCCGCGGGGCGTCTCGCCGAGGATGGCGTCATTGACCCGCGCTATCCGCTGCGGGAGACACCCTTCGCCGAATATGAGACGCGTACCTTCCTGAATGTGCGAGACTCCGACGGAACGCTCGTCCTCACGTTCGGCATCCCCGCCGGCGGAACCGCTTACACCATCGAGTGCGCCACACAACTCGGCAAGCCGTGTCTCGTAATTGACCTCGACCACCGTGATGACCCGGCGCCGGTTCTCGCGTGGATCGATGAGCATCGTATAACCGTGCTCAACGTTGCGGGACCCCGCGCGAGCAGCGTGCCGCGTGCGTACGATGCGGCCCTTCGGTTTCTTCTCAAGTGTCTGAAGGGGGAGTGAACTTAGTGGCCCGCACCCTTAAAGCCCTTGGCACTGAGGAGCACCAGGGCCCACCCCAGGATTAGGGCCACCCCGCCAATGGGAGTGATCGCGCCAAGCCACTTCTGGCCGGTGAGCGCCATCAAGTACAGGCTGCCGGAGAACACCGCAATCCCGAATAGCCAAGCCCAGCACGCGCGCCTCGCCCAAGGTAATGACCACGCCCAACACGGGCCGCACGCCAATCCGAATACGGCCAGCGCGTGATACATCTGGTACCGCACGGCTACCTCGAAAACCGCCAACATCTCCACATCGACGCGTGCCTTTAGCCCGTGGGCTCCGAAAGCCCCAAGTATCACGCCGAGCCCGCCGAGTATCGCGCCGATACGTAGGAAATCCGCCTGTGACTTCATGAACAACATCCTTTCGCATGCAGCAAGAACTACTCAAAGGTAATAGTGCCTGCCGGAGAGGGGGAGTTTCCACCGGCTCTAGAGTCCAGAATCCGCAGGGGAGGACGCGCCGAAGAATCCAGGGGTCTTGACGTGACTAAAAAGTTACGTTATAATTTGGTCACGTATGGCCTGGTTGAACCCACTGCGGGTCCTTCCAGGGTTTGACTGGTCCTGGTGCAAAACGGAAACGAGGAGAAGGTGCCATGCAGACTGCTGCGACTCTGGAAATGGCGTTGGATGTGAATCTGAGCATTGATATCAAAGCCAAACCCGAGAAAGTGTTCGATGCGCTTATCGAGACATTCACGAACATGAGGACGGATGAGAAGGGCACCGTCATGAAGTTCAAACTGGAATGCTGGCCGGGCGGGCGCTGGTATAGGGACCTTGGGGACGACAAAGGCCATCTGTGGGGCATCGTGCAATCCTACCGCCCCCCGACATTGCTCGAGTTCTTTGGCCCTATGTGCATGTCGCATCCCGTTGCGGGTCACATCATTATTCGGCTTGCCGAAGTGGGAGATGCCACCCGCGTGACTTTCCGACACCAGGCGATGGGCAATGTAATCGAGGAACACCGCCAAGGGATGCCGGAAGGTTGGCGGCTCATGCTGGAATACCTCAGGAAGGACTGCGAAACTTGAGACCCTGATGTACCGGGGAAAAGGATCTTGAAGTACTGTGCCTGACGATCTGGACGGAATATGGAAGGCGCTGTCTGACCACACGCGCCGTCAGATCCTGGATTTTCTGCGCGACGGTCCCCGCACCACAACGGAGGTCGTCGCACAGTTCACCAATTTGTCCCGCTTCGGCGTGATGAAGCACCTTGATGTCCTGCGTGAGGCCGGACTGGTCATCACCCACAACGACGGGAGGAGAAGGCTCAACTCGCTGAATCCTATTCCCATCCGTCAGATCTACGAACGCTGGGTGAGCGGCTACATGGACCTCTGGGCCGGCCAGCTCACCGGCATAAAGAAGATGCTTGAGGACAGGTCATCCCAACCTTGATGGTACGGAGCTACCGCGGAGAGAAGCGAGCTCCCCGGGGGTATACCCACGACCGCGGACGGAGGAGATTAGGCCATAAATCCCTCTCAAGTCTTAACTCGTGATGGATTTTGTGCAGTAGGATTACGCATTTAGAGCAATGCTGCGAATATTGCAATTTTGTAAATAATTTAGTATCCTTTTCCCATGTTTGAACTCCTCGCTCGAGCGGGGAAGCGACCCAGCGGTTATCGCATCCGCCAAATGTGAGGCTGAAGTACGATGGATCCCATGACCATTGCAGGAGTCATCCTGGGCGTTGCCGCCGTTCTGGGAGCGGCCATTCTGGAAGGCACCCATATGAGTGCCCTTCTTGCTCCGTCGGCATTACTGATTATTGCCGGGGGGACTGTCGGCGCTACATCAGCGTGCTTCACCATGCCGCAGTTAACGACGGTCTTGGGACAGTTAGGTTTGCTTATCAAGAAGCCTGGCGTCGACATTCATGCGATCATCGACACTTTCGCCGAGATGGCCACCGTAGCCCGCCGCGATGGGATCCTGGCGCTGGAGAATCGTGCGCTCCCGATTGACAGCGATTTTGCGCGCCGCGGCCTTCGGATGATCGTTGACGGTATCAACCCCGAACTCGTCAAGCAAATGCTGATGACAGACTTGTACACGGCAGAGGAAGGCCTCAAAACGTGTTCGGCGGTCTTCAAAACCGCGGGAGGGTTCGCTCCCACGATGGGGATCATCGGCACCGTTGTGGGCTTGATCCACGTGTTGGGGAATCTCTCGAAACCCGAGACGTTGGGTCCTTCAATCGCCATGGCCTTCATAGCGACCTTCTACGGGGTAGCTTCCGCCAACCTGATTCTGCTGCCCATTGCGAACAAATTCGGAACCATCGCGAAAGAGGAATCCGCCCTTCGCGTCATGATCATCGAAGGTCTTCTCGCCATCTACGCGGGTGATAGCCCGCACGTCGTGCGCGTCAAACTGCAATCGTTTCTGACCGACAAAGAGCGTGCCGCATTGAAGGCCGCATAAGACGCCAAGGTTATCCCTCATGGAAATGCACCGGAAACACGAGGAAGGCCACGAGAACGACGAGCGCTGGCTCCTCACTTATGCGGACCTGATCACGCTGCTCATGGTGTTCTTCGTTGTGATGTACTCGATGTCCCAGACCGATGCGAAGAAGTTCAAGGCCCTGGCAGGCGCTCTGCAGGCGGTCTTCGGTGCGGGTGGAGGCTCATCTTCGTCCGTCGTGCCCACAAGCGCGCAGGGCGCCGGCAGCCAAAGCCGCGGAACACCACAGGATACTCGCAGTACCCGTAAGCAGCGGATGGAAAGACTGAGAAACAGCCTGGAGGCGCTTGTGGCGCAGGAAGGTTTGGGGAATGCCGTTCACTTTCAGACGGGACCCGATTTCTCCAAGCTGGTCATGGAACTCTCGGACTCGCTCATGTTTCCGGTAGGCAGCGCCGATTTGACCGAAGACGCGAAGCGGCTTCTGGCGCCCATGGGCGACGTGCTCTCCAAGAGCGATCACCTGGTCCATGTGGAAGGTCACACGGACAACATGCCGATCTCCAGCCAGCGTTTTGCAAACAACTGGGAGCTTTCCGCGGCGCGCGCGGCACAAGTGATTCAATTCTTGATTGATGTTGACAAACTCCCGCCCGAAAGATTCTCTGCCAGTGGCTACGCCGAGTTCCGGCCCGTAGCCGACAACTCAACCGAGGAAGGGCGCGCCCGAAATCGAAGAGTGGAGTTTGTTATCTACGACGAAGGTGTCAGCGATCCGATGGGCGCCGTGGCAACCGAGCCCTCGCCCAATGATACGTCCGCAGTTCCCCCTCCTGAGGGGCTGAGCACCGATTCGCAAGGCGTCCCATCGGCCTCGGATTCTCCCATCGACGCGGTCGGTAACTCTGCGCCAGAGACTACTCCCCTCGAAACGGACAGCGTCACCCCGGCGCCAGAGTGAGTTCTTCAAAGCCCCTCTCCTGCGTTGGATTGGCACACTCCTTTGGGTAAGATACGTCTCGATCAGGGGGTCTTCCGCGGAATGGCCAAGTAACGTGTATCGGGGGGAGGGAGGTATCTCGTTGCGAAGGGGAGGGAGTCGCGTACATATCGCCTCCGCCACGGGCGTTCAGTTCAGGGGTGATACGCTCATCCTTCTAGTGCTGTTCTCCGTGGGCGTGTGCTTGTTGCCGGTCTTCGCTGTAGCCGGCGAAGCTGAACCAACAAAGGCCGGGCCTGCGGCGAAGGCAGGCGGCGCCCCCGAGGAAATCTCTCCCTGGTTTTTCCTACTGGGGTTTTCCAATGCGCATCCCGCCATTCAGAGTGAACAGCTCATTGACCGCTATTTCGACCCCATTATCAGTTCGCTCGCGCCTACCTACGACGAGATTACGACGGTGGGGGATCTGCGCGACGACTTCCTCCTGTGGGTGCCCTATGTGGGCGTGGGAAGGATTCTGTCCGACAAGTGGGCCGCCTTCGCACAAGTTGGCTATGCCGCGGGAAAGGTGCGCACAGAGGCGGACGACCGCAGTCTGCTCTTGCTTCCCATGCACACGGACTTCGAGATCAAGCGTGCCGCGCTATACGGGGGGGTGGGGCTTGACTACTTCCCGTTCGGCATGCCTGAGCTGAAGGAGTATCACGGCGTGATGGAACGGCTACGCGCCGCCAGGCCCAACATCGGAACGCGCCTGACGTGGACGAACGCCACGTATGAGGCCAAGGTCAAAGTGGGCTTCAAACCCTTCGATAACTTCCTCAACTACAAGGAGGACGACGAATGGATCCTCCCGAGTGCCAGCGCGAATATCGGTGTCGATGTGCCTTTGAACAAACGCAGCCAGGTCTCGATCAACGCCAGCTACAACCGCTTCAATGACGAGCGCGATGACTTTGAAGGCCCTTCGTACACGATCATCTGGAAGCGCTACTTCAAGGCGAAACGCAAGTAACCAAAAAGAAGACGGCGCGCACCCAACCGGGTACGCGCCACCAATCCGTTTAGAGTCCCGTCAGTTGCCTGGATACAAGGGGATCGATGACCCACACTGTTGCACCGGGTCTATCTTCTCGAATTCCGAGGGCGCGACTGACGGCCCGGGACGCGAACACTCCTGGTCGAAGATTTCCTTCAAGGTGTTCGCGATATCAACGGCGGTCATCTGTTCGATGTGGTGACGCTGCAGCGCGTGCGTCGGCTTCCCGTCCTTGAACAGGACCACATTCGGGGAGGAGGGCGGAACGCCGGGCATCAACTCGCGCGCGCGCTGGGTCGCCTCGGTATCAACGCCCGCGAAGACAGTCACCAAATTGTCGGGAATCACCGAGTGCTGCAACGCCAGCATTACGCCGGGACGGCACGACCCAGCCGCACAACCACAAACCGAGTTGATGACCAGCAATGTGGACCCCTTGGGCTCATCGGCCAGGACGGAATCCACTTCTTCACGGGTCGTGAGTGGCTTGATGCCCACCGCAACCAACTCCTCCCACAAGGGCTTTACAGCTTCCGGATCGTACACTGGGGGCATTCAGTATCTCCTTAGAAGTTTCACGGGCGCAAAGACCTACCCTCGAGTCTCTCGAACGTGCCTGTGCGCACCCTTGCAGCAGGGCTTCCCTTGCCCTCGCTGAACGGTTTGGATAGGCTCTTTTATTCCCGGAAGTCTATCCGCGCCGCGGCGTCTTGGGGCCGTCCTCAGGCAGTATCAGGTTCGCGTCGAGTTTCTCATTTCGGGACACCATTTCGTCCCAGGTAACCGGGCGCCCTTCGTAGGCCGCCATCCGGCCCAGAATGCCTGTCATCGTACTATTCGCGCTTTCCTGAGCATTGTTGATCACCTGTCCATTGGCAATGCTGGCGCAGAAATCCTTGATGTTGTTGATGGCTCCGTCCTGGTAGATGGTCGAGGTGGCGCCACCGGGCCAGCCCCCCTTCTTGTCCTTGATGAAGACGTCGCCGCCGTAATGCGTCTCCACGGTACCCTCGACGCCGAATATGCGCGTGCACAGATCGTCAAAGCCGACATTGAACTGGGTCGAGCTGAAATCCATGAGAACGTCGTTCGGGTAGCGATATGTGACGATGAAGTGGTCCCAGCAATCGCCCACATCGATACGGGCCTTTCGACCGCCCGTGCCCACAGCCTCGATCGGGTGCCCCTGCAACAGCCAATTCGAGACATCCAATACGTGGACATTCTGCTCGACAATGATGTCCCCGGAAAGGGCCTTGTCGAACACCCAGTTGCGCATGCGGGCCACTTCAGTTCCGGGAGGGCTCTTAATCCCAAGCCGCCCCGTGTGGTAGAACGTCTGACCGCAGACCGGCGCGCCGATCATGCCCTCGTGCACGCGCTTGGCTGCTTCGCGAAAGAACTCATTGTTGCGGGTTTGAAAGTCCACGAACGTGTTCAGCTTGTCCTGGTGCTTGTTCGCCGCCTCGACGATGGCCATGCACCCCGGCACATCCACAGCGATAGGTTTGGCCAGGTAGACGTGCTTGCCCGCTTCGAGTGCCGCGACAACCTGGTCCGGGTGGAAGTAGGGGGGACTGATAATCGCGACCGCGTCAATATCTTCGCGCGCCAGCATCTCTTTGTAGCCGTCAAGGCCGGTATAAAGTCCGCTCGCATCGACCTCGAGCCGTTGCGCCGCGGATTGCACCTGGTCCTCGAAGTAGTCGTGCAGCGCGATGACTTTCGTGTTGGTTTGCTCCTGGAAATGGTTGCCGATCCACGGGCCGCGGCCGCCGCAGCCGAGCACGCCGATTTGCAGTTTCGAGTTGGCCTCCGCGCCGCGCGCCGACCCCGCCGCCACCAGCACCAGGCCCGCCGTGCCCGCCGTCTGTTTCAGGAACCCACGCCGGTTCAGCCGCTGTTCCTTCGATTCACTCATGTCGCATTCCTCCAAGTGGCGGCCTTCCAGGCCGTGTTCACACAGGTCAGTGATATGCAGGCAAGAACTCGCCGTGCGCCTCAATGAGGTCATCGCACATGGAAACGATCTCGTCCATCGTCAACTCCGCCGCGGTGTGCGGGTCCAGCAGCGCCGCGTGATAGATGTGCTCCTTCCGGCACGTGAGGGCCGCTTCGATCGTCAATTCATGCACGTTGATATTGGTCCGCGTGAGCGCCGCGCATTGCGGCGGCAAGCCGCCCGCATAGGTGGGGGTGATTCCATTGCGGTCGGCGACGCAAAGCACTTCCACGCATGACAAGGAGGGCAGGTTGGGGATCAAGCCTGTATTCAGCACGTTGCCCCCAAACGTATACGGGGCCCCGGTGAGAATGGCCTCGAAAATGTACGAGGCGTACTCGTGGCCGCGCTCATGCTGCAGCGCCTCGTCGCGCAAGAGATGTTCCCTCATGGCGCTCCATCCCTCGATCTGCACACGGCAGCGTCTTGGATACTCATCCAGAGGGATATTGTAACGGCTGATCAGCTCCGGGGCCCGCGACTTGATGAACCAGGGGACGTACTCGCTGGAATGTTCGCTTGACTCCGTGACGTAGTAGCCGAACCGCTTCATGATCTCGAATCGCACGGCATCCTTGGCGTTGTACTCCGGAAGGCAGGCGCGCCGTTTAATCTCGGGATACAGGTCTTCCCCGTTCCTCGAAATCTCGAGCAGCCATCCCTGATGATTGATACCCGCGATCTTCCACCGCAACTGGTCATCAGGGAGATCCAGTTCCCGGCACAGATCTCTCGCACACACCTGCACACTGTGGCACAGCCCCACCGTGCGGACGCTCGTCGCCTTCAGGATCGCCCCCGTGAGAATCGCCATCGGATTCGTGTAATTGAGGAGCAAGGCGTCCGGACACACTTCCTCCATGATGCGGCAGTAATCCAACATCACGGGAATGGTCCGCAAACCGCGGAAGATGCCGCCAATGCCGAGGGTGTCTCCAATTGTTTGCCGAAGCCCGTACTTCTTGGGGATCTCGAAATCGATGACCGTGGCCGGCTCGAAACCACCCACCTGGATGGCGTTCACCACAAAGGTGGCTCCCGCCAAGGCGGTACGAGCATCTTCAGCCAGGTGAGAAGCGATCGTTGCCTTGGCGCCCAGGGTGTGGTTGATGTTCTCCATCATGACCTGAGACACCCGCAAGCGCTCGGCATCGATATCGACCAGCGCAATCTGCGCGTCTCGAAGAGAACCTACCGTCAGGCAGTCGCCGAGCACGTTCTTCGCAAAGACAGTGCTACCCGCGCCCAGGAAAACGATTTTCGTCATGGGATTACCGGCTCCGAAAAGTCACGCATGGCAGCATCATAGACAGCCCGCTCAACCTCGTCAACTCCTCGGAACAGGACTGTCGCTCGAAGCCCCAAACGTAAGGCGCCCCGTCCCTTCATGGGACGGGGCGCCTCGCGATCATTCACCGTGTGAGAGGCTTGTTACTCGCCCGCCACGTAGGCTTCCGCTTCGATTTCGACGAGCATGTTCGGATCGATGAGCTTGCTGACCTCGACCATGGTGGTCGCGGGCAGGACGCTGCCGAAGAACTCGCCGTGCGCGCGGCCCACTTCTTCCCACTGCTCGATGTTGGCGAGGTACATCCGGGTCCGTACGACATCGCTCAGCTTCGCGCCCGCCCGCCCGAGGGCTGTCTCGATGTTCTTCAGCGTTTGGATCGTCTGCGCATAGGGATCGCCGACGCCTACCAACTTGCCATCCGGGCCCGAGCCGGTCGTGCCGGACACATGGACGACGGAGCCGACGCGCACCGCGCGCGAATACCCGATGATGGGTTCCCACTTGGAACCCGAAGAAATGTTCTCCCGCTTCATTGCCGTTTCCTTCTGCGTTGCACACAAAAAAAGGCGACCCGTTCACTACGAGCCGCCTGGCATGGACTGTGGTGCGCGGAGGGAGACTCGAACTCCCAAGCCTTGCGGCACTAGATCCTTAGTCTAGCGTGTCTGCCAGTTCCACCATCCGCGCTGGAAACGCTATAGTTTATACACTGCTTGTGGTTCGTTTCAAGTTTGCTCACGGCGGCACTTGAGGCATGCCACCCTCGTTGGCTCCCGGCACGCCGTCATCCAAGAGACTGAGAAGATAGTCCCCGTATCCACTCTTCAGAAGGGGCTCGGCCAGCCTGCGAAGTTCGTCCGCCGAGATGAACCCCATGCGGAACGCGGCCTCCTCGATGCAGCCGATCTTGAGCCCCTGGCGTTCCTCGATGACCTGAACGAACTGCCCCGCCTGCATGAGGGAGGCGAAAGTCCCCGTATCGAGCCAGGCTGTTCCCCGGTCCAGGATCGCCACTTGCAGCTTGCCCCGCCGCAGGTACTCCTTGTTGACGTCGGTGATCTCATACTCGCCCCGGGCGCTGGGTTTCAGCGCCTTCGCAATGGACACCACATCGTTGTCGTAGAAGTACAGGCCTGGCACGGCAAAGTTCGACTTCGGTTTCTTCGGCTTCTCCTCGATAGAGATCGCGCGATTCTGTCCGTCGAACTCCACGACGCCATAGCGCTCGGGATCCGATACGTGGTACGCGAACACGACGCCGCCCTTCGGGTTGTTGTACGTTTGGAGGAGGTGGTCAAGACCCGTTCCATAGAATATGTTGTCGCCGAGAATCAGCGCGGCACTGTCATCGCCTACAAAGCGCTCGCCAATGACAAATGCTTGCGCGAGGCCATTCGGCTGCTCCTGCGCGGCGTAGTCGATCGAACACCCCAAGCGTGCTCCATCGCCGAGAAGATTGCGGAACAGCGGCAGATCATGCGGCGTGGAGATGATCAAAACTTCCCGGATACCGGTCATCAGCAGCGTCGACAAGGGATAGTAGATCATCGGCTTGTCGTAAATCGGCATGAGCTGCTTGCTCACCGCCAATGTCAGGGGATGCAGCCGGGTGCCCGTACCCCCGGCCAGAATAATGCCTTTCATGAATACGCCCTTCTTTGGCCGCCTCGAATTGGGCAAACGATACCATATCCCGCCGGGGCCTACAACGCGACGAAGCGCGTCCGAAGGGGGAGCGGTGGCCTGTGTGGGAAGCTGGAAGTTAGATACGCATCGAGGCGCATGAGGCCAAATCCAGGAATCTCAGATCTGAGATTTGAGATCTCAGACTAAGATCCGGAAGTACGGTCAAGACAAGACGAGGTCAACCATGTCCTGCTCGTCCTGTCCGTGGAGTGTGTCCGTGGCCCTGGCCGCGGGAATGCCAGTTCCGAGATCGCAAATCTGAGATCCCAGATCTGAGATTTGAAATCTGAGATCCCAGATCTGAGATTTGAAATCTGAGATCCCAGATGTGAGATCTGAGATTACGTCCGCTGCACTCCTCGTCACTCAGGAACGGGTAATGACGAAGACCGCCTCGTCGGCCAGCATGTTCGGCCACATGCGCGCGGTCCACACGAGGCCTTTGCGATTCAGCGGAATCTCGCGTTCGATGGAGATGCTGCGTTCCGCACAATACTCGCGGAAATCCTTGATGGACAGCACATGCCGGTTCGGGCTCACCCACCAGGCATACGGCAGGTTGCGCGTGACGGGCGCCCTTCCCATTAGCAGCGACTTCGCACGCACTTTCCAGAATCCGAAATTCGGAAAGCTGACGATGCATTTCTTGCCGACCCGTAACATCTCCTGAAGTACGTAGTCCGGCCTCTTGATGACCTGCAGGGTCATGCTCAAGATGACGTAGTCGTAGCTGCCATCCGGCAGGGGCGTCAGTCCCTTGTCGATATCCGCCTGTACCACGGAAATGCCTCGGCGCACGCAGCTCACGATGTTTCCCTGGGCGAGTTCGATACCTGTGCCGTCCACACCCTTGTGCGCGATGAGCTGTTCCAGCAGTTCGCCATCGCCGCACCCGATGTCCAACACGCGGCTCTTCTCGTCCACGAGGTCCACGATCATCTTATAGTCGACGCGGTCACCCTCGTAGATGCTCTCCGCCGCACTGGCGGGCGGCCCGATTTCGGCTTCCGAATCAACGTTGCGCACGGTACCGCGAGCAGCCGCGTATTCCGGCGACGCGTGTTCCAGGAAGCCTCCGATAATCTTCCTCATGACGTCCACTTCCAGCAGGAAGGCGTCGTGCCCGTAGTCCGACTGGATATTGCAGTAGGTCACATCTTTCCGCTGCCGCGTCAGGCTGTTCACGACCTGCTGCGATTGGTACGGTGGATACAGCCAGTCGGATGAGTAGGAAAGCACCATCACCTTGCTCCGCACCCGCGCCATCGCATTGTCAAGCGACCCATGCGGCGCGGACACGTCGAAGTAGTTGATGGCCTTCGTAATGTAAAGATAGCTGTTCGCGTCGAACCGGTTGACGAATTGTTCGCCCTGGTAATCCAGGTAGGTCTCCACGGAGAACTCGCTCGAAAAGTCGTAGCTGTACTCGCTGGTGCTGCGCAGCGCCCGACCGAACTTCAGGCGCATCGAATCGTCGCTGAGATACGTAATGTGTGCCAACATCCGCGCAATGGACAACCCCTGCACGGGTTGCTCGCCGGTGCTGTAGTAATCGCCCTCGTTGAAGGAGCGGTCCGCTTGAATGGCATGGCGGCCCACGGCGTCAAAAGCGATGGCTTGGGCGCTCAAGAGGGGAGTCGAGGCGATCACGATGGCGGACTGGATCATCTCGGGGTAGCTGGTCATCCACTCCAGAGTCTGCATGCCGCCCATCGAACCGCCCGCCACGCTCAGCAGTTTGGTGATTCCGAGGTGCTTGATTAATTCGCGCTGCGCCCGCACCATATCCCGGATGGTAATGACCGGAAAGCTCAGGCCGTATGGTCTGCCAGTCTTGGGATTAGTGGAGGACGGCCCCGTCGAGCCTTGGCAGCCGCCGATCACGTTCGAGCAAATTACGAAATAGCGGTTCGTGTCGAACCCCTTGCCGGGGCCGATCATGTTGTCCCACCAGCCGGGCTTCCGGTCATCTTCGGAATGTATGCCCGCGGCATGAGCATCGCCCGAAAGCGCGTGCACGATGAGGATAGCGTTGCTCTTGTCCGCGTTCAGAGATCCGTAAGTCTCGTAGGCCAACGTGATCGGGCCCAACGTGTCCCCGCAGTCCAACTGCAGCTCGTTGGGCGGCTCGGCAAAGGTGTAATACTGCGTGGTGACCACGCCAACCGAACCCTGTTCTGGCATACCTGCGGTCCCCGTGCAATGGAAAACCGGCGCGCAGTCTCACGGACGGCGCGCCGGACCAGTACTTCAATACCTACTTCGCGGACGCCGCTAGCGCCTGATCGAAGTCTGCGAGAATGTCGTCGATATCTTCAAGACCCACGGATATGCGCACCATGTTCGGTGTCACGCCCGCGGCTTCCTGCTCCTGCGCATTCAATTGCTGATGCGTGGTGGAGGAAGGATGGATGACCAGCGTCTTGGCGTCCAGAATATTGGCGAGGTGGGAGGCCAGCTTGCAGTTGTCGATGAACTTCGTGCCCGCTTCGTAACCGCCCTTGATGCCAAACGTCATCACGGCGCCCTGTCCCTTAGGCAGATATTTCATCGCACGCGTATAGTCTTTGTGGCTCTTCAACCCGGGGTAGTTTACCCACTCCACGCCCTTGTGGTTCTCAAGGTGCGTGGCCACCTTCAACGCGTTTTCACAATGGCGCGGCGCGCGGAGGTGCAGGGTCTCCAGTCCTTGCAGGAACATGAATGCGTTGAACGGCGACATCGCCGGCCCCATGTCACGCAACAGGGTCACGCGTGCTTTGATAATGTACGAAATGTTCCCGATCGGCTTCATGGCCTCATAGAACTTGACGCCATGGTAGCTCTCGCAAGGCTCCGTCAGCTCCGGAAACTTGCCATTGTCCCAGTCGAACTTGCCGCTGTCGATGATGACACCGCCGATGGACGTGCCGTGCCCGCCGATGATCTTCGTGGCCGAGTGCACCGAGATGTCCGCGCCGAAGTCGAATGGACGAAACAGCAGGGGAGAGGTCACCGTGTTGTCGATGATGAACGGAATCCCATGGTTGTGCGCGATCTTCGCAATGGCTTCAAAATCCACAACGTCGCCCGCCGGGTTACCGATGGACTCCGCGAAGAGGAAGCGGGTCTTGTCATCGATGCGCGCCTCGAAATTCTTCGGGTCGCTGGCATCCACAAAGCGCCCTTCGATCCCGAAGTCTTTAAACGTGTGGTGGAACAGATTGTAGGTTCCGCCATACAACGTCTGTGACGAGACGAAGTTCTGGCCGGCCTTGCAGATGTTCATGCACGCCAGCGTGATAGCCGCAGACCCCGACGCCAGTCCCAGCGCGCCCACCCCGCCTTCGAGCACGGTCATGCGCTTCTCAAACACATCCACCGTCGGATTCATGATGCGCGTGTAGATGTTACCAAACTCCTGCAGTCCAAACAGGCGCGCCGCGTGGGCCGCGTCGTTGAACACGTAGGAGGTTGTCTGATAAATCGGCACCGCCCGCGCGTTGGTCGTCGGGTCAGGTTCCTGCCCGCCATGCAGTGCCAAGGTCCCCAGTCTGTAATTCGTGTCCGCCATGCAGCTTCGTCTCCCTTGTGCGCTTATCCCTCAAATAGAGGCGTTGACAAATACCGTTCACCTGAATCCGGCAAGATGACCACAATCGTCTTTCCTTCAAACTCGCCCGTGGCGGCAAGCCGCAGGGCTACTGCGGCCGCGGCCCCGCAACTGATTCCGCAGATCAGTCCTTCCTCGCGCGCCAGCCGGCGAGCCGTATCAAAAGCCTCATCGTTGCCTACCTGCTCCACGCGGTCCACCAGACTCATATCCAGCACATCCGGCTTGAACCCCGCACCGATTCCCTGAATCTTGTGCGGACCCGGTTTGCCGCCCGACAACACCGGCGAACCTTCCGGTTCCACCGCCACGCTGAGGATGGCTTTACCCTTTTCCTTCTTGATGAAGCGGGAAATCCCGGTGATGGTTCCCCCCGTGCCAACTCCCGAAACGAGGACATCAATCGTGCCGTCCGTGTCGTTCCAAATCTCCGGTCCGGTGGTCTTGCGATGAATCTCGGGATTCGCCGGGTTCTTGAACTGCTGCGGTAGCAGGTAATCCGGGTGCTCGGCCAAGATTTGTTCCGCCTGCGCGATCGCCCCAGGCATGCCCTTGTCGCCCGGAGTCAGCACGAGTTGCGCTCCAAACGCCTTCAACATCTGCCGGCGCTCAATGCTCATCGTCTCGGGCATCGTCAACACGAGGTTATACCCGCGTGCCGCGGCCACAAAGGCCAAGGCGATTCCCGTATTACCCGATGTCGGCTCCACGATGGTGCCTCCGGGCTTCAGCACTCCGCGCCTTTCCGCGTCCCAAATCATCGCGGCGCCGATCCTGCACTTCACCGAATAGGCGGGGTTGCGCCCCTCCACCTTTCCATATACCTTTGCCTTGAGCCCCGCGCTCAGCCGGTGTAGATACACCAACGGGGTATTGCCAATGCTAAAGCTGGCATCCTCATAGACGCGCATGATCGGAATCCCTCCTGAAGCCAGTTCCATGACTGAAACCACGACAGTACCGCAACGCGGCACGGACTGGAACTCATTGCCGTACGTGGGGGTAGTCGGCGAGATGGTAGCACCCGCACCCCAATGAGTCAAACGCCCAGACTGCTTCTAGAGTATTCTACTCGCTGTGAAGACGACTGAGCGGACACATTGTTGCATAACATTATCAAGTTTACAATATTTGATAACGCCATGCAAATCAAGCCTATTCCCCTCCACTTCTGCGGTGCGTTTACCTCGCCCTCGGATAGCGCGGGCCATCCGATTTCGATTCAGGCCTCCTGCACTGCTACAATCACCCCATGCAGCCACGTCACCCGAAGAGCGTACGACGCCGTCTCCTGACGATGCTCTACGAGCACTACATCAAAGACCCGTTGGAGATGCTTACGCCGGAGGATGTCCTGGCCGATGAATCCGTGCTTCGGGAGGACCTCCTTGCGAATATCCACTACTTGAATGACCGGGGACTGGTCGAGTTGATGATTGGCTACAATCCTCCAATGTTCGCGGCCGTGCGAATCACGGCGGACGGTATTGACATGGTGGAGGATCGCTACCTGTTCAACCTTCGCTTCCCCCCGGAGATGGAGGAGTTAGAGGAGACCTCGGCGGGTCTGCCGCTGCTCATGGAGCGCTTGGTGTCGGAGGGCGACTTCTCATCACTTGATGGGGAGAAGAGGATGTGCCTTTTGCGCGACCTGCAATTTCTCCGCGACGAGCTGGCGCGGCCCATCCACCGCTGGCGCTTTCATGTCATTGAGACGATTCTCACCTGGATAGACGGGCACTTCCTCGGCACGGGTGAGACGCTCCCCTCTTTGCAGCCATTTCGGGAAGCCCTCAAAGCGGCGCGCGAAGACCTTTGAGGGGCGGCGGAATGTCACCCGCGCGCACAGTGTTTTGCCGATGCCAGGGGACCGCAACTTCACGGAACTGAAACCAAGGAGTCGTCCATGCCAGACAAAGAAAGACACATGCCCGCCGAAGGATCGAAAGCGCCGGCTATCGAACTGAAAGCGTCCACGGGAAAGAAGGTTAAGTTGTCCGATTTCAAAGGCAAGCCCGTGGTCGTGTACTTCTATCCGAAGGACGACACTCCCGGATGCACGGTTGAAGCCAAAGGGTTCCAGGCCCATTTCGCCGCATTTCGTAAGGCAGGCGCGGAGATTCTTGGAATCAGCCCGGATGGTGTGGAGGCCCACTGCAAGTTTGCGGTGAAGTACGGTCTGGAGTTCACCCTTCTCGCCGATGAGGACCATACGGTAGCCGAGAAATACGGCGTGTGGGTCGAGAAGAGCATGTACGGCAAGAAGTATATGGGCGTTCAGCGTGCGACTTTTCTGGTGGACGCAGAAGGAAAGCTCGCCAGAATCTGGCCCAAGGTCAAGCCCGAGGGGCATGCCGAGGAAGTCCTCGAGGCCATCCGGTCATTGTAGCCATGCCCTCCCGGGGCGCCCCACCATGGGCGCGAACATGGTATAGTCTCAGTGGATCAACCCCTTCACCTCCACAGGAAAGGCAGCACTGATGAGGACAGTCCTGACGGTCGTGGGAATCACGTTGGCCGTCGTTATCACCGCAGTGGCAGGCGTGTATGCGTGGATGGCGGTCAGCGCAGCGCAGCCGTCCAGTGGATTGCCCGCACCTCCACCGAAAGTGGTGAAAGCGCCCCAGAAACAGCCGGGTCCCCCCGTCGGCCCCCCCACGCGGACGGCAGCCAGTACCCAGGGTACGCGGACTCCGCCCGCTCCAAAGGTGTTGGTACGGCCTTCGCAACCAGAGCCGGCTCCGGATACTCCACCAGCGGGGACGCCTGTCATTCCGGGCTCGGAAGTGCCCGCGCCCGTCGCCGAAACGCCAATCCAACCGCCTGTGGAGGCGCCGGTCCCGGCGACGATGTTTGATAAGCTGGCGTCGCTTCAGATTGGATTTGGCGAACCTGAGGTGGCCGCGATCATGGGAAGCGAGGGCTCCCCGGTCGTGGACGCGGTGGGAGAGAAGTTCGTCCCCCAAGGGTGGTACAACCGTCGCTGGAGCGATCCGGACGGTGGTTCCATCGTTGCCCTGTTTACCGGGGAAGGCATTCTGGCCCACCTGGAGCCTCTCAAGATTGCGGGCGCCTTCGACTGGATGAACGCCGACCCCTTCTACTCAATTACGGCCTGGATCAATGACAACCTGGAGAACGAGAATTTTCCAGTGCGACTCCCCGCGGTAGAAGTGACCACCACCGGTGAACGCGCATTTCGCTTTCAAGGGTCGCTCGTAAACAGCGTGGGCCAGTTTGTGGGGTCCATGAGAGGGGCGTTTTACATCGGCGACGGTGCCACGACTTTTGCGCCCAACGACCGGGTCCCGTATCGAAAGGCAATCGAGGGGGTATTCGAGTTCATCGCGCCCGACGGGTCCCGCCGTTCGGACAACTTCGCCTGGGTCGAGCACTGAGGACGGTACAGCCCTACCGGTCGTACGCGGTATTGTGCGCTTCCCAATCGATGAGCGTTGTGTCGAAAACCGGTCCATCCACGCACACACGCACCATCTTTTCGCCTTCCACCTCGTGCTTGGACGCGACGACACACCCAAGGCAAGCCCCATCGCCGCAGGCCATCTGCGCCTCCAGGGACACCAGGCAGTCGGCGCCCGCGGCAACCGCGACTTCCGACGTGGTCCTCATCATGATCATGGGACCGCAGGCGTAGACCCGCGTTCCCGGAGCGGGTGACAACTTCTGGAGCATCTGCGATGCGTAGGCCTTGACTCCCGCCGACCCGTCGTCGGTGGCTACGTGCACGGTGCAACCCAGCGCGCGGAACTCCTCGCCGCAGAGGATCAAGTGCCTGCTTCGCGCCGCCAGGATAACTTCGGGGATTGCGCCGCACGCGCGTATCAGCGCCTCCGCAAGGCCCGGAAAGGTCGCTACGCCGATGCCACCCGCAACAATGATGTGCCGCTTGAAACTGGAGTCGATCGGGAAACCGTTGCCCAAGGGTCCTTGGACCCCGATGGCTTGTCCCTCTCGCATGC
The DNA here is from genome assembly GCA_020849535.1 of Candidatus Hydrogenedentota bacterium. Classification (GTDB taxonomy): domain Bacteria; phylum Hydrogenedentota; class Hydrogenedentia; order Hydrogenedentales; family SLHB01; genus JAHDWY01. The sequence goes on from JADLGB010000216.1 coordinate 53,888, forward strand.
GGGACATCAGACGCGTGCCTTCTCCCTCGACTTTGTAGAGGATTGAGATGCGTTCGCCGAAGATGCGCTCGAAACACATGGGACGCCGGAGGAACGGGTAGAGACCATCCGCGACCTGGAGCATGCAGAATTGGCCCGCCCGCGCCTCTCGCGCGAGGTCAGGCGCTTCCAGCACCATCCGGTACTGTTCCGAGGCCACCTCGGAATTCGACACGATCTCACAATCGACAAGGTACCGCACGATACTTCACGTCTCCGGCCCGCGGGGGGCGTTTCTGCCGGCGGCCGCCACACAGGCGCCGCGTGCTACTCTAGCGGCGTCCGCGGTCAAGGGCCAGTTGGTTTCGCAGGCTGTTCAAGCTCAGCCGAACGCGTTCCGCCAACACCTCGCCAATGCCGTCCACTTCACATAGTTCTTCTTTCGGCGCACGCATGATCGCTTGTAGGGAGCCAAATCTCAGCACCAGGTTCTCGATGATCTGAGGGGTCAGGCGGTGCGTCTGCGTCAGTATCCTGTAGCCCCTTGGAGAAAGGTACGTATCGATACTCTTCAGGTTCGCGCCATACCCAAGAGCTTGGCTGATGTTCCCCAGATTCAAGAGTTCCTGCTGGGTTACCTCATCGATCTTCTGTTGAACCTGCTCGAAGTTCAGCCCCGCCTTTTCGCGGTAGTAATCCTTGGCCACAAGCTCGGCCTCCTCAATCGGGATGACCAGCTCCTTCAATTGCATCGCGATGAGACGCCCTTCCGTGCCCAGTTCCAGGATGAAGGGTTCTATTTCCTTGGCGATCCGCACCACCATTTCGCACCGCTGAATCGCCTTGCACACGTCAAAGATCGTGACTACGTCCTCAAACTCGCGGGTGCTCAGGTCCGTCGTGGCTTGATCCAACACGCGGATATACTTCTCCAACGTGTTGATCGCTTGCATGGCCTTGTTCAGCAGCGTGGGGATGCTGTCGAGTACGTGCTTCGCGTCGTGCACGTACAAGGTCACGCTCGAACGCCGTTCCGACACGGCGACCACGATGCAGCCGGCTTGGCGTGCGATACGCTCCGCCGCCCGGTGACGCGTGCCCGTTTCATCTGTCGCGATTGACGTGTCGGGCTTGAGGAAGCGGTTGGCGTACGCGATGCGGCTGGCATCCTCGTTGAGAATGATGGCGCCGTCCATTTTCGCGAGTTCATACAGCAGTTGCGGTGTGTACTCGGCGTTGATTTCGACCCCCGCTTCGGACAAGTCCGCCAGCCGTTTCGGTTCTCCGATGCATATCAGTGCGCCGTTTCCACTCTGCAGGATCGCCGAGATGGCTTCGCGCAGTTGGGTGCCTGGCGACACCAGCACCAAGGCTTCACGAAGCGCTGCCACCCCCGTCTTTTTCTTCTTCCGTGTCACTTCAGCCACTATCTATTCGTCCTTGTTGAACTTCCGCCCCTCACGACGCCCAGTCACCGGTCTAATGCCAAATCGACGGCCGCTACAACCCCCGTGACGGGGAGCAACTCCACGGCCACATCGCGCACGTCGGCTGCGCAACTCTTGGGTAGGATACACTTTGTGAAACCAAACTTCGAGGCCTCCGAAACCCGGCCCCGTGCCATGTCCACCGCGCGAACCTCGCCCGCCAGACCGATTTCGCCGAAGACTGCGATGTTCGATGGAATCGGCGCTTCCAGGAGACTCGACACCAAGGCGACTGCCACGGCAAGGTCTATCGCGGGCTCCTCTAGACGAACACCGCCCGCCACATTGACATAGACCTCCTTGTCGGAAATGTGCACCCCTGCGCGCTTCTCGAGCACGGCCAGGATAAGGGCCACCCGGTTGGGGTTCACCCCTGCGACCGTGCGGCGCGGCGAGGCAAGCGGCGCATCACCCACTAGCGCCTGGACCTCGACCAACAACGGCCGCGTTCCTTCCACGCTGGGGATCACCACCGACCCGCTGACACCCTTCGGCCGTTCGTTCAGAAACAGCGCGCTCGGGTTGGGCACCTCGCGCAGCCCCGCCTCGGACATCTCGAACACGCCTATCTCGTTGGTCGAACCAAAACGATTCTTCACCGATCGCAGGATGCGTAGTGCTTGCTTGCCCTCGCCCTCAAAGTACAGGACGGTGTCCACGAGATGTTCGAGCAAGCGCGGCCCCGCGATGGACCCGTCCTTGGTCACGTGGCCTACAAGGAACACCGGGACGTTCATCCCCTTGGCGATGCGCAGAAACTCGCTCGCACAGTCCCTGACTTGGCTGATGCTGCCCGGCACGGCGGCCAAGTCCGGGGTGTATGTGGACTGAATCGAGTCCACGACCACCATTGAGAAATCACCGTTCTTAATCTCCCGGCGGATCGCGTCCACGGAGGTTTCCGTCAGGATGAGGAGATTGTCGCTCAGAGTTCCCAGGCGCCCTGCCCGCATGCGTGTTTGGTCAAACGACTCTTCGCCCGAGACGTACAACACCGGACCGGAGCGCTCCGCCAGCGCGTGGGAGATTTGTAGCATCAGCGTGGACTTGCCAATGCCGGGGTCGCCGCCGATCAGCGTGAGCGAACCTGGAACGATGCCTCCGCCCAACACGCGATCGCACTCCGCCATACCGGCAGTGATTCGCTGGGCCGGCGGTTGCGACCTGTCCGTGATCGGCACCGGTGCCGCCCCCTCCACGATGGGCGCCCGCACATGGGCACCAGACTCGATGACCTGTTCCTCCACGATCGAGTTCCACTCGCCGCAGTCTTCACAGCGCCCTGCCCACCGCATGGTCACCGACCCGCAACTCTGGCAAACGAAATTGGTCTTGGTTTTGGCCATGGAAACTCCCCGGAGGATGCATACGAGGCACGCGCCACTATAACAGATTGCTTTGGGCAGTTGAACATGCAGATGAAGAGGCTTCCACCCAACCTTCCCTGCATGGGGGTGCGGCGCCGCTCCTCCCGCTGGCCTGCCTATGCATGAATATGCTATGTAATGTCACCTCATGTGCGTCACAGAGGCCAATACTTAGGAACTCGAAGTGCCATGGAACAGCTTTCTTTCCTGACCGAAGAGCAAGTCCGGACCGTCGCCGCGCGTTTCGGCACGCCCGCGTATGTCTATAGCCAAAGCGTGCTGGAGGCCCAGGCCCGCGCCGTTCTTTCCTTTCCCAATGCCTATGGGCTGACGGTGCGCTTCGCAATGAAGGCCCTGCCCAGTGCCGCCGTCATCCGAATTTTTTCCGAAGCGGGGCTCCAGGTCGACGCCAGCAGCGGGTTCGAGGCCGAACGTGCCATTAAGGCCGGCGTCCCCGCCTCGCACATCCAAATCACCGCGCAGCAGTTGCCGTCCAACCTCAAGGAACTGGTGGAACAGGGCGTCCTCTTCAATGCCTGCTCGCTGCATCAGCTTGATACCTACGGCAGGTTGTTCCCCGGCACGGAACTCGCCATCCGCGTGAACCCCGGTCTTGGGTCCGGCCACAGCAACCGGACAAACGTGGGGGGGCCATCTGCGGGGTTCGGGATTTGGCACGAACATCTCGACGAAGTGGAAACCACCCGCAGGAAACACAAACTTCGTCTGACGCGCATGCACACCCACATTGGTTCCGGCAGCGACCCCGAAACCTGGAACCGCTGCGCCCGCATGTCGCTCGGCATCGCCGCGCGCCTGCCCGACGTGACTACGTTGAGCCTCGGTGGCGGCTTCAAGGTCGGGCGCATGAAGGGCGAGAATGACGCGGATTTGCGGGCAATCGGCCAGGTGATCATGCGCGACTTCGATGAATTTCACGCGACCCAAGGGCGCAAACTGCATCTGGAAATCGAACCGGGGACCTATCTGGTTGCCAACGCGGGTGTCATCGTCTGCGGCATCATCGACATCGTGGACACGGGGGAAAAGGGCTACACCTTTTTGAAGGTTGACAGCGGCATGACCGAGGTTGTTCGCCCCAGCATGTACGGCGCGCAACACCCTCTCGTCGTGGTGCCCGCGTGGGAGGAGCCGCGCGGCCAACGGGAGTATCTGGTGGTTGGACACTGTTGCGAGAGCGGCGATGTGCTGACCCCCGCTCCCGGTAATCCGGAAGGGCTCGCCCCCCGCACCCTCACTGAGGCGCGCATCGGCGATTTCCTGGTCGTTGGTGGCGCAGGCGCCTACTGCGCCGCCATGTCTTCGAAGAACTACAACAGCTTTCCCGAAGCGCCCGAAATCCTCCTCACGAACACCGGCGAACTGAAGCTCATCCGCCAGCGGCAAACGCTCGAGCAGATCATCCAGAATGAGGTATGAGCGGGGGAGGGGAGGCCCGCCTCTTGATGAAGTGACAGGCGGAGTGCCTGTCCCGCAGGTCGGATCGGTCGGATCAGTCCGATCCGTCCGATAGGTCCTTACTTCATGTTAGCGGATGTCGCCTTCCGCTGAGACGTCTCTACCAGAAGCACGCCCGACGCGAACACTATTGCCGCCCCCGCGAGCACCCACCACGGAAACCCTTGCTCCTGTTTCAGGGCCGCATCAAGGAACGATTGCAATTCCTCTGGCATGCGCGCTTCCACCTGTTTGTTCTGCAGAAGCACGGCCGTCGAGTTGATTGCGAAATGCGCCAGCATACCGGGGTAGATGGACCCCGTGCGCCACACGATATATGTCAGCACCACGCCGCTCATACCCGTCAGGAACATGCGATGAATACTGATATGCGCGATTCCAAATGCCAACCCCACGCCGAACAAGAGCGCCCACCATGGAAGATACTTGCGCAGGCCGGAGAGCACCGCGCCGCGAAACAGGATCTCCTCGCAGATAGCGGGGGATAGTGCCAGGACTAGCAGAAGCACCCACACCGGCTGATCTCCGAGGCCGGTCAGGCGCTCCATTTCCTTGGCAAGCTCTTCGGGGAATGGCAGAATCCGCTGCTGCCACACGCTGAGTTGGAGACTCATCACCGCCCATCCGGCGGCAATAACGAGACCGCCGAGGAATCCGCTTCCGGAAGGGAGACGGAGGCTCAACGCGTTTCGCAGGTTCACTCGCAAGTACCAGAGCACGAAGAGCGTGGGGAGCAGGAAGATCCCGTATTGCGTGATCACGATTCCCCACAGTGCGTACTTGCCCTGCACGTACGTGCCCGCATAGAAGAGCAGCAGCAGGCACAACGTGAAGATGAAGAGGGCCGTGCCTGGTGTCGGCACGTCTCGCTTCACGAATTGCGACCGGCGCAGGGTCAGGGACAAACCATGATCGTGAGATAGCACCACGTCTTCGCGCCGGAAGATGCGCGCTGCCATATACAGAGCCAAGGACGCATAGACGGTCGTACTCAGCAGCACCATGACAATCGGTTGGGCCGATACCTTCTGCGTCACGAGGTCCTTGAAGAGCAGAGCGAAATTGGCGATCGGAACCAACTGCATGGTGACGCTGAGATGGAATCCCGGTATTGCGGCGAGGGCCGCGGGAAAAAGCAGGATCAGCAGGAAAGGCGTCAACAGGCTTTGGGCCTCCTGAAAACTCTTGGCGTACACCGCGATGGACATCATGATCGCGGAGATGAAAAAGGCCAATGGGATGAGCGCCAGAACGATCACCAACACGCTGTATGCGGGAATGTGGATCTCGGACACGCTTGCGCTGTCTTGCATCTGCGACAATTGAAACGCGAACGTCCCCACCATGCTGGCCAGATTCGTCAGTCCGGTCAGCATCGCCAGCACGAAGACCGCCAGGAACTTGCCTCCGAGAATATCGAAACTCGAGATCGGCGTGGACAACAGCGTCTCGAATGTCCCGCGTTCCTTCTCCCCCGCCGTGAGGTTGATGGCGGGGTAGAACGCGCCCACCCCCAGCATCACGATCATGATGAGCGGCATGAGCATGCCCAGAACCGTGCCCGTATACTTGGCCCCACTCGCGACGTTCCGGCGCTCCACGTCGTAGGGATTCACGAAGTCGCCCGGAATGCCGATAATCTCGAGTCTGGACTTCAGCATTTCCTTCTCGCGCGCGTCCAGCGCCTCCATAATGCGCTTGACCGCCTCTTGGGATGACGTGTCGGTCGCGTCGTAGCGAATGAGGATATTCGCCGTCTTGCCGAGTTCCAGCGTTTGCGCGGGATCGGATTCGAGGGAGACGATTGCCTGGAGGCGTCCTTCAGCCAAGTCCAGCTCGGGATCGTCCGATATGGCAACGCCCATCTTGGGGGTTTTCAGCAGCCACCCTTCCAGGATATCCTTGTGCGCGCCCGCGACCGCGACCAATGATCGCGCGTCGGCCACCTTGTTCTGTTGCATCAAGGCTAGTTGCGCACCGACGATGAAAAGAGCGGGATACAGAATCAACGGCAGCCCGAGCATCGCGATCAGCGTGCGCTTGTCGCGCAGCATGTCGAGTATCTCTTTGCGGAAAATAATGATGACGATTCGAAGGTTCATGTGCGGGCCGCCGCATGCCTGGCCACGTACGCCAAGAACACATCGTGGAGGTTGTCCGTGCCGGTGTCCGCGTAAAGCCCCTGCTTGGTGTCCATCGCCATGATCTCGCCGGAGTAGATCAGGCCGACCCGGTCGCAGAGCATCTCCGCCTCCGTCATGTAGTGGGTCGAGAAGATGATGCTGTGCTGGCGGCGCTTGGCGTCGAGGATGAAGTCACGAATCGCCGCGCTGGTCATAATGTCCAGCCCCAGCGTGGGCTCATCCAAGATGAGCACCGGCGGATCGTGCAGCAGCACGCGCGCAATCGATACCTTCTGCACCTGCCCAGTGGACAGCGTGTCGCAGCGGCGTTCCATGAAGGGCTTCATATCCAGCGTGGTGGCCAGTTCCTCCGTGCGCTGCACGATGGCGTCATCGGTCATGCCGTAGAGGCGACCAAAGTAGAGGAGCAGTTCCCGCGCCTTCAGGCGCCCGTACAGCTTGGTGTTGCCGGACAGGAATCCCACGTGCTGCCGCACCCGTTGCGGCCAGACGTCGGTGCGGTCTTCCGCGATCCAGCAGTGCCCCGATGTCGGCCGGATGATCGTGGCCAGCATGCGCAGCAAGGTCGTCTTGCCTGCTCCGTTCGGTCCCAGTAACCCAAAGATCTCCCCTGGATACACCGAAAAGGTCGCACTCTTCACCGCGACCACGGGCACTCCGCGCGGCCCCGCGAACTCCTTGCGGAGATCCTGGGCCCGAATCATCGACTTGTTCGCGGTCTCCGCGGCCGCATCACTATGTTTCGTCTGTTCCACCGGCTCGCTTTCGTATTACTCGCGGCACACTTCGTGTCGCGCAAAGAGCGTGTCACCTGGCCGAGGGTCCTGTCAAGCGCCCGCGCTGGAGAGGTGGCATGGGCATCCTTGCCCATGGTCTTCTCCATGGCTTTCCCCTCAAACAGGTGAGGGTATGGAAATCACGGGAGTGTTGAATAGTACGAGAAGCGTGGCTCTCTCCCCGCGTGAAGGGAGGGTCGTCACAACCGGTGTCATCAATGGTCCGCACTCAGCGCTCCCCCTTGCCGCAAATGCGCCCTTGTATCGGGAGCGCGGCATTTGTACAGTGGATTCCTGTCCGCTGCGGCAAGTGCTGCCTGATGCGGAACCGGCTCGGCGTCCAGGCTGCGCCACAACATGAGGAAACATTCATGCCTTGCTTACTGGTCATCATCGGACTGATCATCCCGCGGGTTACCCTGTTTTTCATGTGGCTCGTCGGATACACGTCGACCGCGTTTCAATCGTACCTCTGGCCCCTCTTGGGCTTCTTTTTCATGCCCTACACGACCTGCGCCTACGCCATCGGCATGAACGCGAACGGCGGCTTCCACGGCTGGAGTCTCATACTCCTGATTCTGGGCGTGCTGTTCGACTTCGGCAACCACGGAGGCGGCGGCAGGGCGTGGCGTCACCGTGATGTCCGCGTAAACTACTCCATCAAGTGAAGCCAATCTCTTGGAAAGGACTGTCATGAGCACTAAAGGCGTCGCCCTGATCACCGGGGCCAGCCGTGGTATCGGGCGGGGCATCACGCTGACCCTGGCCACGCACGGATACGACATCGCCGGGTGCGCCACCAAAGCGGATCCAAACGACACGAACTCTGGACTCTACGAGGTGAAGCCGAAAGTAGAGGCGATGGGCCGGCGCTTCCTGCCTGTCTGCGGGAACATCGCGAGCCAGGAGGACCACGTGCGCATGCTCGATGAAACACTCGCGGCGTTCGGACGCGTCGACCTCCTAGTCAACAACGCGGGCGTGGCGTGCCTGAAACGCCTCGACATCCTCGAAACCACCGCCGAGAGTTTCGACCGGCTCATCAGCATCAATGTGCGCGGTCCTTTCTTCTTCACACAACTCGTGGCGAATCAGATGATCCGCCAGGTTCAGTCGGGCACTCCTAATCCGCCGCGCATCGTCTTCATCACCAGCATTTCATCCGACACTGCCAGTCCCAGCCGCGCCGAGTACTGCGTGAGCAAGGCGGGCCTCAGCATGACTGCCCAGTGCTTCGCGGTCCGTCTCGCCGAGTACGGCATCAACGTCTTCGATATCCGCCCAGGCATCATCGCCACCGATATGACCTCCGTCGTCAAGGAGAAGTACGATACCCTGATTGGTCAGGGCCTACTCCTGCAGAAGCGCTGGGGGACTCCCGAAGACATCGGCAAGGCCGTACTTTCACTGGCGCAAGGGCATTTCGACTACGCCACTGGCGCGGTCATCGAGGTCGGCGGCGGGTTCGGGATCAAGCGTCTTTGAGCGCCGCATTGCCTCGGCATCCCACAACGCGCTACCATCAGTATCAACTGTTTACACCTGCTCGGCCACGCGCCGCTCAGAAAGGGGAGGAAGCAATGAACGTGAAGCAACTCTTTTCGTGGATTACCGGTGCTGCGTTAGCCTTGGCGACTGTGCCCGCCGCGCTTGCCCAGGATGACGCGACCGCCGCGACCATTACGCCGAAGGGTACCCCGGCAGCGGAGGCCCTCGGTTGGCACGTAGGCTGTCAAGCTTACACCTTCAACCGATTCTCGTTTTACGAGGCCATCGACAAGGTGAAGGCCCTTGGCCTTCAGTATATCGAGGCGTATCCGGGGCAGACCCTCAGCAAGGATACGCCGGACGTGAAGTTCGACCACAACATGTCGCCGGACCTGTACCCAGAAGTCCAGGCCCGTCTCCAGGCCGCCGGGGTCAAACTGATGAATTACGGCGTCGTCGGCCTTGGCGCGGATGAGGCCGAGAACCGTAAGGTATTCGAGTTCGCCAAGAAAATGGGTATCGAGACCATCGTTTCCGAGCCGGAGGCCGCCACCCTGCCGGCGATCGACAAGCTCGCCCAGGAATACGGCATCAACGTCGCCCTGCACAACCACCCCGCGCCTTCCAAGTACTGGGACCCCAAGACGGTTCTCAATGCCTGCAACGGCCTGAGCAACCGCATCGGCTCTTGCGCCGATACCGGCCACTGGATGCGTTCAGGCGTCGACCCGCTTGAAGCAGTCAAGATGCTGGAAGGCCGCATTATCTCGTTCCATCTGAAGGACTTGGGTCAGTTTGGCGTCAAGGAAGCCCACGACGTCCCCTGGGGCACAGGCTTGGCCAATATCCGCGCCATCCTGACCGAACTCCAGCGCCAGGGATTCAAGGGCGTGTTCTCCGCGGAGTACGAACACAACTGGGATAACTCGGTCCCTGATTTGGCATTATGCGTCGCCAACCTGGACGCCATCGCTGCGAACCTGACCGAACTCCAGGGCAAGTAAGGAATTCCAAAGGGCGAATCGAACACACTTTTGCGCGAGGGGCATGGGCCGGCATAGGTCCATGCCCCTCGCTTTCTTTCGTGGTCCATGACCTTGACAAGTCCTCCAATATATGCTATCATTATGATAGCATTTCGATAGGAGGGTCGCGCAATGCTTACCAAAGAACAAGAGCGAAGTGTCATGGACGGGTGGGCGATTCTGGGTTTCGTGATAGCCTCGGGGCTGCTACTCTTGGCCTGCCTTGTTTACGGCGTGGGTTGGGCGGAGGATGATAATAAGATCCCGGTGGTCATCTGCGTAGTTCTCGGGATCATGCTGTGGGTCTTCGTATGTTGCGGCTTTTTTACGCTCCAGCCCAACGAGGCGGCCGTCCTCGTGCTCTTCGGCGATTACAAGGGCACCGTTAAGACCGAAGGCTTCAAATGGGCTAACCCCCTCTATAAGAAGATCAAGCTCTCTCAGCGCTGGCGCAACTTCGACGGCGGCACCACCAAGGTCAATGACCTGCGCGGGAATCCTATCGATATCTCCGCGGTCGTCGTGTGGCGCGTAACCGACACTGCCAAGGCCATCTTTGACGTGGATCATTACGAGCACTTCGTGTCGGTGCAAAGTGAAGCCGCGTTGCGCCATCTCGCCATGTCGTATCCCTACGACACCTTTGAAGAAGACGTGCTCTCCCTTCGGGGCAGCACCGAAGAGATCAGCGAAGCGCTTCAGCGTGAGGTTCAGGAGCGCGTGGCGAAGGCGGGTGTGCACGTCGAAGAGGCTCGCCTGAATCATCTGGCTTACGCACCTGAGATCGCCGGTGCCATGCTTCAGCGCCAGCAGGCGGACGCCGTGGTTGCCGCGCGGTCGCGCATCGTGGAAGGCGCCGTGGGGATGGTCGAGATGGCCCTCGACAAGCTTGAAGAATATGGAAAGATCCAGTTGGATGAGGAGCGCAAGGCCGCGATGGTGAGCAATCTGCTCGTGGTCCTGTGCGCGCACCAACCGGCCCAGCCGATTGTCAACGCGGGTACGCTGTACACGTAGCGGGAGCGTATCGTGGCGGAGCGAAAATCCATATTGCTCAGACTCCCGCCCGAATTGGTGGACGAACTCAATCTCTGGGCCAAGGACGACCTGCGAAGTCTCAATGCCCAGATCGAGTTTCTGCTCCGCGAAATGGTGAGAAAGCGGCGCAAGGAACTGATATTCGACGAACAGGACTCAGACCAGTAATCACAAGGGGGAGTTGGTATGGATTACACAAAGACCGTGCCGATCAAGGGGGATGGGCGAAAGGCACTGGAGCGGGCCCGGAGCGTGTTCATCCAACAAGGTTTTCAAGTCTCTCCCATTTCCACGCAGCGATTCGAGGCGAAGGGGGAGAAGCTACTTCGGAACAACCACAATCCGTTTCATGGAGTAAGCCGCGCCATCTTCATGGTCTCCGGCGGCATACTCACGGTGGAGGCTGAGCTCGGCGGAGTCCGCAGACTCAGGAACTTCCTTTACATCTTTCCGCCCGCACTCGGGTTGGTGCTGGCGGTGTCTTTCAGTCTAGCGGGAAACTTCGCGGGTAAGCCCTGGTATATGCCTTACCTGCCACTCGGGCCGGTTGCGCCTTGGGTCGTGATAAGCCCGCTGATGGCTTGGTCCTTCCGGCGCAAAGTGATTGAAACGCTTGATACCTTGCTCGAAAACCTACACGGTATGAGAGCCGACTGACGGTGCGTTCAGAATTCTCGGAGAATGAGGTGACATGAGTTTGGCCTGGGTCGTATATCCATTCTTGGTGATCGTCGCGGCCTTCGGGGTGCTTCTGATTGTTGGCACGCTGGTTTCAGTGCGCCGATCCCGCGCAACGGCACGTTGGCCTGCCGCGGAAGCAAAGTTGATCGAGGCCGGCGTCGAGGATGGCGACCGCTACGAGGACCAGAAGGTGATTTGCCTTCGTTATTCGTATGTGGTTGGCGGCGTGGCCTACACGGGACGGGGTATCCGTCCTCACCATGAAGTGGACCACGCGGTAGGGGATGAAGTCCTGGCGCGGCTGAAGCGATGCAAGGTATTTCTCGTCCGGTATAACCCAAGCGATCCGGAAGAGGCCTATGTCTTGCCAGGTGCGTTTCGTGACGAATGGGCGGCGTTTTACACCGGCATGCTCTTCCTTGTCGCAGCCATCCTTTTCATGCTGATCTTCCATTTCCTCACTGCGGGAACAGCCGACTATGCGTCCGCGGTGACGATTCTGGAGTAGACCTTTAATGGGATGCTGGGAATCATGCTGATTCGTACACTGGTCTTCGCATTCGGATTCTGCTTCGCCGGCTTTGGCCTCTACACAAGCGTCGCGGAGTTCAGCCGCATTCTTCATGGGTACGACGTAGCGCAGTGGCCGACGGTTGTTGCAACGATCAATACCTGCGAATTGGAGCAATGGGCGGAAGAGGGTACGACGACGTACCGGCTGGACTTGGGGTACTCGTACACAGTAGACGGCACTACGCACCACGCCGGCGGCATTCATCCCGTTGTTCATGAAGGTGGAGAGCCGGTGCGCAGTTTGTTTCTGGCGCTCACCGGACACCAGAAGGTGATGGTGTGCTACAACCCCAATAATCCGTCCGAGGCGTATCTTTTCGGGGGAGGGTTCACGAGGCACTGGGGCGTTGTCTTCGGTCAACTCGCGTTTTTCACGTTCGGCGTCCTCTTCAGTCTCGTAGTCCATTGCGCCCTGCCCTCCAAGGCGTATTTCGCGAAGAGACTGGCCGTCGTGCGGTAAGAAGCACGCGGAAACGGGGTGCGCGGTACCCCGTCTCGGGCAGCAAAGAGCGAAGCGGCCGAACCATGCCCGGCCGCTCCATCTTTGTTGCACACTCCATACGTCGTCAGGCTATCTGCGGCACCTCGAATCCCGGCCGGAAGACGCGCGTCAGCATCGCGTTGGCCTCGTCGTCGTTGACGAAAGTCTCCGACGCGGGATCGAACTCAAGCGAGCGGCCCAGCCGGTACGAGATATTAGCGAGATGGCAGTGGATGCAGGACACTTGTCCCACCTTCGCGGAGGCGTGTAGGTCCTCTTGCTTGCGGCTGCGCACGGCTTTGAGGAAGTTGCCGAAGTGGGTGTCGGACTCCACCTCTTCGCCTTTCACGTTCATCAGCCTGTCGTTCTTGTCGTAGAAGCCCACGCCTTCCACGTAATAGCCCTCTGACCCGTAGAAGAGGTTGCCTACCCGGACGCCCTCCTTGAAATCCCCTTTGACCATGGCGCCACCCTCGCTGTTCGTCCAGCGATTGCGCACGTCGAAGATCATCTCTGTGCCATCCGCATACGTGAAACACGCCGTGTTCGTGTTCGGGGTCTCGGCCTGATCCTTGTAGGTGTAGCGACCGCCCATGCTGTACACCTTCACCGGCAGGCCGCGGTTCATACCCCAAACTCCGATATCCATCTGGTGCACGCCCTGATTGCCGATCTCCCCGTTGCCGTAGTGCCAGAACCAGTGCCAGTTGTAAGGATGGTAGAGCGGATTGAACGGGCGCTCCTCCGCCGGTCCTTGCCATAGATTCCAGTCCAGGCTCTTGGGCGGGTCGCTGTCCTTGGCGAACCCGAGATCGCCGCGGTTGCCATTCTTGTAGCCCAGCGCCCGCGCTGTGTGCAGTTCACCGATGACCCCTTCGTGCAGGAGCTTGATCGCGCTGATCCACTCCGCCTCGGAACGGCCTTGCGTGCCGTGCTGCACGATGCGGCCGTGTTTCTCCGCCGCGGCCACGAGCTGACGCCCTTCCCACACCTCGTGCGCAAGCGGCTTCTCGACGTAAATGTCCTTGCCCGCTTGGCACGCCCAAATCGAAATCAACGTGTGCGTGTGGTTCGGGGTTGCGACGCTGATCGCGTCAATATCGTCTCGCGCGAGCAGTTCGCGCACATCGGTGGCCAATCGCGGCCTGCGGCCCTTGACCTTTTCAAATACATTCGCGCCGTTTTCCAGCGTCTGGGAATCCACATCGCACAGGGCCACGACCTCGCTGTCCTCGTGACTCGAAAACGCCTCGATGTGCGTCTTGCCGCGCCCGCCGATGCCCACGCAAGCGACACGGATTTTCTCATTGGCCCCGAAGACCTTGCCCTTCGCCATCGTCCCTGCCACGACCACCGCGGCCGCTGAAGTCCCCAAGAATGTTCTGCGATTCATGCTCATCAGAGATTCTCCCATTAACCGGGCGATTGCCCATGGCGCCAGGCCTCATATGCCTGGCGCGACATGCATTTACTGGAAAAGGCATTGTGGCCCAGGTGCAGTGGAAACGCAAACAAGCCCGTTCCATTGTCCCGCACTCCACGGGGAGCCGCTGTTGTGACGGGATGGAATCAGTTTACAGGCGCCGGTATCACGCCGGCGGCGCGCCCCATCCAATACGGCAGGAACACATCAATTCCCGGTAGCTCGTAAGACAAGTCGGCGCTCCCATGACTCAAACACGGCGTGCGTTGCCAGTAGAAATCACTGGGCACGCGCTCTCTTGTCAAGAGGGCGTATTTCGTGAGTTCATCGTCGTGCATCTCGATGGAGGCGTTCTTTCGATGGTCAACGGCTCTGAAAAACTTCGGCGGTTCAGGGAAGTCAATGAGGAGGCCCTGAACCTGTGCTTGCACTTCGACATTCTTGTTATCAGCGGTTGCTTGCGCATAGATCGCCGCGAAGTGGGGATTGAGATGCGTGCGCGTGCTTTGAAATAACTGCGTCAACGTTTCAAGCAGACTCTCTTTCAACGCGGCGTCTTTCTCGAGGGCGCACAGCACGGAATAACGAATGAACAAGAGGTTGTTCGCGAAGTACTCGCTCTGGAAAGGCGATTTGAGCGATGTGCGCTGTGACATCGCCTCGCAGATCTCGCGGTACTCTTGTTCCAGATGCCCGTATTTCTCCGGATTGACCGTCATGATCGTGCGCATCCACGCGGCCTTGAACGTTGGCGTCGCGCGAGTCGTATTCCCTTTACCGTCCTGGATGCTCCAGGAGTCCGCGATAAGGCGGTCGGCCACACGCTCAACGATTCTCTTGACACGGCCACTCACTTCATCGTCCGGGGCGTAGACGAGGGCCGTAGCCAATCCGAAGTTAATCCCGTCGTACGTGTCCCTGGAGCTGTCCCCCAGCCAGACCAGATCCGTGTAAGGCTCGACGCCTTTGAACGCGCGCTTTCCCAGGCCGGGCCGCTCGGGATCTTCGCCCTTTCCATATTGGCTGTAATACTGGCGGTACCCCTCATCATTCGCAGGTCCGGCATACCTTGCAATGTATCCCTCGCGACCGCTCACGACGAGGAGAAGGTCTATCTTGTCGAGCACGGCAAGGATATCGGCCCGCGTCTTCGCATCCTTCGTGATGCTGCATTTCAACGCGAGCGCCGCAAGGTAATGCCCTGTCCACGCCGCGCTGTCGCCCACCCCCTCGAGCCGGTACACGCTGGTCCGCTCGTAGTCGTGCCACCAGATATCCGCGTTCAGGCCGTGCGGCAAGTGGTACTTCTGATAGAAATCGAGATAGCGCTCCGCCCGCTCGTACAATGCCTTGGACTGAACCTGCGTCATCCCCGGCCAATCGATGGTTTCTCCTCGCGCGAGGCTCCGCAGTGCCTTTTCCTGGTCCTGCGAAAGCGCGGACTCCTGCGCGGCCGCTTGAACGGACGCGGCAACACAGAACAGCACACCTGAAAGAACTGCTCTGAGCCGGTCGGGATTAGAAGTAGTCATGTGACCCCCTGGTTAATATGGCGCCATGCGCGACGCATGATGAATCGGATAGACTACGGCTGCACAAGGGCCGCGGCTTGGCCTGCAAAGTAGTCCACAACAGCACTGGCTCAAATGATAAAGTTGGAGGCGCAGGTGTTCAAGGTAGACCCGGACACGCAAAACCCGCACCATTTGGTTAAGGCCCGGAACCACACCGACAAGTTTAACTCGACAACCTTCAGGTGGAGTTTATGAACGACCTCACACAATACCGCGGATGGGCGCTCATCACGGGCGCGTCGGCAGGCATTGGCCGCGAGTTTGCCCGCGCGATTGCGGCGCACAAGGTGCCCTGCGTGCTGGTGGCACGGCGTCTGGACCGGCTCAATGAACTGGCGGACGAGCTTCGCGCCGCTCACGGCGTCAAGTGCCGCTGTGTTGCCCAGGATCTGGCCGCACCCGACAGCGTTGATTGCCTCCTGGCGGCGGTTTCGGACCTACCCATAGGTATCCTCGTAAACAACGCGGGGTTTGGCCACGCAGGTCGCTTTCACACCCGGGATCCACAACGCCTCGGGAGCATGGTTAACGTCAACTGCGCAGTGCCTGCATTGCTGACGCGCGCCCTCGTGCCGCAGATGCTCGAGCGCAAACGCGGCGCGATCATCATCGTCTCGTCGGTACTGGGGTTCGTAGCGTGCCCCTACGAGTCCGTGTACGCAGCCACCAAGGCTTTTGATTTGCAGCTTGGCGCCTCCCTCTACGCGGAACTAAGGCCGCTCGGCATCGACGTCGTGACCTTGTGTCCGCAGGCCACGCGTACCGAGATTCTCACGGCCCAAGGGTTCTCAGAAGAATCAGTGAAGGCGCGTCAGAGGCTGGCGGACGAGCCGGAGAAGGTCGTTGCGATTGCGCTTCGTTCGCTGGGGCGCAAGCCGGTCACGGGCCCCTTCTTCGTGACGCTCGCTGGCCTGATGCATCGGGTCCTGCCACGCAAACTCGAAGCGTTGCTCATGCGACCGATGATGGCCAAGGTTCATCTCGCGGAGGAAGTGGAGTAGGGGAGCGCTCACTCCCCGAGGATGCCGCCCTGCATCTGGCCTAGCCGGATTCCCTGCAACATGAGGTTCAGCTCGGCGGGGTTGTCGGAGATCTCCATCGCTGTCTCCGACGTAATCAGCTTGCCCTTGAGCAGGGAGTAAAGGCTGTCGTTGAACGATAGCATTCCCTCTTCGCGCCCCGCTTGAATGGCGAGCGGAATCTTCACGAGCCGGTTCTCTTTGATGAGCTTCTGCACCGATGGCGTGTTGATCAGCACCTCGCAGGTGGGCACGCGCCCGGAGCCGGAAGCACGTGGCAGCAGGCGCTGACACATGATCCCGCGCAGGTTCAAGGACAACTGCGAGCGCACTTGGTCTTGTTGGTCAGAAGGGAACAAGTCCACGATGCGGTCCACCGTTTGCATGGCATTGGCCGTGTGCAAGGTACTGAAGACGAGGTGTCCGGTCTCCGATGCACTGATGGCGGCCTGAAACGTCTCAAGGTCGCGCATCTCGCCCACGAGGATGACGTCCGGATCCTGACGCATCACGGACTTCATGGCCGTCGAGAAGCTCTCGGTGTCGATTTTGATCTCGCGCTGGTTGACGACCGCCTTCTTGTCCATGTGGGTATATTCGATGGGGTCCTCAATCGTGACGATATGGCATTTTCGCCGTTCGTTGATGTAATCGATGATGGCCGCGAGCGTGGTGGATTTCCCGCTACCCGTGGTCCCTGTAATCAGCACGAGGCCGCGCACGAGGTCTGAGAAGCGTTCCGCCGCCATCGGCAGGTGCAGTTCTTCAAAGCTCGGAATGATCGACTTGATATGGCGGAACACCATCGAGACCGTGCCGCGTTGTTGAAACACATTGACGCGAAAACGCCCGAGTTCCGGGTCCGAATGGGCGAGGTCAACCTCGTGGTGCTTATCAAATTCCGCGCGCTGGCGTTCGCTCAGCAGTTCCTGAAGGAGCGCGGCGATCTCCTTTTCCGTGAGCACGCGCTTGCGTGGAATCAGTTGTCCGTCCACACGGAAATAGGGCGTCGAGTTCGTCTTAATATGGACGTCCGACGCCCCGCGTTCCGTTGCGCTCTGCAACAACTGCTTGAGCAGACTCACGTGCGTTTCATCCTCTTGCGCATGAATGCGGGGATTCCCAGGTCTTCTTCGGGCTCCCGCGGCGTGAATGGTGTGATCGTGTCATGCCGCGAGTACTCCTCGCGCTCGTCGCGTTGTTCCTCGTCTGTGAAGAAGAGGATCTGCTCCGCGGGTCTTGCCTGCGCCGCAGGGGCCGCAATCTCTTCCTGAACCCTCGGCGCCGGAATCTCCTCGTCTGTGACTTCGAATGTGAGCGAGACCGTTTCCTGATCGGTCCGGCGCGGCATGATCGCTTCGTACGGGAATCCCGCCGCGATCACCGTCACCTGGATCTCCGCGCAGGGCTCATCGTCCACCACGGCGCCGAAGATGATGTTCGCTTTCGGATGCGCGGCTTTCTGCACGCTGGTGACAGCCTCCAGGACTTCCCGCATACCCATGTCGCTGCCGCCTTTGACGTTCACGATCACGCCGACCGCGCCATCGATGCTCGACTTCTCGAGCAGCGGGCACACAATCGCTTCCTGAGCGGCGCGCACCGCGCGTTTTTCATTTTCCCCACGCCCGATTCCCATCAACGCGCGGCCGCTGTCCTTCATGATAGTCCGCACGTCGGCGAAGTCCAAGTTGATCAGGCCGGGCAAGGTAATCAGTTCCGAGATCGCCCTCACCCCGTTGTGCAGAACCTCATCCGCCAGCCGGAACGCATTGAGGAAGGACACATTCTCATGGCACAGGAGTGCCAGCCGATCATTGGGTACGACGATCAGCGCGTCGACATGGTTCTCCAGCGCCGCGAGCCCCTTCAAGGCGTTCTCCATGCGCCCCACGCCTTCGAACTGGAACGGCAGCGTGACGATGGCCACGGTCAACGCGCCGGTTTCCCGCGCGATCTCCGCGACGATCGGGCTTGCGCCAGTCCCCGTGCCGCCGCCGAGCCCGGCCGTCAGGAAGATCATGTCCGCGCCGCTCAACACTTCCGTGATGCGGTCCCGATCGTCTTGGGCGGCCTTCTGGCCGGCTTCCGGCTTCGCACCCGCGCCCAGCCCGACCGTGCCGATCTGCAGCCGCGTGCCGGCGGGGGAGTGCTTCAGCGCTTGGGCGTCCGTGTTGATGGTGATGAACTCGACATCTTTCATGCCGGCCTCGATCATGCGGCCCACCGCGTTGCCGCCACCGCCGCCGATGCCGCACACCTTGATCACCGCCTGTTGATCGAAGGACGAGAACTCGTCGGAAATTCCCATCGTCATTGGCCCATCTCCCATGCTGTTGGCCGTCCATCTCCGCGGCCGGCTGCTTCCCTGCATTTGGATTCAGTCCCCTATAAACACGCCACATCGCGGTCAAACCGCAGATCGACGTATTCCCTGCAATTCAACTCACCACCCCGGTACTCCCACACGGTCTGCAAGTTAGCCGCTTGCTGCACCGCATCTCCGCGGCCCCAGCGAATTTCGCACGGCAATTCATCGCAATACATCCGCACGTCGCTTGCGCTGGGTGCGGCGATCTCCGACACGGTCAGCGTCTGGGCAAGATTGGTCTTCGTGAACGCGTCCCACACGTCCATGGCCTCGCGCAGCGAAGGCTGCTCGATCCGCGCACCCGGCCCCACGCTTGCCACTCCCGGAATCTGCGTGATCAGCGGTCCCGGATACGGCGCGCCATCTTCCAGCTTGCGCAGCACGACCCCTTCGCCGTCGATCTCGAAACACTGATTGCGGACCATCAGCGTCGCCACCGGGACTCGCTCCTC
Source organism: Candidatus Hydrogenedentota bacterium (assembly GCA_020849535.1). Lineage (GTDB taxonomy): Bacteria > Hydrogenedentota > Hydrogenedentia > Hydrogenedentales > SLHB01 > JAHDWY01. The sequence goes on from JADLGB010000216.1 coordinate 73,245, forward strand.
CACGGTGATCGACACCATATCCGGGTAGATACGCGTCACGCGGCATTTCTTTACATACGGCAGTGCACCCACCCGCGCGCGTATTTCCGACGCTTGCAGGAAGAGAATATTGTCCTCGTTCGTGATGCCCGAAGCGCCGACGACATCGTTCGCATCCAGACGCTCCGTTCCATCCACCTTGATCGTCTTGACCAGAAAATAGGTCGATTCGTTTACGTATTTGTAGAAGGCATAGGCGGCCGCCACCGTCACCGCGCACGCGAAGAGCGTGGCGAGAATTGAATCCGCATTGCGTCGGATGGACCGCCGCGTGGCTCCTGGCCGCACTTGACGCGTCTCTGTAAACCCCGCACTCATTTCCGCTGGCGAAGCTCCTTCAAAATCTCCGGCGCGATCCGGTTGATGTTGCCCGCGCCCAGCACGAGAACCACGTCGCCCCCCTCGAGGTCCGGCGCGAGGACTCCCGGCACGTCGTTCATGTCGTTTACCAGCGCCACGTGGCTCGCGCCCTTGTCCCGCGCGGCGTTCACGATAAGCCCGGAATCCACGCCCGGCATGGGATCTTCGCGGGAGGGATAGATATCCGTCACGAGAACCCGGTCAAACGCGCTTAACACGCGCGCAAAATCTTCATAGAAGAACTTGGTCCGGCTGAACAGGTGCGGCTGGAACACCCCGATGATGCGTTTGGGCTGAACCCAGCGCACCGCTTCGAGCGTGCTCGCGATCTCCGTGGGATGGTGCGCGTAATCCTCGACCACGGTCACGCCCGCGTGCTCGCCGCACACCTGCAATCGGCGCTGCACGCCATCGTACAATTTGAGTCCATCTGCGATGTGGCCAAACTTCATTCCCAGGCACAGCCCCACCGCGCACGCCGCGAGCGCGTTCCGTACATTGTGCGCGCCCACCGCGTTGAAGGTCAGCGTGCCCAGGCGGCCCGTCTGGCCCAGGCGCTCATCGTGGCTGGTCACGTCCACGCGCGTCCGCAGTCCCGCGAGCTGCGACGCGGCCGCACCCATTCCTGTGGCGCAAAGCGAGGCGTTGGACCCTTGCAGGCCCGCGCCCTCCTCCATGCCGTAGGTGATGCAGACGCTGTCGATGTTCTTCAGAACCGACCGGCAACTGGGGTCGTCCCAGCACACAATCGAGTAGCCGTAGAAGGGCACCCCATTGCAGAATTCGACGAAGGCACGCTTGATGTTGTCCAGCGTGCCGTAATACTCGAGGTGCTCCGCGTCCATGTTCGTGACGACAGCAATGGTGGGGTGGAGGCGCAGGAACGAGCCGTCGTGCTCATCGGCCTCGGCGACGAGATAGTCGCCCGTGCCCCAACGCGCGTTCGTTCCACTCCGGTGGAGGATGCCGCCGACGATACTCGTCGCGCCGATGTTCGCCCGATCGAGGATCGCGCTGATCATCGAGGTCGTCGTGGTCTTGCCATGCGTGCCGCCCACGGCGATCGCGTTCGGCTTGAGCCGCATCAGGTCGGCCAGCAAATCGCTCCGGTGAATGACCGGCACACTGCGGTCTCGCGCGGCCACCACCTCAGGATTGGCATCGCTCACCGCTGCTGAAATAACCACAATCCCAGCGTCTCCAAGATTCGCGGGATCGTGCCCTTCACGAAAGCGTAGGCCATACTGCTCGAGCCGGTCCGTGATCTCGCTGGCCTTCAAGTCCGAACCGGAGACCTCATGCCCCAGATTGATCAGAATCTCGGCGAGTCCGCTCATGCCAATACCGCCGACCCCGACCATATGGACTTTTCGTTTCAGGCCGTTCACCTATCCTGCTCCTACCCAATATGTTGTGGCTCGCCCCAGTATAGCACAAGCGCCACCACAAGTGAAGGGGGTAGGGGACTGGGGGGACGCAAGATTTAGGGGGTCACATCAAAGGCCGGGACGGGCTTTGAGCTTTGTGTAAAAGAGCGGTCCAAAAGAACTTACCGATGCGGCAGCGCTGCGGGAAGTCCTGGGCCTGATGCAGGGATATGGGAAGTTCATGTATCCACGGAAAAAGCACCTCTGCGAGGAAAATACCCCGCAGAGGTGCTTGGAGGTGCGACTGCCCTCGCCTACTTCTGCGTCATGCGATTAGGGGATGTGCTGGACGTATGCTACGAAATCGCCCCATGGCTGGTTTACAGGGAACTTACCATTCGCATCATACTTGCGAAACTCCACATGCCCATCCATGTAAAGGACGTTCGACCCACCGGGAATGTGGTTCATCGTCGTGCCAGTGCCATCAGTGGGCGTCGTGCTGATTTGGTCCCACATCGTCGCGATGTCTGATTGAGCCTTGGCGCTGCCTGCGGGATTATTGATATCGGTAACCAGGAAGCGCTCGATGCCCTCGCGCAGCCGATTAATTGTGGTGCTTCCCGAGTTGCCCAAAGTCGCCGCTACAGTGAGACTACCTTCCATTTTGGCGCGGAAGTTGGTGCCCGCCGGATACACTCCTAAATCGTTCTTGGTCAAAATGTCCGGCAGCAGCCCGTTCAGCGCGCTGACCATTTGAAGCGGAAGGTGAAAATCGTGGTACCCGGAGACTGCTGCAGGAACGGTCTGATAGGGATCGTCGCCGTCCGCTCCATCAACCAACCAACCGAGGTACTGGTAACTGTCGGCATGACCGCTTGCTTGACCTGCACCGATGCAGGGCGTGCCGCCAGTGCTGAATTGGGCCACGATTTCCAGGTGCTCCTCGATATCCTCGCTCGCGTCCGGGTCAGACGGACAACGGAACACGTTCCAGTCCGTTAGATACTCTGGGTAGATGGTCTCTGACAGCGGCGCAATCTCGATCCCTACCTGGTAGTTACACCCGTCGTAGGTCGCCTCATCGGATGGGTCAATTCCATCATCATCCGTGAGGAAGAAATCCGCACCCTGCATGGGCGGGAAATTGCCGCCCGATTCATTCGCATACATCTTGTAGACGATACCCATTTGCTTCAGGTTATTCTGACAACTCGCCCGACGGGCCGCTTCGCGCGCCCGCGCCAGGGCAGGCAGCAGAATGGCCGCCAGAATGCCGATGATAGCGATGACTACAAGCAATTCGATCAGCGTGAAACCTCTTTTACGCGTACTCATTAGTCTGGTACTCCATGATGGTGGCAAAGCCCCGCGGCCCGGTTTGGTTGCCTGTACACGGGCACCCCTCCCGCCACGTCCCCGCCACGGTAAGCGCCAATCGCATGTCTTCAGTTAGAAATTGGTTAGAGTTCTGTTGGAACCGGCGTGCGGACCCCCATTGGTTTGCGTTGCCCGATGACTCCCGCAGCCTGCCCCAGTTTCTTGATCGTTCTCACCTCCTTGCGTCATTGTGTGTGCTAGGAATCGCCGGTGTCTGCCCAACAGACACCCCGCTTCCAGCGCGTAGAGCAGTCTACCACACGGCATTGAAGTTCGGCCAAGGAAAAATTCCGGAACATTCCAACTCGAGGGAGGGACGCCCATGAGCATCGGAAATCACCGCCGCGGTTTCACACTGATCGAACTCCTTGTCGTCATCGCCATCATCGGCATTCTGGCGGCCATCTTGCTGCCCGCCCTGGCCCGAGCGCGCGAGGCCGCGCGACGCGCCGCCTGCGCCAACAACCTCAAACAGTTCGGACTCATCTTCTCCATGTACTCGAGCGAGGTCCGTGGCGGCAAACTCCCATCCAGGCAGATCGAGCGCAACGATGGACGACCCAGCCGGGAAATGATCTTCAATGACCTGGACCTATATCCCGAATACCTGACCGACTGGAACCTGGTGTGGTGTCCCTCCTGGACCGCCCAGGCGGGCCCCGTCGCGCGCTATGACGCCAAGACCGACCGCGGCAGCAATGGCAATGGCCGCATCGACCTCGGCGAAATCACCAAAGAACCTTACGACTACTGCGGCTGGATGATCCTGGAGGACCGAAACGTCCTTGGCGATACCCTGCTGGCCCTGGTCGGCTCCGATGGCAAAGTCATCGGTTCGCCTGACCAATACGGCCGTTTCACGGAAGGCCAGATGGCCACGGGTCCCTTCGGGGAATTGGGGCTCGCCAGTTTCGCATCCCACGGCGCCGCCAGCGACGCGGACTATGACTTCTCAAGCACCTTCCCAGGCACCCAGGCGAATGGCGGCAGCAAGCTCTACAGGTTACGGGAGGGGATTGAGCGGTTTCTGGTGACGGACGTCAACAATCCCGCATCGAGCGCGGGCTCCGCCAGCCGGGTTCCGGTGTTGTGGGACCACGTCACGGCGGAAGTGATCTCCTTTGCGCACATCCCCGGCGGCATCAACGTGCTCTATCTCGACGGCCACGTCGAGTTCCTCAGATACTTGGGTGTCGCCGGCACCCAGTTCCCCGCGACCGCCGCCCACGCGGTTTCATCAGGCACCTACGGCCACCTCTTCAACGGCGTGGGGGACCCAACGGCTTGGTAGGCAGTCACCACAAATATACTACGCCACTATTCCTGCTCTTTTATGGAGTGCGGAGGCTTGCCTCTGCTTTGACTGAGCAGGCTTGCCTGCGGCATGTGACCTTGGCTCCCTGGGATGTTTTGAAGACCCAGTCTGTGCCAAGTAAAGACACAGGCGAGGGCGCCTGTGCCACACGTCTATCTCCAACGATTCATCCTTTTCAGTTCTCTGGAATCTTCGGGGAAGCCAGAGACAAAGCGAAAGGAAGTAGAACTCCAGACAGGGCAAGCACGTGTGGCATAGCCGCCCTCGGCTGTGCTCTTCTCTTACTGGGCCTTCCCCACATGCCGCAGGCAAGCCTGCTTCGCTAAAGCAGAGGCAAGCCTCCGCACTCCATAACGTGCCTCCGCTGTGAGCAACCCCCTATGGTGTCACCGTCGCTGTCGTGCCGAGCGAGCCCAGGAACTGCGTCACCGACGCGGCGACCTCCTGAAGGGCCTTGGACTCCGCCTCGTGGTAGGCCTTGTCCACTGTCTCGTCAAAGCTGAGGTCTTCCTTCGCTTTACTCGCGCGCACCTCTTCGAAGCCGACTGTGGTGAAAGGTACCGTACCGCTGCGGACATCAAGCAGCGCCGCCTCGACCGTGCAATAGGCTTTCACCTGATCGGATTGGGTCGCGCGGTACTTCTCATAGGAACCGGTATTCTGCCGGTAGATCAGCAGCAGATCCGCCTGGTAGCGCGCGGCCGCCTCGCGTAGATAGGGTACCGTGTGCCGTTCCGGTATGAGAATGCCCGGCAGCGCGGTGGCCGCGGCAATCCGGGGACACTGCCTCAATGCCGCAAGAAAACTTTCCGTTGTCTGCTGGCCCAGCACGGGCGACGATTCACTCCAGTACCGCGTGTTCTGACCCAACTGCATGACGGCCATCCGTGCCGTTTCGGGAAGCGTGACCGGTGTCGATAGGATGCGTGCGATGTCCTCGTTGCTGAGCACCGCCTGATCGGAGGAGAAGAGGGAGCCCGTGTCTTGGTTAGCGTCGGAGCCCCACGAATAGCCCACGCCGTTGATACTTGGCATCGACTTTTTCGATTTGCAGTCTGCCCCGAGAATCAGCACGATCGTCAGCATACAAATCCAGACGGTCCGGCAGTTGAGTTTCATAGACCCTCCTTCCGCAATGCAGTTGGTGTGGACCCAACTGACTAATACCCCTGTGCGAGAGGAAGTTGCAGGTGGACAACACCAGCAATGGCCCGGTAGGTCGAAGAGCACAGCCACGCTCTGCGTGGCTGTGCTCTTCATTCACATTGCCACACGCTTTCTCAACCCGCTACAATCAATCCACATACTCAGGGGGAGGATTACTCATGCACGTTTCGCTGCTCGGTCGCCGTTGTCGTGCCCTGATCCTGGGCGCCTTCATTTCGGTTGCCACAATCGCGCTGCCCGCGTCTGCCCAAGTGCCGGGCGTATTCGATGTCACCCAGCACGGCGCCGCCGGCGACGGGCAGACCGTGAACACCAAGGCCATCCAAGCCACCATCGATGCCTGTGCGCAGGCGGGCGGTGGATCGGTCGTGTTTCCCGCGGGACGGTATGTGTCTGGCACGGTCTTCCTCAAAGACAACGTGCGGCTGGAATTGGCCTCCGGCGCGGTGCTCTTGGGAAGCACCAACCTCGCCGACTACCCCATCACTCGCTGTGAGTTTCCCTCGCGCACGGATACCTACACCGCACGAGCGCTCATCTGGGGCGAGGGGCTGCACAACGTCGGTATCAGTGGCCCCGGCACGATCGACGGTCAAGGCGCCGCATTCCGCGACTTTGAGGCCACTCCCGAGGAAATGGCCGCGCACACGGAAACCTACACTGCGGAAGGCCGCCACGTGCCCACCAAGAACTACTTCAACCGCCCGTACATCATCCGGCTGATCAGTTGCAGAGACGTTCTCATCGAAAACTTGACCCTGCTTAATTCCCCGATGTGGATGCAGCACTACCTCGATTGCGATTTCGTGACCCTGCGCGGCGTCAAAGTCATCAACCACGGCGCCGCCAATAACGACATGGTTGACATCGACTGCTGCCGCGATGTGGTCATCTCCGATTGCTTCGGAGACAGCGACGACGACGCCCTCACGCTCAAGAGCACCGGCGCACGCCCGACCGAGCGCGTCACGATCACCAATTGCGTCCTGGCCTCGCACTGCAACGCGATCAAGGCGGGCACGGAATCGGCCGGTGGCTTCAAGGACATTGCCATCAGCAATTGCGTGATCACGCGGTCCGTTCACGAGCATCTGGCCGGCAGGGCGGAAGGACTCGGAGGCATCGCTCTGGAGATCGTCGATGGCGGCACCCTCGACGGCGTGACCATTTCAAACATCACCGTCCAGGACACGACCGCTCCCATCTTCCTGCGTCTCGGCAATCGTGCGCGGCCCGCGAAGGTGTCGGATCCGAAGCCGGGCGTGGGGACCTTCAGAAACGTATCCATCAGCAATATCGTCGCGCGCGGCGCGTCGAGCACCGGCTGCGCCATTGCCGGCATACCGGGCCATCCCATCGAAAACGTCTCACTTTCAAACGTGCAGATGATCTTCGCGGGCGGCGGCACCGCCGAGCAAGCTGCAGCCACAGTGCCGGAGAATGAAGACAAGTACCCGGAGAGCACGATGTTCGGCACGTTGCCCGCCTACGGCCTTTACGTACGCCATGTCACCGGCCTGAGTCTGAACGACATCCAGCTCTCTACGGCCACTCCTGACCTGCGGCCCGCACTCGTGTGCGACGACGTGCGAGACCTCCGCGTCGAGGCGTTCCGGGCGGCCGTTATGCCCGATGCCATTGCGGCCGTGCTGCTGAACAACACATCCAATGTTCTCATTACCGGATCTCAGGCGGCAGAGGGCAGCACTTTCCTCCGCATGAACGGTACCTGCGAGCGAGTATCGCTTCTCGGTAACGATCTAAGCCGCGCCCGCGTGCCCTTCTCCTCCGAGACCGAACCCGCGCCCGTATTGGTTTCCGGCAACATCATGCCCGCGGGCGAATAGCGTTAAGGCAGAGTCCAAAGGGGGAACGGGCGTTTCGCCCGTATGGGTCCGTTTCAGCCGCAGGAGTGCGCCATGTCCGTAATGAATATACACGAAGATCACGGTGTCCCCGGTACTGGCGTGTTGGACCTCATCCGCACCCACAAACGGCCCTTTCTGATTCTCAACGCATGCTACTACGGCCTCATCCTCTTTGGGATGCTGATTGCCATGGCCGACCCCTCGATCCGCGATCGTTTGCTCGAGAGCATTCGGGTCTCCCTCGAATCAGGGGTGTTCGCGCCGCTTGCTCGCGCATACACGGAAGGGCATTTCTTTACCGCCTTCGTGTTGACCTTTACCGTCAACCTGCTGCTTGGCAGTCTGCTTGTGATCAACGTGCCCAGTCTTGTCGTACCCTTCAGCGGGATCCTCTGGCTGTCTGTTCGCCCCGTTCTCTGGGGGATCTGCTTCTATCCCGTTGACCACGAATTGGGCTGGGGTGTGTACATTCACATGGGCACGCTCCTGCTCGAGGGACAAGGGTACGTGTTGGCCGCCTTCGCGGCCTATCTGCAGGGCAGGTCCTTTCTCTCTCCGCGCAGCATGGGCGCCGTGACCCATGGTGAAGGCTACGTACTGGGGCTGCACCATTCTGTGAGGCTTTACGCCGCCGTGTCCTTGACGCTGCTCGTAGCAGCCGCCTATGAAGCCTTTACCGTGATCTATATCGTCCCTCATCTCTTGCCGCAATGACCCGGTGCCGGCCTGCGCCGGGAAAGCGTGAATGTGCGCGAAGATCCCTGGAGTGGGAAAGGCTGCAACCGGGTGTCACGCCTGAAGTCTCAAATCTGAGATCTCAGATTCGGAGATCCGGGATATCAGACTGTTCGAGCCGACGATGCTGCAGCCCATATTTGAAAATCTGGTGCACGATACTCGTTGACAAACATGATCGCGTCTGTGCGGAATGAACGGACCGTGCCGCGGCGGGCCTCCAACCCGATCACGGCCAGATTCGCTCACTCCCATTTGACTTTTAAGTGCTGCAATTGCTAAGGTTCGGCACTTTCGTGGCACGATGCCGCACGCGTCTTTTCCCGGCGCAGCGTTTCAAAACCCCGGCAAGGCAACCACATGATTCAAGAAGCCATCGCGACCCTTATCGAAGGGCGGAATCTGGCCCGGCACGAGGCCGCTGAGGCCTTGCGCGATATTATGACGGGCCAGGCCACCCCCGCGCAGATTGGCGCTTTTCTTGTCGCCCTGCGCATGAAAGGGGAGACGGTGGAGGAGATCACCGGGCTCGCTGAAACGATGCGCTCCCTGGCCACCGGGGTTATGGCCAAACGGCGGCCCCTGGTCGATACCTGCGGCACGGGCGGTGACCGTCTGGGCACCTTCAATGTATCCACCACCGCGGCATTCGTCGTGGCCGGAGCCGGGATCGCCGTGGCAAAGCACGGCAACCGCAGCGCCAGCAGCGTCTGCGGCAGCGCCGACGTGCTCGAAGCACTCGGCGTCCGGATCGACGCGACCGCGGAAAAGGTGGCCCAGTGTATCGACGAGATCGGCATTGGATTCCTCTTCGCGCGCACGCTCCACACCGCGATGCAAAACGTCGCAGGGCCGCGCAAGGAATTGAAAGTCCGCACCGTTTTTAATCTTCTTGGCCCGTTGACCAATCCCGCGGGCGCATGTGGCCAGGTCATCGGCGTGCCCGACGCCATGCTGGTGGAATTGCTTGCGCAGTCGCTGGCCCTCCTGGGCACGCGCAGAGCCTTTGTGGTCTCAGGCCATGATGGTCTGGACGAACTCACGTTGACGGGTAAGTCCCATGTGGCCGAAGCTTCCCAAGGTCACGTGAAAACCTACGACATCGCGCCGGAGCAATTTGGCCTGGAACGCGCGCCGCTCTCCGCCGTGCTTGGCGGGGATGTAATGACCAATGCCGCCATTCTGCGCGGGGTGCTGGAAGGGAAGCCAGGTCCGTGCCGCGATATTGTGCTTTTGAACGCCGCAGCGGGTATTCTTGCGGGTCAGGATGGCGAGCCCGATTGGAAAGGCGCGATCGAACTCGCGCGTCAGTCCATCGACACGGGAGCAGCTCTATCCAAGTTGGAGTCTCTCGTCTCGGTGTCGAACCGCGCCGCATGATGCGCATGGCGCACCGGCGGCCGCACAGGGGTCTTTCGGAAACCGTATGATTCTCGACGAGATTTGCGCGCACAAACGAGAAGAGGTCGACGCTCAGAAGAAGCGCGTCGGCCTATCTGAGCTTGAAGACCGGATCGCCCTGCGCAGGAAACCTCGCGATTTTCGTAGTGCGCTTCGCAAATCCGGTATGAGCCTCATCGCCGAAGTGAAGCGCGCTTCGCCCACCATGGGCACCTTCCTCGCCGACGTGGACCCCGCCGAGATTGCTGGGGTTTATACCCAGGGTGGCGCTCGCGCCATCAGCGTTCTTACCGATGAGCGCTTCTTCAAAGGCTCTCTCGCTGATTTGGCGGCCGTCCACCAAGCGGTCGCGGTGCCATGCCTACGCAAGGAATTCATCATCGACGAATACCAGATCTACGAAGCCCGCGCCGCCGAGGCCGATGCTATTCTGCTGATTGTGCGGATTCTATCCGATCAGCAACTGAGCGACTACCAGAAGCTCGCCCAGTCCCTGGGCATGAGCGTCCTCGTCGAGACTCACGATGCCGACGAGATAGAACGCGCCATGAAAGCAAAAGCGCATATCATCGGTATTAATAACCGGGATCTCTCCACGTTCACCGTGGATATCAACACGACTCTGGCCCTGAAGCGTCTGGTGCCTGGGGGGTATGTTTTGGTCAGCGAGAGCGGCATCCATACCCGCGAGCACGTGCGGCGGCTGGAGGACGGCGGTATCGACGCGATCCTAGTTGGTGAGGCATTGGTAAAGAGCGGCAATATCACGGCGAAGATTCACGAACTGCTCGGCCACGACGAGAAGTGACAAGCAGACGGAAGGAGTCCGGTCATGGCGGACTACGTTCCCAAGGTAAAGATATGCGGCATCACCACGCTGGAGGATGCATTGTTCTGCTGTGAAGCAGGGGCGGACGCGCTCGGGTTCAATTTCGCTCCGGAGGCGAAGGCGCGCAACCGCTACATCGATCCCGACGATGCCTTGCGCATCGCCGAGCAATTGCCGCCCATGATTCTGACCGTAGCGGTGTGTGTGAATGAACCCATTACAATAGTCACCGACTACCTGTCTTTTCTTGATCGTGTGCAGTTGCATGGCGAGGAAAGCGCGGAGTTTTGCGCCCCGCTCGGGTACCGGGCCATCAAGGCGTTTCGCGCCGCGCCGGAGTTCAAGCTAGACTCCATGCGGGCGTTTTCCGCGGGTGCCTACTTGCTGGACGCCTGGGTGCCGGACTCGCGCGGCGGCACCGGGAAGACCTGTGACTGGGAGCTGGCCCGTGAGGCGGTAGCCTTGGGCAAACCCCTGATTCTCGCGGGAGGCCTCACGCCCGCGAACGTCGCCGAGGCGGTGCGCCAGGTGCGTCCCTACGGCGTGGACACGGCCGGCGGCGTCGAATCGGCGCCTGGAAAGAAGGATCATGCAGCAATTGAAGAGTTTATCCGAAACGCCAAACGCGCCGTATCCGTATCCTGACGCGCGCGGACGCTACGGGCAGTTCGGCGGGCGCTACGTGCCCGAGACGCTCATGCACCCATTGCAGGAACTCGAAGAAGCCTACGCCTCCGCGAAGGCCGACCCGGAATTCCAGGCGACGCTTGCCGCGTTCCAGGCCAACTACGTAGGCCGTCCAACGCCGCTGTACTTCGCGCAACGGCTCACCGAACACTGGGGCGGCGCCAAGGTTTACCTCAAACGCGAAGACCTCGCCCACACCGGCGCGCACAAGATCAACAACGCCCTCGGTCAGGTCCTGCTTGCCAAGCGCATGGGGAAGAAGCGCATCATCGCCGAGACCGGCGCGGGCCAGCACGGCGTCGCCACCGCAACCGCCTGCGCGCTGCTCGGCCTCGATTGCGAAGTCTACATGGGCACGGAAGACATGGAGCGTCAGAAACTCAATGTGTTCCGCATGCGCCTTTTGGGCAGCAAGGTCACCGGCGTGCATTCCGGCACCAAGACCCTCAAAGACGCAATCAACGAGGCCATGCGCGATTGGGTGACCAATGTCGGCGACACACACTACGTCCTGGGCACCGTGGAGGGGCCGCACCCGTATCCACTCATTTGCCGCGACTTTCAGAGCATCATCGGGCGTGAAGCGCGCGCCCAGCTTTTCGAGCAGGAAGGATGCCTGCCCGACCTCCTTATCGCTTGCGTCGGCGGCGGCAGCAACGCCATCGGCCTCTTCTTCGATTTCATCCTCGAAGAGAAGGTCAAGATGATTGGTGTCGAGGCCGGTGGCTTCGGTCCCGAAACCGGCCAGCACGCGGCCCGTTTCGCGGGTGGCGTCATTGGCATGTTGCATGGCGCGATGAGCTACGTCCTGCAAGATGCAAACGGCCAGATAAAGGGCACCCATAGCGTTTCCGCGGGGCTCGATTACGCCAGCGTCGGCCCGGAGCACGCCTATTGGCGCACGACAGGCCGAGTAGAATACGCCTATGCCAACGATAACGAGGCGCTCGACGCGTTTCAGCTTATCAGCCGCCTCGAAGGCATCATTCCCGCGCTGGAAAGCGCACACGCAATCGCCCACGCCTGCAAGGTAGTCCCCACCTTGCCCAAGGACGACATTGTCATCATCAACCTCTCGGGACGCGGGGACAAGGACGTCTCGCAGGCCGCCCGCTTCATTCTGGGCGAGGAGGCAAACCTGTGAACCGGATTGATGCACGTTTCAAATGGCTCGCGGAGCGTAAGCTCTCCGCGTTTATCCCCTATGTCACCGCGGGAGATCCCACACTGGGCCGGACCGCCGAAGTTGTCCTCGAGCTGGAGAAGGCGGGCGCCGATATTGTCGAACTGGGCATTCCCTTTTCCGACCCAATCGCCGATGGCGTGGTCAACCAAGAAGCGGCATTCCGTGCCCTCAAGCACAATGTCAGTCTGCACGACGTGATCGGCATGGTGACTTGGCTGAGGAAGTCCACGGAGATTCCCTTGCTCCTGTTCACGTACTACAATCCCGTGCTCGCCTACGGCGTCGAGCAGTTTGCCAAGGACTGCAAGGACGCGGGCGTGGATGGCGTTCTATGCGTGGATCTGCCTCCCGAGGAAGACCCTGACTACAAGCGCTGCCTCGATGCGGCGGGAGTCGCGACGGTCTTCCTGATCACGCCGACCAGTTCGCCGGAGCGTGTGGAGTTGTTGGCGAAGAGTTCCACCGGTTTCGTTTATTATGTGTCGCGAACCGGCGTCACGGGAGAGCGTGTCAGCATGGAGCAGAGCGTGAAGGGGGCCGTTGAGTCCATCAAGCGCCACACCTCCACGCCCGTGGCCGTGGGCTTCGGCATCTCGACTCCCGCGCAGTCCGCCGAAGTCGCCGGTTACGCGGATGGCGTCATTGTGGGCAGCGCCATCGTCCGCATGATCGGGGAGCTGGGTGACCAGCCTGAGATGCCCGCCAAGGTGGGGGCCTTTGTGAAGACCCTGGCCGATGCGGCGAAATCGATCAATGTGGGCGTTCATGTATGAGCGCCGGCCATTATTCTTGAAGTGGGGATCGCATGAACACAGAAGGTCTTGATATCCAGGCTCTCGACACGCTGCTTTATGTCTGCACCTTTCTCATCGGCTCCATGGTGGGGAGCTTCCTCAATGTGTGCGTTTACCGCATTCCCGCGGGGCTTTCCATCGTGAAGCCGCGCTCGCGGTGTCCCAAGTGCGAGCAGATGATTGCCTGGTACGACAACATCCCCATGGTGAGTTGGCTCTTGCTTGGCGCCAAGTGCCGCAACTGCAAAGCCCCAATCAGTTGGCAGTATCCCCTCGTCGAGGCCATCACCGCCTTCCTGTTCCTGGCCGTCTATTGGCAATACCGCCTTACCCTCGCGACGCCCGTCTATATGGCACTCGCCGCGGCCCTCGTGTTGGTTACATTCGTGGATCTGACGGATTGGACCATCCCGAATGAAGTCACTTTTCCCGGTATGCCATTAGGCATCGCTTTCTCACTCGTGGCCATGTTCTATCCAGACAGTGGCTTGGTCGTGCTGGGATCCTTTGAGCCTGTGTTCAACGCCCTCATCGGACTTTTCGTAGGTGGCGGCATACTATACGCCCTCGACAAGGTCACCTTGATATTGCTGAAGAAACGCGGCATGGGCTTTGGCGACGTGAAGCTGCTCGCCATGCTCGGCGCGTTCTTCGGGTATCCCGGGGTCGTGCTCATCATCATGATCGCTTCCCTCATCGGCAGTGTCATCGGTATCGCGTTCATCGTGGCCAATCGCTCCAAGAGCGAAGAGCACGGCGGCCACTACCTGCCGTTTGGCCCGTATCTCGCTTTTGGCGGACTGATTGTCATGCTGTTCGGCCAAGGCATCTACGACTGGTACATGGCCTATCTCGGCCTCACCCCGGCCCTCTAGGCCCATCTTCACGGGAGATAGCGTTTTGCTTCGATTTCTGACAGCGGGTGAATCCCACGGACGCGGTGTGTTCTGTATGCTGGATGGTTTTCCCGCCGGCTTGCGCGTGCAGCCCGAAGACATCAACTTCTGGCTCGCCGAACGCCAGAAAGGCTACGGGCGCGGCGGCCGTCAGCGCATCGAGAAGGACGAAGTCGACATGCTCGCCGGCATGCGCGGCGGCGTCACGTTGGGCGGCCCGCTCCTCATGGCGGTCTGGAACCGCGACTTCAAGAATTGGACCGATGCGATGGACCCGTGGAAGCGTTCGACCGGCCCGCGCGCCACGAAGATTGTCCAGCCCCGTCCGGGACACGCCGACCTTGTCGGCGCAATGAAGTATGAACTCGATGACTGCCGCAACGTCCTCGAACGCGCCTCCGCCCGCGAGACCGCGGGCCGCGTCGCGGCGGGCGCCCTCTGCCGCAAGCTGCTCGCGGAATTTGGCGTTGACCTCGCCGGACACGTCACGCAGATCGGACCCGTCGTCGCAAAGACCGATAAGGTTCCTTCGCAGGATATTCGCAAGATCTCCATGAAGTCCCAGGTGCGTTGTTGCGACAAAGAGGCTGGCGTCAAGATGATCGCCGCCATCAAGCAGGCCAAGCGCGACAAGGATTCGCTGGGCGGCGTCGTCGAGGTGCGCACGTGGGGGCTTCCCCCTGGCATCGGCACGTACACACAGTGGGACCGCAAACTCGATGCGCGCATCTGCCAGGCTATGATGAGCATTCAGGCGGTGAAGGGCGTTGAGGTTGGCATTGGGTTCCGCGGCGCAGGCCGCGCAGGCAGCCAGTTCCATGATGAGATCGTCTACTCCTCCGAAGAGCGAGTGGGCGGTCACTACCGCCGCCTGTCGAACAACCTTGGCGGCACCGAAGGCAGCATGACTACCGGCGAAGACCTCGTCGTGCGCGTCATGAAGAAGCCCATCTCCACGTTGATGAAGCCGTTGCGCAGTGTGAACATGGAAACGCGCGAGCCCGCGCTCGCCGTGCTCGAACGCAGCGATACGTGCGCCGTGCCTGCGTTGGCTATCATCGTGGAAAGTGCCCTCGCCATCGTGCTTGCGGAGTTCTTCATCGAAAAGTTTGGCGGGGACACCGTCAACGAAATGAAGCGCAATTTCGACGCGTACGTCGTCTCTGTCAATAAACGATGACTGCTGGCCCGCCGCATCCCCATATCGTTCCCATCTCTCTTCCAACACCGTTTCCAATTGGGCCGGTGAATGCGTTTCTCCTGCGCAGTGATGCTCTCGTTCTTGTGGATACTGGCCCCGGCACGGATGCCGCCTACGAAGCCCTCACGCGGGCGCTGCGCGAGCAGCAGGTGTCGATATCAGACCTCGAAGCCATTCTCGTTACTCACGGGCATGTCGATCATGTCGGCCTGCTGGGCCGTCTAGTCGAAGAGTCCGGCGCGAAGGTCTATGCGCACTCCACATCCATCATGGCGCCGGAAGAAAAGGAAGCGTGGGAGGGACGTTCCCGGGTCTTCTTGCGAGGGATACTCCAAACATTCGGTGCGCCTCCCGAAATCCTGGCTGCTACCGAAAGAGCGCGCGACGAAGTGAAGGCCATGGCCTCGCGGGTGAATCTGGACTTCCCGCTCCAGCACGGTGATACCGCCCTCGGCTTCGAAGTCCACCACGTCCCCGGACATTCGGCCTCGGACACGCTCTTTCTCGACCGCGCGCGCCGCTTGGCCTTCACCGGCGATCACATTCTTCGAAGAGTCACTCCCTCGCCCTTACTGCGCCAATCGCGCGAAACGGGGGAGAGGATTCGCAGCCTCCCCGAATATCTCACCTCGCTTCGCCACACGTATGAACTGGACATCCAAGTCTCCTATCCCGGGCACGGCGATCCATTCAAGGGACATCGGGAAATCATCGACAGCGCCTTCGCGCGTCTGGAGAAGAGAACCAACAAGGTGCGCGCCCTCCTGGGGGAGCGGCCCATGACCCCCTACGAGGTCTGTAAGCGCCTTTTCCCAGAAATCGACGATCACAACACCTACGTGGGCATGGCCGTCGCTGTCGGGCATCTCGACGTCCTCGAGGATCGCGGCGAAGCCGTTTCCCTCATCCGCGACAGCATCGTGTACTATGCTCTCACGAACACAAGTACTCTCAAAGAAAACGTCTGATACGACGGAGCACTTCACAGGATGGACTTGAACGCTCTCGGACCTCTGCGCTTTCAGGAACAGTACTTCGAGCGGATCTGGGGCGGCCGACGCTTGGCCTCCGTATATGGGAAGACCCTTCCCCCGGATGTGCCAATCGGCGAGGCTTGGCTCGTTTCCGACCACCCCAGCGCGGAGAGCGTCGTGAGCGATGGGCCACTACAAGGTCAGACGTTGCGGCAACTGTTGGACTATGATGCCCGCGCAATACTGGGCTCGCGCGCCGTGCTCACTGTTCACGGCCGTTTCCCGTTACTCCTCAAACTGCTCGATTCGAGCGACTGGCTCTCGGTCCAAGTCCACCCAGACGACGCCTGCGCCGCGCGCCTCGGCGAGCCAGATGTCGGCAAAACGGAAATGTGGCACGTCCTCCACGCCGAGCCGGGCAGCGAACTCATCTGCGGGCTCGCTCCTTCCGTAAGTCGTGGGGAGCTGCTGCACGCCGTGCAATCCGGTACTCTTGGACAACTCCTTCCCCGATTCACGGTCGCGCAGGGCGACTCCGTTTTCGTTCGCGCGGGCACCGTCCACGCCATCGGGGGAGGCATCCTCCTCGCCGAAATTCAGCAGAACAGCGACCTCACCTATCGCCTCTACGATTGGGATCGTGTCGATGCCTCCGGCACGCCCCGCGCACTCCATATCGAGGCATCCGCAGAGGCCATCCACTTCGGTTCGCACCACGGGGGAAAGAGTGGTCCGTTGGTCTTTCCCGGCGATAGCCCCACAGGAGGGAAGCGCGAGATCCTCGCGGCGTGCCGCTACTTCGCGGCCGAGCGCATCGCCTGTCCCGCCCAGTGGCGGCGCGAGACCCGCTCGGAATCGTTTCACCTCTTGCTGTGCATCCGAGGTGAGTTGACTGTATCGTGCGGCGCAGGCGACGCACACCTCACCCCAGGACAGGCCTGCCTGGTCCCCGGCCGCTTTCCCGCGTTTGAAGTCGAAGGGCCCGCCGACTTCCTGGATTACCACGTCCCGAATCTTGAGACCGATATCTTCAGCCCGCTCACTGGCGTATACTCTCAGGAAGAGATCGCACGCGTGGCCGATTCGCATTAGCCCGGCATGCCGGTGACGGGAACCGGCGCCGAATTTCGCATCGCGACGCGAGGCGCACACGTCCGATCGGTCAGACTCATCCAATCCGTCCGATTGATTTGGGGTATGTAGTTCCACTTTGGAACATATCGGGTGTTTTCACTGTCTCCGTGCCACTCTTTTGCATACAGTTTAAGAGTAGCTCGGGATCACGTTGGCACGCCCGGCGGGCAGAAAGGTCGGCGATGCAGTCGGAAAATGCACGTCTGGTCCACCTCTGTCTCGGGGGAGACACCGGCGCATTTGGCCGTCTGGTTGACCTGTATCAAGGCGCGGTATATGCCACAGCCTATTACTACGTCGGGCGTCACGGAGCTGCGGAAGATATCGCCCAGGAGTCCTTTCTCCAGGCGTACAAGAGTCTGCGGCGCCTGAAAGACCCCAATAGCTTCGGACCCTGGATCAGGGAGATCACCTCCCGGACCGCAGTCAACTGGCTGAGGAGGAACGGGTCTCGCCTTCAAAGTGAGGCCCCCCTCCCCTTCGAGCGGACTATCTACCTTGAGGACGCCCGCCAGGGTCCCGATACAGCATTGGAGCGCGTCGAACGATTCGACCGGGTCCTGAAAGCCATTGAAGCGTTGCCTGAAAGGTACCGCCCTATCGTGGTGCTTCGGTACCTCCAGGAACTGAGCTACAAAGAGATTAGCGACTTCACCGGCGAATCCGTCCACGAAGTGCGCGGTATCCTGCAACGGGCCAGCCGCCAGTTGCGCGATGAGTTGATTGACATGAAGAATCATGGGAGCGAAGGGCAGTCTCAGTGGCCTCCTGCACAAAAATAGCCAACGGCATCCAGGCTTACCTCGACAAGGAACTCGGCCATTCCGAAAGGCTGATCCTGGAAGAGCACATAGCCCAGTGCCCGGAATGTGCCGAGGCGTTGCGCGCCCACCACACGGCATCGGCCCTTCTTTTTGAGGCCTTGGCGCCCGATCGCCTCAACCATTCCCTGCGTCAGGCGGTGCTCGACCAACTGCCGGTAATGGACAAGCCGCTGGACGATATCGACGCCATTAACTGGCGTGCAAAGCACCCGCACGGGTGGACCGAGCGTACGGCCCGCTTGGTGCCTGCCGCCGCGATTGTTCTCCTCGTGGTGCTGACCATCATTCTGCGCTTCAGCTATCCGGAAGGCGCTTGGACTACAGCCGTCGCGCCTGAGCGGTCCGAGACGGTCGGTATTGTGGCCTTTGTCTCCGGCAGCATCTACAGGACACCTGGGGACCAAGCCCAGCGGCTTACCACAACCTTGAGGAGCTTTGTGCGCACGGGTGACCTCTTCGAGACAGGCTCCGATTCAAGTTTGATGCTCTCGCTTCGGGGCGAGAGTACAATCAAAGCGGGTGGCGACACGTTACTTAAAGTAAATGATAATAGACGTCTTTCGATAGATGCTGGTCGCCTTTGGGCCGATGTGGGTAAGGACGGCAACCTGTTCAAGGTTGTCACGCCTGCGGGGCTTATCACAGTTCTTGGCACGGCGTTCAGTGTCGAGGTTGCCAACGACCTTACCACCGTGACTGTCGAGCGCGGCGAAGTGCAGGTCGAATGCGGGGAACACCTTTTCCGGCTTGGCGTAAACCAGCAAGTCCGAGTCTACGTGGATGGAACGGCTGAAGGTCCCTTTGAAGTCGAGGCCGTTAAGGTCCACGCCTGGGCGCATGAGATAAACGCTGCTCCCCAAATACAAGAGGTCTTCGCGGAAGCTGCTTCACGGCAAGAGAACATGACCGAGCTATCGGGAAAGGCGGCCTTCGTCATCGATACAGTACGTGATGGACGGGCTCTACAGGTGGATGTCATCCGTATTGCGTGGTCCAATGAGCCAGGATTCGGCTCCTATTGCGCGTACGAGGTCTCGGTCTCGGATGGACGCGGCGACCTGGTCCATTCGGCCCGGCTGAACGGCGCTGTGTTCAGTGAGCCCGGCATCACCTCGTACGATGTGGTGCTGAAAGAACCCATTCGCAATAAGCGCACTCTTTATGTGCGATTAATCCCGGATCTTTCGACAGGTGACCGCGCTTTGAGCGGACTTGAAGTCAAGGCGAGGGTGACGATTAGGCCCTAGCGAGTCCGAGACCCTGTCGATACAGTTGAATGCCCATTGAGAGTTGTTCCTATCGCCCAGCCCGGAGAGGCGGAATGATGAGGGTAAACGTTACAAGTCTACCTCAAGTCACTCCTTCCCCAAGAGTAACTGCAGCCAGGTCCCTTGTTGTTTCGCCTCTCCGCTGATCATATTGAATACGCCAGCCACAAAACGCCGCGTCTGGCCCCTCACAAAGGCACAAAAAAAGGACAGTAGCCGTCGGGGTCGGCTACTGTCCAATACTCACAGGCTAAGCCACAAAATACGTACTAGCTGCTCGGTAAGCTGGTGCGTACGCCGTGCCTGCACCCAGATTGTACCATGCGCTATGTCGTTGCGCAAACGCGGTTTACGTCGTATGCGCAATTCAAGAATATTTAGCGGTATTTCCAATGCCTTATGCTACGCATCAACCCCTTGTGGGGGGTGCCCAAGGCATTCTTCCAGAGTACGCCCCAAGGCCTTCCCCGAACTTCTGGAAAACGCATCCAGTTCCTGCGACCAGTCCACCCCACGCCGGGCGAGTTCCGCATGGATCACCCGGACATCCTCAATAAAGGTCTGGAGCCCCGCCTTCCCCTCGTGGCGGGCGACCGTATCGAGTGCAACGCATAGGTCACGCAACAGGCGCTCGTCGCTCCGAGATGCGAATGGCGATTCTTCTGGCACGCTTAAGGTCCCCGTCCAATGTGAAAGTCTGCTCGCACCCGCTCTACTTCTTCCGGCGACATGCGCCAGCCTAACAGCGCACATGATACGCAAAACAGCAAGACGATCACACGGCAGGGCGGTAACCATTCTGCTCTCTCTGGTGTAAAGCAGGGTAGAACCAACGGGAGGTCCCGCCCATGATTATGGCCGACGTATTCAAGATCCTCTTTCTCATCCTCGGTGTGCTCATCGTAACGGTGGCGTATTGGTTGCTCTTTGAAGCCCTGTTCCGACGGATCGTCGAACGCGCGAGCGTCGTGTACGAATGCAACCCTTGCAAGGTGGTGATGCTCGGCGTGCTGGTCAGCGTGCCGTTGTTTCTCGTCAGCCTCGGGCTCCTGCAAAGTGCGGCAGGATTGAAACTCCTGGGCGCAGTCCTCGTCTCGGGCATTCTGCTGGTAGGACTGCTCGGGTCCGCCGGATTGGCACGGTTGGTGGGGGCGCGGCTCGTGTCGGCCACCGATGGCGCGTACCCATGGAGGCGCGTCTTGCGCGGCGGCGTGGTGTTATCCATCACCTTCGTGCTACCCGTTGTCGGCTGGTTTTTCGTGCTGCCGCTCACGCTCGCAAGCGGAGTCGGCGCCGTCATTCTCTCGCGCAAGGGAGATGCCGCGGCGCAACCCGCCACAACGCCAGTCGCACCGGCGGCCAACGCCTGATTTCAGGAGATACCACCGTGCGCATTTCCCGACGCGCATTCCTCCACGCCGCTGGCGCGTTGTCCGCCGTCGCGATGACCGGCTGCGGTCGGGTGCGGCAATTCGTAGGCGTACCGCGACCCCCGGGATTGACCGGACCCTTTGCGGTCGCCGCGGCACCGTCGGTTGACCCGATTACGCATGTGTTGCGCCGCCTGACGTTTGGTCCGCGTCCGGGGGATCACGCACGCGTCGCTGGCATGGGAATCGAAGCGTACGTCGAGGAACAGCTTCATCCCGAGGCAATCGACGATCGCGAGTGCGACAGTCTCGTGCGCCGAAACGAAACACTCGCCGCGCCGTTGGGCGAATTGTTTGAGTATAAAGAGGACCTGCTGCTTCGCGAGTTGACGCGAGCGACGCTGCAATGCGCCATCTTCAGCAAGCGCCAGTTGCACGAGGTGATGGTCGAGTTCTGGACGGATCATTTCAACATTGCCCAGTCGAAAGGCGACAGTGCGTGGCTCAAGACCGCCGACGATCGCGATGTCATTCGCGCCCACGCGCTCGGCCATTTCGCTGATATGCTCCGCGCATCGGCGTTGAGTCCTGCCATGCTGTGGTACCTCGACGGGCGCGTGAACCGTTCCAGCAATCCGGAAGAGAAACCAAACGAAAACTACGCGCGTGAACTCCTCGAACTGCACACGCTGGGTGTCCATGGCGGGTACACGCAGCGCGACGTGATGGAGGTGGCGCGGTGCCTGACGGGCTGGACGGTGCGATCGGAAGAGATGTTTTTCAAGGGCCGGGTCGAATTTCGCAAGGAATGGCATGATGATGGCGAAAAGCTGATGCTGGGCGAGACAATCCCCGCCGGCCTGGGCGAACACGACATCGACCACGTGATCAGGATTGTATCCGCCCATCCCGCGACGGCGCGGCATATCGCATGGAAGCTGTGCCGCCATTTCATTGCCGACGACCCACCGCAACCAGCCGTTGATGCCGTGGCAAGCGCCTTTGCGGTGTCCAAGGGCGATATCAGAACAACATTGCGCACGCTCTTTGCCACTCCAGAATTCCGGTATTCCGTGGACGCGAAGTTCAAACGCCCGGCGCGGTTTGTAGTGTCGGCCATGCGCGCAACGGCTGCGGATTGCGATCCCGGCGACGCTGTCTATCAGTACCTCCTGCGCATGGGTCACACCCCGTTCCAGTATCCGACCCCCGACGGATATCCCGAAGAATCGCACCATTGGATGGGCACGATGCTGTGGCGCTGGCACTTCGTGTTGGCGCTGGCGAACGGTCACATCGCCGGGACGACAATCGATTGGGGCCGGCTCAGTGACTCAGCCGGCGGAGGTCGGTTGCTAATAGCACATCTGGCCGGGCGCGAGCCCACCGAACTGGAATCGGAGTCCTGCGAACTATCCGGCGCGGGTCCTGCCTTCATGCTGGCGTCTCCCGCGTTTCAGAGGTACTGACCATGCCCCAGCGAGTGTTCGTGCACGGCAACGGCGATATCAAGAAGACGCTCGTTGTCATCTTCCTCCGCGGCGGCGCGGACGGCCTCAACATGGTCGTGCCGATTGGCGACGATGCCTACTACAGGGCGCGGCCGTTGGTGGGCATTTCAGCGACCAGCACGGTGCCGCTCAACTCCATGTTTGCCCTGAACCCGCGCTTGGTGCCGCTCGCGCCCCTGTTTCACGCGGGCGATCTGGCCATCGTCCAGTGCGCGGGGTCTGAGGATCAGACACGCTCGCACTTCGAAGCGCAGGATGCCATGGAACACGGCGGCACAAGCGCGGGCGGGTGGCTGGGGCGCTATCTTCGGTATCGGCCTAATGGCCCGGGTGGACCGCTGGCATCGGTCGCGATTGGCAGCGCCGCACCCGAGTCGTTGTGCGGGGCGCCGGCCACGGTGGTTATGAAGTCCTTTGAAGATTTCGCCTTGGGCGAACGTGCGCCCGCTGCCTTGTCCGCGCTCGAGCGGCTATATGCACCGGAGTCGGGCGCACTGGGCGATGTGGCACGCTCGACACTTGCGGCGCTTGGCAGGATTGCCCAATTGGATGAGCGCAGCTATACGCCATCCAGCGGAGCGAAGTATCCGGAGGGCCGGCTTGGCGATGGCCTGTGCCACATTGCGCAACTGGTGAAGGCGGATGCGGGACTCGAAGCGGCGTGCCTCGATGTCGACGGATGGGACACCCATTTCGCGGCCGGCACCCTCATGGACCCGCTTATGGATGAACTCGGCCAAGGTCTTGCCGCCTTTCGCACGGACTTGGGCTCCGCGATGAAGAACACTACCGTTGTCGTCATGACGGAGTTTGGAAGACGCGTGTACGAAAATGCGTCGCTCGGCACGGATCATGGCCGCGCAAGCGTCATGTTGGCGATCGGCGGCGGAGTGCGCGGCGGGAAGGTGTACTGCGACTGGCAGGGTCTCCAACCGGATACGCTCGAAGCACCGGGCGATTTGCCGGTACAGAACAACTACCGTAATGTGCTTGCGCCGGTTCTCGCTTGGCACAGCGGCATTGCGGAGTACTCCCGAGTCTTCCCCGATTACCGCATCTCGCCACTGGACCTCTGCTCCTGACCTCCTGCACCCGACAACGCCGCTCTGAAGGCCCTATACCCGGCAGACGAAGGCGAAACCGGCAAGTCCCGGAAATGTGGGGGGGCAGACACCTCGGCGCGCGCCCGAGTGGGCGCCACAATTGGCTAACGTTTTGCGCTGCGGACTCAGGCCCTACACAAGATACTCCGCGAAAGCGGGCCGACCAGGAGCCAGCCAGGAGCGCCGGCATCCCTGCCGGCTCTTCACGGTGCCAGCAAGGATGCTGGCGCTCCCAATGAATGTGCTTTCACAACGGGTTTAGGTCTGTTCCCGATTCCGCACCACCTAAACTTAGCGCCCTTCGCGACTGCCCACTCTGGGCGCGGGTTGGAAACCCCGCCATCCAGGTACGCTTCCCCCGCACGCGACGCTGACTGAAGCAGGCCAGCGCCCGCCTCTCTTCATTGGAGTCCAAGAACCCCTATTGTATCTTTTAGGCAGTAGTGCTATTCTTGCGTGAGTACTCAATGCCTGGATCGGGGAGAATCAAGGTATGGGGAATCAACACCGAGGAATTTGGCCAATGATACCTGCTTTGGGGGAACGCGCCTTCTCACCACGACGCGGTCCAACGCGGCGCATTCCAGGGAGTCGATACGGGGAAGGAGTATAAAAAATGGTTACTCCTCATTCATTCTGGGCAGGGGCTCATGCAGAGCGCCCAGAAGGAATCTTCCTGTTCTCTGTTCTATATAATTAGCTTCGGCATGTTGAGGAGAGTACGCAAGATGTTTCGTCACTGCTATAAGCCTACCGTAATCGCGTGCGCCCTGGTGGGAACACTCGCACTAATCGCAACCCGGTGGGCGTATGCAGATATCCCGACGACGTTGCACGAGTATTACCAGGCGCGTGAACAACTGGATAGTGGTACGCCCACAGAGGACGAATTGGCGCAGCTTACGAAGGAATGGATCGGCAGGCTGGATCGAGAAATCTACGTCGACTGCAATTCGCCGGCCTGGGCCCGTGCAGACAACGTATTCGCTCAATTGAGCCTCGAAGTCTTTTCGTCCGTGTACAATGATAAGGGCGTCGGACTTGATGCCAGGGTTGTTGCGGCGGTTCGAGCGTATAACTTCCTGTCAGCCAGTTCCAAACCACTCGATGTAGTGGACGCTTATCTGCAAGATGTAGCCAACTTGGTGAACGAGATTCGCAACAACAAACTTCAGGTGCTCAACGCCGCAGATGCGTATCAGCAGGCGCAGTCCATAGCGTACCAACGCGATATCATTATGGCCAACATGATTGCGGCACGCGGTATTCAAGAGACCAGGCAATTGTCGGATGAAGCCGCAAGAGAACACGCGAAAATCGAATACACGGCGCAAGCGCTATCCTATGCTGACAAGTACCTCGAACAATTGGAGAAAAATCCACCATCGGGCGAGCTACTCCTTGAAATGGAGGCGCGAGGCAGGGATGATGCGAAGACCCTGCTGACCATTGCTCGCCTTGCAGACCAAACAGCGGAATCGTTGGTCGAGCGGGATAACGCCGCCACTGCAAGGAAATTCAGAGAAAGCGCCGTGGCGTACGCGGAAAAGATTATGGACAAATACCCGGTCTCCGGCCAATTCTCGCAGGATGTAGGCGAATTCTGGATAGGCGCCAAGTTGCCCATCCTAGAAAAGCCATCCGAGTTTCTCGACCAAGTCAGAGAACTGATCACGCACGTCGAGCCGGGCTTTCAAGTCTTGGAGGCGTTGTCGCCGGCATATCTCAGACTGCGTGATTCAGACAATCTGGAATACCAACTGCTTCTCATCGGGCTTGCCGATATTGCTATCGAGAAGTTCCCCGAGTGGGTCCCCGACCGCTATGAAAAGGACCCTTCCTACAAGCACGCACTCGGTTTTAAGTTTGAAGCCCTGGTCAAAATGGGAGCGCTGGACGAGGCCGAGAAAGTGTTGG
This sequence comes from Candidatus Hydrogenedentota bacterium, assembly GCA_020849535.1. Classification (GTDB taxonomy): domain Bacteria; phylum Hydrogenedentota; class Hydrogenedentia; order Hydrogenedentales; family SLHB01; genus JAHDWY01. Next base: position 98,571 of record JADLGB010000216.1, read on the forward strand.
CGCAGTTTCGAAGTGTCAGTTTGGAATCACCTATCGTGGATCAAGTCGTGGCCGAGTACGAGCGCATTCTTGAAGCCAAGCGAGATTCGGGTTTGCGTTCGGGAGATCTTAGTCCCGATCACGGGTCGGCAGGTGTGGCCGATTCCAATCTCCATAGTAACCCCTAAACGCCCCCTGCGGGAGCCGAACCAATCGTTTCCGGACAGACCGACACCGAAGGCGATAAAGGGGGACACCCAGTAAACATTCATTGTCTTCCTTTTCCCAGGTTTGGTACGATCGTCTCATGACACGGCAGGGGAGAACCGTGGTTCTGTGAGTCGCCCATCATGTGACGTAGCGGGGGAACTACCGGCAGGATGTCTTCTTCACGGACAACAACCGCCGGGGCTATCTGTCATTCCTCCGAGAAAGCCTGCTCCCGTCACGCGTGACCTCGCCGAGACCCCGCACGCGACGCTGGCTTGGCAGGCCAGCGCCCGCCTCTCTTCATTGGTGTCCAAGAATGCCCTATTGTATGTTTTGGGCAGTAGTGCAATTCTTGCGTGAGTATGCAATGCGTGGACCGGGGAGAATCAAGGTATGGGGAATGCGGCCGATAGTCCCTGCCTGGGCAACACGCCTTCGCACAACGACGCGGTCCAACGCGGCGTGTTTTTCAGGCCAGACGAGGGGAGTACAACAAATGATTACTGCCCCCAATTATTCCCTGCGATAATGATGGCACTATGCGATGAGTAGCCGCCCGTTGACGGCTTAGAGCAATGGGCGTATCATCCTCCACGCGTCACGGCCTACGGATAGAGGGTCCCACATGCACACGCCTATTTCTGGGAGTCCCGCGCGCGAACGTTACGACTGGCTGGACCAAGCCCGCGGCCTGATAGTCCTCATGCTGATCATCTCAATGTCCACCTACTATTACTCGGGCGATGTCTTGAGCGAAGACATCCCCCTTGGTCCGACCATGCTCAATCACGGCTACCAGTATTTCAGCGGGGTGCCCCCGCTGATTACGCCCATTGACGTAGGACAGGGGATATTCATGTTCGTCATGGGCTTCGTGGGTTATAACGCTTTCACGAGACGGCGGCAATTGCGCGGTGCCCGGTCCGCCTTTTTGTACACTGTCCGGCGGGTGGGCGTTCTCTATGCGCTGGCCTTCTTTGAGTGTATCGTGATGCACTATGTGCTTTTCGGGGAAACGCTCTGGCGGGATTTCTTCATAGGCAGCACATTTACCCTGCTGGCGCTGGGGGCGTTGGCCGGATTCACAACGATCGCGCTCCTTCCCAATGCGGACCGGCGAATCCGCTTTGCCGCTGTCTTGACCGTGATTCATTCGCTTCTTTATGCAAGCCCCTACTTTGATCACTACACCGGCGACGACAACATCTTTCATCTCATGTCTATTCCTTTCACTGTGCTGGGGTTGTGCACCGTGGCGATTGCGGGAACTTGTTTCGGGCAGTGGCTTCACATGGACCCGGACAACCCGACGGTCGGTTTCCAGAAGCGCATCGTCCCCGTCACGGCGGCGGCCCTGGTCGCCGCATACTCCATGGACTGGGTCCAGCCCCCGGAACCTCACGACGCGACGGCTGCGCATCAGTTGCTGGCCGTTGGTATGGCTGGCCTCATGCTCGTGGGGTTCTTCGCGTCAGGCCAGAACAAACTCAGGTTTCCTTTGCTGAGTGCGATGGGTAAGAACTTGCTCGTGATGTTTCTCCTCGCAGGCTTCTTCCTCGAAATCTACTTCGATTGGATTCCAAAGGAGTTTCTCGTTCGATGGCCCGTCGCCGCGCTCTTTCTGATAGGGATCCTGCCGCTTGCAGCAGTATCATGCGTTGCGGTGCTTCTCGATAGACTTGGGATCATCGTGCGCGCATGAAGACCGTTGTATCAAAACGTGCCCTGCCCCTCATCACGCTAGCCCTAATCGCCTACCTTGCCGCCCTTCAACTCGGAATCGAGCAACGCCGTCACCTCGAAACGGACTCCAAAGAGGCCGGCCGCATATCGGCCGTTGGCTTGTCCGGATGGGCGTACGCGCAGAGACACGATGGAACCTGGCCTGAATTGCACCCTTCAACGCTCTTTGCGTACGGGCCGGATACGCAACCGGAGAGCTTTGCCCTCGGCGGGAACGCGGAGGGTCCAGTCGACGATGCGCTGAAGGGATACGTCCTCGGAAATCTCAACCGTGAACGCATGAGGCGGCTTGAACCGGTCCTGTCCCCGGCAGAGTATTTCTACGTCGGCTATGCTGTGGACTCGGAAGACCAGGGAATCGCCCTCATCGATGCATTGAAGCGCGGGCCTGCTCGTGGCCAGGACATCGTGGCGCCAGCGGGGGAGGGTACGGCAGGTTCTTCAACGTTCTACCGCTTGCGCAATGACCTGCCCGATGTGCTTGCACACGAAAACACCGCTACCGGCTCCACCGCTACTGCACTTTCGAGCTTTCCTGTGATTATCCAGAATCCCCAAGGCGACCACGTTTGGGTTCTCTTCCTCGATTTCCATATTGAGCGGCTCCCGTACCCCGGACCATTCCCGGCCAGCGATCGCTTCATCAAGGCCCTGAATGCCGCCAGAGAGTTGCAGCGCTCTTGGTGAAAACGATTCTTGAAGTCCTTTGGAGAACGCGATGTTTGCCAAAAGCCTGCTCCTCCTGTGTGCGTTTGCGGTGTCGGCAGCTCCGGGTCAATTCAGCCTTTGGGATTCATCGGTTCCCTTGCCAGCGTCTGCGGAGGTGAGGACGATACAGGGTGTCGAGTTTCACGTCATCAAACTCTACGAACCCGATGCGGATGGGTTTCACTGGCTGCATGGGGTGGCGCTCGCCTGGGAGAAGGACCGGCTCATCTGCTCGTTCGGGCACAACGCGGGCTCAGAGAACACCGCCAGTGAGCGGGCCGATTTCCGCACCAGCCTCGATGCGGGTGCGACGTGGGGACCGGTCCGGCTACTCGCCAAAGGCGAAGGGAATGAAGCCGTAAGCCATGGCGTGTTCGGGCACGACGGCAAGTCTCTCTGGGCCTTTCTTGGTTCCTTCGAAGGCTTCCGTGAGAACGTGCACACACACACCTTCCAGTGGGATGAGGACAAGGCCGCGTGGCAGGACCGCGGCATTGCCGCTGGCGACGGCTTCTGGCCCATGAATCAGCCCATCCAGACTCGGCAGGGGCGATGGGTCATGCCGGGCATCATCGTGGGAGGGCAGTTCGGCTCGACCGCCAATCCCGCTGCGGTCGCTCTGTGTGATACCGGCGATTTCGCCCACTGGCGGGTGGTGCCTATCCCCAAACCCGGCAACCTGGTCATGTGGGGCGAATCCGCTCTCCTTGCCGACGCGGATGACCTCATTTGCATCGCGCGTAATGACGGCTCCAATCCCGTGGCCTTGGCGTCAGTGAGCCATGACGGCGGAGAGAACTGGTCCGAGATGGCGCCGTCCAATCTTCCCATGGCCGCCTCAAAACCCTGCGCCGGTACCTTGTCGACCGGGCAGCACTACCTCATCGGCACGACCACCGCCGACGCAGGCAATCGCAGGTCTCCGCTCACCATTGCTGTGAGCCGTCCCGGCGAACGCCTCTTCAGCGCCGTCTTCACGATTCGCGGGGCCGAATCTCCAGGGGCAGGCGAGTCGACACCAAATGCAGCCCTATCCTACCCATACGCCGTCGAACATGAAGGAAAGCTGTACGTTACCTATTCCAACGACGGCGGCCGGGGCAGCAACGCCAACAGCGCCGAACTTGCCATCATACCGGTGGAAGCCCTCGCGGCGCCCTGACATGCCGACAAAGTGGTTACTGTCACGATTGCCGCTGACTTCTTGAGGTACGGAGTCTGACCAAAGCAAGGCAAGCCGCGAAACCGGACCGGCCATGAGCCAGCCATGAGCCAGCCATGAGCCAGCCATGAGCGCCGGCATCCCTGCCGGCTCTTCACTATCCCAGCAAGGATGCTGGCGCTCCAATGAATGTGCTTTCACAACGGGTTCAGGTCTGTTCCCGATTCCTCACTACCTGAAGTTAGTGCCCTTCGTGACGGTCCCCTTTTGGGGAGAGATGGAAACCTTGCCCTCCAGGTACGCTCCATACGCACACGCGCCGCTGACTGAAACAGGCCAGCGCCCGCCTCTCTTCATTGGAGTCGATGAGTCCCGCTATTGTCTGTTTTAGGCAGTAGTGCTATTCTTGCGTGAGTACTCAATGCCTGGATCGGGGAGAATCAAGGTATGGGGAATGCGGCTGATAGTCCCTGCTTGGGAAACACACCTTCGCACAACGACCCACGCCAACGCGGCGTATTCCAGGGAGTAGATACGGGGAAGGAGTATAACAAGTGTTTACTGTCCCCATTTATTCCGAAGCTGACTTTTGTTGTGTGTCTGGTATGCTTTGGTTGCGGCAGATGGGAGGAACCGAAGGCAGAATCCAATCAACTTGAACCAATTGTCCGCGATCTTCGCGCCGAAGATTTGAAGACAAGGTTAAGAGCCATTGACGAATTGCGAAGCATGGCGGTCGCAGGGCTTTCGGAGCGCGAGGGGTTGTATGCCCTCGATGTCGCCGGCGAAGCATTTCCGAACCTTGAATACGAATGGCAAGATTCCGCGGTAGAACTCGTATCAGCTGCGTCGATGAAGGTGTACTCCTCATACGCTCCTGTGATCGAGGCGAATTTTGCGTCTTATAGCCCCGAAGCACAAGCCCACGCCCTGAGGCTCTTGGGGCAACTCGATGATCGACAGGCGGCAGCAATCCTACTGAAGGTACTCCAGAACGTTTCCGACGATGTTCGCCTACACTCCTTGGGGACCTTGGCGGAAAAGCCCCGTCATCCCGACGTTCTTTTTCCACGAATCATTTCGTATGCGCGCCAACCAAGTCTGCAGTGGCCGGTGTCAGAATTGATTCTGGCTTACCTGAAAGCCGATTTGGTTGACGAGGAGTCCAGAACAGAGATTTCAAGGGTAATGATCACTATTCACGATGCGTTGCGGCAGACGCTCATTCCCCTACAGCAAGACGAGGGCGAAGTGTGGATTTGGCAGGACGCTTACCAGGATGCTCGATCCATGGCCGCACTTGCACTCGACATCCTTGGGTATGTCAGAACAGACGAAGCGCTAGAAGAACTGTCGCAGTCAGTCTCTTATAAAGACCCCCGATTGAAAATGTTTGCCATTCTCGGGCTTCTTCGAGCTGGTCGTGTCTCGGAACCTGCGTCATTTGAGCAAGTAGCGGCTTCTGCTGAATCGCGAAATTGGTTGTACCGGAAGCTTGACGAACTAGATCGACTCGATCTCTTTTCGCCACAATTCATGACGCGGAAGCACTTCGCAGAGAGCGATATGGTCAATTGGCTGACCTATCCTACGGAGCTCGCGCGTGTTCCGGATGAAATCCAACTTATGGCAGTGGTCCCAAGAGAATACTCAGAAGGCCCCGGAGAGTTCTATGTGTTTCGGTTTCGTACCTTCGAGCCTCATTGGGCAGCTAAAGATGGTTGGATGGTGGGTGTCTCGGGTCCGTTCCTCAAGAGCGCTGGACCATCGCCCGAGGCACTCGGAGGGACTTTCAGTGATTTCACCTCGTGGGACGAATGCAGCGCAGAGGAACACGTAGCCAGAATCGAGAATCTACTTGATGAATCTAGACAGGAGGCAGGAAGTTGATGTGTATGTGCGAAACAGGGAGGTCGCTTCAGTCCACCCCCCGGCGAAGTGATCACGGAGGAGTTCCTGACGACAATCGCCTGATCTTCAAGTCTTTGCTTCAAAACCCGCCCTCCCGTGTGGCCCGCGGTGAGACAAATGGTGCCAGTCGCGAAATGGGCGCCTTGGCGCGATAACCATCCTCCGAGTCTCCTGTCCTCCGAGTCTCCTTGCGTTCTTCACGAGTCCCTGTTAACCTTCCTTGTGCAAGGGTTCCTGATTTCCTGGCACGTCCTTTCACCCGTAGTCTTCGTTTTGTTGGCTCGCCTTTTCTTGCAGCGCTGTAGTGTTGGTCGTGACGCTTCATCCCGGCTTGATGGTCCTTGGCGACAGGCAGAGGTGATGTGTACGACAAGTCCCTTTGTACCAAGCACTGCGCGGGTATTAGCGCCGAGCTGGCAGCCGTCGCACCGGACGAGTGTTTTCCGTGTCAGTCGCGCAGTTCGTGGAATAGGTTAGAGAAGTTTGCTGGTTCGCATGAATCCCCTAACGAAGGAGATTGAGAATGTCGAAGCTAATCGCCACCTCGTCCGTGCTTCTCTCGGCCATCCTATTGATACTCGCTACGGGAGTGGTTGCCCAGCCAAAAGCAGGGCAATTCCCCCAGTCCCAACTATCGGACGAAGACAATAAGGCAATCCAGGACATCCTCAAGGATCAGGAAACGGCCTGGAACGAGCACAATATGGAAGCGTTCACGAAGTCGTACCGTGACGATGCGGAAGGCATCAATATTGTCGGGATGTACTGGCGCGGAAAACCGGAACTCTTGAAGCACCTGTCGGACTATCACAAGACCATATTCAAGGACCTTGAAGAAACTGTGGAAGAAGTTAAGGTGCACTCCATCGGCGACGGGTACGCGATAGCCGTTTCCATCTGGAACGTCGGTGCGTTCATTGCTCCAAACGGCGTCGAAATCCCCGCATGCCGCCACCGGAGTACACTTGTACTGGCGAAAGAAACCGACGGATGGAAAGTGGTTCATTTCCACAACACAACCATTGACGAGGTTGCAGTGAAGGGTGCCACCGGCGCACGTTGATGGATGCGAAGTCTGCTTTGTCTCCGGCTGGACCTGCAGACTTTGAGAAGTCATCAGCCATTGCGCAAATCTGGAAAAGGCGGGTTGGAAACCCCGCCCTTCTAGGTGGCACGCACGATTTTGGTTATTTCGAGAGTCTGTCAAAGGAAAGCGTTTGGGTAGGCTTACCGGACTGACTGGACGGACTGTCTCTCTGAGAACACTCCACGGCACTTCCCCGCAATCATTTCCACAGATGTCCCCAAACGGGCCCCCGGCAGTCTTATAATGTAGGAATCGGGGGGCGTTGACATGTGGAAGCGCGACAAACCACCGGATGCGCACTTGGTTGCGCAGGTCCTGGGGGGAAAGCCGGACGCGTTTGGCGTCCTCGTGGAGCGGTACCTGGGTCTGGCCCACGCCGTTGCCTATGCGTGCTCGCTCAGCCGGGAAGACACCGAGGATATCGTTCAAGAGTCTTTCTTGAAGGCGTTTCGGTCGCTGCATGGATTGCGCGAGCCGGCGCGGTTCGCCTCTTGGCTGACGCGCATCGTGCACAACACCGGGTGCTCGCTGATCGAGTCGCGGCGTCTCGACAGGATGGTGCGCGCGGCGGTCGAGCCGCCACCCGCAGAGATGTCCAGTCCGTTTCGCGATGAGATGCATGAGCTGCTCAAGCGCCGCATGCAGGAGCTGACCCCCCAGGAACGAGAGGTTCTGACGCTTCATTACTACGCCGGGAAGACCGCGCGTGAAATCGCGGCGCTGCTCGGGATCAGCCGTGATGCGGCCAAGAAGCGCATCGAGCGCGCGCGCAACACGCTTGGCGCGGCCCTCATCGCCGATCTCATGCCGGCCGTGGAACCCGCCGATTCTCCCCGCGACGCGCGCGTCCGCGGTATTGTGGCACTCTGCCTCGCGGAGCCTGTCGTTCGCCCGCCTGTTCCTATCGCACCCGTGTCGCTGCCGTTTGGAATCAAGGGGGTATCCGTTGCCACTGCGGCGGCGCTTGTCGTGTTCAGCGTGCCGCTTATCACCTATCTGCTGCGCGGGGAGAAGAGTGACGCGCCACCTACTGCCGCAGCCGCGGCAGTCGCCCCAGCTCAACTTGCGTCCACGCCAATCGATGTTCGGAACACTCAGGACCCGCGGGAGATCCTCTCCATCTACAAGTCCCAACAAGACAGGCTCCAGCGCTTCGCCGTGAGCTGGTACATGGAGAAGGACCTGATTTCATCGCGAGGCAGTTTGCGTATATACGAAAACGGGCAGCTCTCTCAGGATTCGCCGAAGAAGCGAAATGTGTTGCACCGGCAGCAGTGGGGCAACATGCTCTATGAGCATGCCCCGATCGCGTATGTCCCGGGCAAGGTGTCCATCCACAAGTATGAGAACGGGGAGTACTTGCGTTGCGAGGTGTGTCCGGGGAAGACGCCGTACGGGGTTCTTGGGCGCGGCCCGCAAGGGCTCGTGGATTTCCAGAAGACCCCCATGCTCCTGCTGACGAGTTTCATGCCCGGACATGGGGCCTTGGGCTACAACGACGACAGCCTGCGGGTCGATCAGAAGCTGGCGGGTGCACAGCTCAAATTGCGGCCTCAAATTGAACAAGTAGCTTCATCCTGGTGCCGGGTCATCGAAGGAGACACACGCTACGGCTACATCACCGCCTGCTTTGATGTCGAGAGAGAGTGCGCGCTGGCGGCACTCCTCATCGAGATGGGTCCAGATAGTCTGACGACCAGCGGTCGCACGATCGCGCAGGGTTACAAGGTCCCCGGCACGCGTGTGTGCGTGGAGAACACGGTGGAGGCGTTCACATTGGTGGACGGATTCTGGCTGCCGGCCGTCACGCGGCTGCGGTATCATGCGGTGTTTCCCGATCGCCCCTCAACGGACGTGCAGCAAGTGACAAATCTTCAAGGCTGGGTGGTCAATCCGGACTTCAGTGTCGTGAATCCCTTCGATCTGCGCGGCGAAATACCTGACAGTACCAAGATCATGATTCCGCCGGGACAGAGCGAGTTTCTATGGGATGGCGGACGCCTCACGCCGCTCCCGCCCAGGTGACGCGACCGCCTCAGATTGCGTCATCGTCGCGGACGGGCCCGCCTTCGATCTTGCCAATAATTTCGTTGAATCGCGGGTCGGAGCGCAGTCCATCCCACGGCGGGTCTTCCGTGATGCCGATCATGAGTGGAGTGCGTTCCGCGCAAGCCCTGTCCAGCCACTTGAAGGCCAAGTCCTTCTCGCCGGCCTCCGCATACATGACCGCGGGAAGCATGGGGGAGCAGAACCTGCGCTCTTTTCGGGGTATCCAACGCAGCAGCCGGACTGCGTAGTACGCCAGGACGCTTCGCTGGGCGATCTTCTTGATGGCACCTCCATAGCCCGCGCGCTCGTAGGCGCGCCGCACGCCCCAAGCGAGTCTCTTGTAGCCTCTCTGGGAAAGCAGGGCTCGCCACTCCTCAATGCTCTTGTCGAGCATGCCTTTGCGCGCGTATGCGAATGCGAGGTATCCGTGCGCCTGAAAGAAGTTCGGTTCCATCGCCAGGATCTTATGGCTCTGCCGGATGGCATCATCGTAGTGCCGGAACGAGAAGAAGAGGTAGGCCGCTCCCGCATTCACCAAGACCGAGTGAGGTTCCAGTTCCAGCGCTACTTTCATTTCCGCAAGAGCCTGCTCGCGTTTGGACGTGAAGCGCAGGAACATTGCATGACAGGCGCGGCCGGACGCATGATCCGGACTGAGTTCGATCGCCCGCCGGAACTCTCTCCTGGCGTTCGACCACTCACCACAGAAGGCGCTCAGAAGTCCAAGCGCGTGGTGAACCTCGGAGAGTGTTTCATCGAGCGCAAGGGCCTTCATCGCGGCGGCGCGTGCCTCGGGCGCCGCCTCCCGCGGGTCGATGAGACCCCACAGGCCCAGCGAGCAATAGCTCTCCGTCAGTCCGGCATAGGCTAGGGCGTACCCGGGATCGAGCTGTATCGCGTGGCGGAAGCAGTCAACGGATTTCCACAGCCTGTTCAAGGAGATTGAATTCAGATGATGGCGCCCCTTCAGATAGAGATCGTGCGCCTCCAAACTGCTGGTGTGCCGCATCGACAGGCGCGTCTTCTCTTCGTCAAGCATTTCAGACCTCAGATTCTCGACGATGGCCACAGCGATTTCGTCCTGGATGGCGAACACATCGTCCGCATCCCGATCGTAACGCTCGGACCACAGATGGTAGCCGTCCGCCGCGTTGACGAGCTTCGCGGTGACGCGCAGCAGGTTGCCCGCCCTACGCACACTCCCCTCCAGCACGGTGGTCACGCCGAGTTGCCTGCCGACTTCCCGGATATCCAGGTCAACTCCGCGGAACCGGAACGAAGAGCTTCTGGCGGCGACACGCAGGCCCGGCAACTTGCTAAGCCCCCAGATCATCTCCTCAGCCAAACCGTCGCTGAAGTATTCATTCTCAGGGTTGCCGTCGATATTCACAAAAGGGAGAATCGCGATCGACGGGACCGTGTTGGCATTGCGCTTTTCACCTTGCACGTTGAACTCGGGCTGCAATTCGCGCAGTCCTTCAAGCACCTGCCTCATGTGTTGAAATCGAAGGTCCGGATTCGGGGTGAGCAAACGGCTCAGCAAAGGCGCCATGCCGGGAGAAACCTCGGGAAACAGCCACGCCGGAGGTGGTTCGCTTTCCCGTTCGGCCGCGCCTGTAGGGTAGGATTGGCAGAGGGGGCGGCCTGTGAGCATTTCATAGAGAACGGACCCGAACGCCCAGATGTCGGTGCGCTGGTCCACGTCCATTCCCGCTCGCTGCTCGGGCGCCATATACGCCGGTGTTCCAAGAATGAGACCGCCCGTGTGAGTAGATGGAATCGCAGTCGCGGCGTTTGCATCCGCGGCGGACGGCCGATCGGTCTGGCTCTCTAAAGCTTTGGCGATGCCAAAATCCAGCACCTTCACAGCCCCCTTCCCGGTCAGCATGATATTCGCGGGTTTCAGGTCGCGATGGATGATGCCCCGCTCATGGGCCGCTTCCAGAGCCTCGCCGATCTGAATCGCGATGGGGAGCGCGTCCGGCATCGGGATGGGCCCTTCAGCAATGCGTCTGGAAAGGGTCTTGCCTTCGACGAGTTCCAGGACCAGAAAGTGCAGATGGTTCTCTTCGCGCAGTTCGTACACCGCGCCGATGTTGGGATGGTTCAAAGCTGCCAGGATTCGGGCTTCCTGTTGAAAGCGGATGAGACGATCCGGTTTGTCGAGGAATTCGGCGGGTAGAACTTTGATGGCCACGTCGCGGCCCAGCTTGAAATCACGCGCTCGATACACATCCCCCTGCCCGCCAGCGCCAAGGTGCCCGACGATCTCGAAAACCCCGAGCCGTGTGCCAATTGAAAGTTGTGGTTCCCGCAACGCGTTCCTGGAGTGGCGTTCCGCGTGCACCTCGTGAACCTCTGGATTCAAGACCGTCTCCGCGTCTTCACCCGTGTCCAAACCGTGCTGAAACATGCACTTGAGGCAGAGTCCTGCCGGGGCGTACGGGGGTATCGCCGCGCCGCATTCCGGACACTTCTCGGAGGGTGACATGCTCGTGCTCCGACCTTTGGTACTAACTTCTCGGTCCGCGTAGTCAGGCACCTGACGCACATCCGGAGGACGCGTGCTCACGACCCCGCCACTTTCGCCAGATACCTGAGTTCCTCGTCAACATCGTCCGGTCTTTCGACGGTATTGCCGATCGCGTTGCGCAGCAGAGCCCCATACCGCTTGCGCAAACGATGAACGGCCACTTTGGCGGCACCTTCTGACATGTCAAGCCTGTGCGCCAGATCTTCGTACGAGAGATCTGCCCGCGTACCAGCAAGGAAGCTCTTGAGGCCGTCGAATACGTGCGCTTTGCCGGCTTTCGCGTATTCCGCCTCCAATTGCCGAAGCGCGGTTTCGAGCGTGGTCCTGGCCCACTCCGCATCGAACAAGGCCGTGGGGGAGAGGGCATGAGACGGTCCGCACGCGTAACGCTGCTCGGCCTCCGAGTAGTCGAGGGAGAGGTGCGTGTGCCCGCCACCGCGTTTCAAAGTTCTTTCCTTGGCGCGTTCGTTGGCCAGAAAGTGGTTCACCGAGGCGAACAGAAAGGACCGGAACCGGCCCTTGGCCGGCTCGACGTCCTTCAAGTAGTTCTTTGCAAGCAGATTCGTGAAGAACTCCTGCGTCAAATCCTGGGCGTTCTCCACCGAATAGCCCTTGTGCCGGATGTAGGAGTACAAGGGTGGCCAATAGGTTTCGCATAAGTCGTGCAACGCGCTCCTGGACACCGCCGTCTGCTCATCCTTCGCGGCCAGCACCACAGTCCACGATGTCGTCTCGAAGGTCCTCATTCCCACGCGTCGTTCCCACCTGCACACGACGTACTGAGCCACCCCCAACCCAACGGCGCGCCATTTCGCCCAGCTTTGGCAGTTTCCCAAATCCCCACGGGGTCCGGCTCCAGAGTACCACGACTGCCGAAGTGGGGCACCTGGACAACTGAAAGTGTGCGGGATTGCAAACCTACATGGCAAGCAGGAAACCTGTGCTTTCGCCGCAACGATATCCGCTGGCAAGCCTATCCGTCCCCTGCGAGCCCATGTAACCCCGGCGAGTACTTGCTTCTATTAGAAGCGAGGATTGGACTTCCAACTCGGGGGTGCAGGTTTCGAGCAGCAGGAAGGGGGCGGCGAATGGATGAGTATGTTATTGTTTACAATCCTGCCACGTATGACTTCATGAGTCCAGATGCCAGTCGGCGCACATCACCACTTGACCTAATCACCTTCCTGAGCGGGTGCGACGCGGCTGGTCTTAACGAGTCGAACTTCCTCGATTTCTTGCACTTTGACCTTTGTAAGCGCAAGACCACGATGGTAGACACATTTGGACTTGAGAACGGGGCGGTGATCTATGTCGGAAACCAGATTGCGAGGCTGTCGCCGGAAACCACCGTGATCCAGGCGGACGACAACAGGAGGTCACTGGCGGGAATCATCGAGCAGCAGGGGACAAAACCCTTCGCAGTATTTATGACGTCCATCAGCTCCAATTTCCCGGCGGCCGTGGCGGCCGCAATCGTGCTCAACCACGCACGGATCCCTGTTGTGCTGGGAGGAATCCACGTGTCCACGGCCACGGAAGATGTCGAGGTGTTCATCCGCAAGAGCTGTCCCCACCCTGAACTCGTCATCGCGGCGCGGGGGCCGGCGGATTCGGAACTGATCGGCACAATTCTCAGCGACTTGGAGCAGGGGGCGGCGAAGCGGGAATACGAAGGCCATACCACGATCGAAGACGGGGTCTGGCGCGGCGCCCCGAACGTGGTGCCCCTGCCGCCGATGTGCATGGGCGTGCGGGGGCGAGTGCCCCTCCTGGGACGCTACCTGGCCAACAAGGTCCGCGTCAATCCGGTGGCTCCGCTCCTGGGCTGCCCATACAATTGCAGTTTCTGCTCCATCTCCACGCTACCGATCGAGCAACGACGGCTCTGCGCGAGGACGCCCGATGACTTCCTGGAGGAACTGGCCTCGTACCGGCACAGGCCGAATCAGGTGCCCTACTCCGTCTTCCTCTTCACGACAGACAATCTACTCCTGGGCGGCGAGGCACTGGACGCCATGCTGGACGGCATCATCGAGCGAAAACTGAAGACTCCCTTCATGGCCCAGATCTCCATTGAGGTCGCGTCCAATGAGACACTGCTTGAGCACTTGCGTCTTGCGGGCGCCGTGTTGTTTGAGATCGGATTCGAGAGCCTCGATATGGACAATCTCGAGTACATCAACAAACACTGCCGGTTCGAAATCGAGGAGAGCGGGCTCAGCCCATCGGAATACTACGCGAGACAGATCAAGAAGATTCAGAGTTACGGCATCTCCATACAGGGTTCCTTCATCTTCGGGCTGCCCTACGACCGGTTTGAGTCATTTGAGTCCAATACCGGCGCCGAGGTTGCCCAGTTCTGCATCGACAATCACATTAGCCTCATGGCTGGGTGTTTCAGCGCGCAACCCGGCGCCCGGGTATTTCATGAGTGCCTTGAGGCGGGAACACTTCTGCACGGGAAGCCCGGCACGATGGAGTACCTCTCGGCACTGTGCATCGTGGATCACAGCGAGATGAACCTCGTACCTCCGGATGGATTGAAGAAGAGCCCGCTGCTGGCCGGGGTCATGGCGCTTGAAGCGTTGCGCAAAGTGGGTACCACAAAGAACGCGCTGCGTAACGCCACCCACATGGCCGGTAGGTCGTACGCATTTCCGACAGCTCGTGGCAGGGCGTCATTTAAGGAACGCATGGACGACAGCGTGCTCGCGTTCGCGAGCGAGTTGATCACGGCGCGCCTCTATCGCGACATCGGCGAATGCTTGTTGGTCAGGCCGAACAATGGCCTTCGTCCAGGTCTGGAACGCCTGTATCAGTCGGAACAGGATGACACCGTCAGAAATCTGTGCAGACAGTTCGTGCATAGTTGAGACTCTGATTCACTCAGCGCGGCGTGGCGCAACCAAACAGAGGGGCATATCCACAGACATCACCGATTACACCGATTCGGGAAAGAGCCCTAACAAGGGGGAACGGGCGTCTCGCCCGTGATTGGACCACCATCCAGCGCAGAGGCGGAGCCCGCAGAAGACAGCGGAGATTGGCTTGTGATGGCGGAACGCCCCTCTGGTACTGCCTCGCTCGCCGAGCGCGGCAGCGCAGCGCTTCGTTCAAGTGAACGACCTGACGGCTCACATAGTCCGCCACGCGCATCTTCGCATCTAAGCCCTGGAAAGGGCGCAGGTGCATAGCCCCGGGTGGAGCCGCAGGCGGAACCCGGGGTAGGCATGCCCTCTCCTTCCGAAAGCCCCAGCGGGGCGCAGGAGTTTTCGCCAGAGTTCCGATATCACTTCTTTACGTGCCTTCCCAGCACTCCTGTTGAATTGGATCGGCCTCAGCCGCTTGGACTTCCTCCGCCCACGCTGGGGCTTGATCATGAGATGCCGCATCCATCCACGGGTTCCGCCTTCGGCTCCACCCGTGGCTACATGCCTGCGCCCTTGCCAGGGCTTTGGCTGCACGCGGCGCTCTGACGGCCTGAAAGATCAGGATGCTTGTGGTGCATGCGACTGTAGGCCAACTTAGTTCGAAAGTCGCATAGAATGTGCGTAGCTTTCATAAGATCCTGCAAGTTCGTAGTCCAGGGCAGAGCGAAGCACCACCCTGGGTAATGTCGGCCCCAGTCCTGCCCTGATTTCGGCAATCCTTCTTCTTGCATCGCCCGTTGAGAAGCATTTGCACTCTGCTTAGAATGGACATGCGGATGAGCAGGCACGACCAGCGGGGAGGAATCCACATGATCATGATCGCGCAGATTGCGTTGGCCGCGGTGAGTTTGACGGCCGCGGGAGACGAAGTTCAGCAACCGTGGCGTGGGGTGCACGTGATGGCTTGGGGCGTGGCCGGGGGCGAGGAAGGTCTTCCCGCGCTCAAGCGTGCGATCACGGAGGTGCTGGTTCCGCTGGGCGTGAACACACTCGTGTATGAGGTGGGCTACAACTTTGAGTTCGAGTCACACCCGGACATGCGCTTCGACAAGATTACCACTAAGGCGGCTGCACGCGACCTCGCGGCTCACTGCCGCGCCAACGGGATTCGCCTCATCCCGCAGTTCAATTGCCTGGGCCACCAATCGTGGGCGAAAGGCGGTCTCGTCTTTCCGCTGATGGCCAAGCATCCGGACATGGAAGAAATACCGGACGTGCCCGAAGCGAATCGCCCCAAGCTCCTGAAAAGTTGGTGTCCCAAACACCCTGGCGTGAACGACATCATCTTTGATCTACTGGACGAGATCGTCCTGGCCTTCGAAGCTGACGCAATACACGTGGGCATGGATGAAGTGCTGGTGATTGGCAGTCCGAAGTGCCCTCGCTGTGCGGGACAAGACCCCGCGCATCTGTTCGCCCAGGCGGTGATGGACATCCACGATCACGTGGTCTGCAAGCGCGGCTGGAAGATGTTGATGTGGGGCGACCGATTGCTTGATGCTTCGGTGCCCAATATGGGCAATGGATGGGAAGCCAGTGACAAGGGCACTGCGCCGGCCATCGATCTGATTCCGAAGGACATCATCATCTGCGATTGGCACTACAGCGTTCAGCCCGACTATCCGTCGGTTCGCTTGTTTCTGGAGAAGCGTTTCAAGGTCTGGCCCGCGGGATACAAGAACAAGGAAGCAGCTCTGGCCTTAGTGAAGAGTTCTCAGCGTGATGCGACTGACCGCATGTTGGGATACTTGGGCACTTCGTGGGTGCTCCAGCCGGGGTACTTTGCGGAAGCGCTGCTCGGCGAGGGGGAAGGCGACCTCGAAGCTCGAATGGACCGGGCTATCCCCGCAGCGGAAGCTCTTAAGGCATGCATGGAGCGCCTGAAGATTTCAGAGCCGCGAGAACAGCTCGCGCCAGAATAGCGCGCCGGGAAGAAACGGCTACTCTCCCCAACCCCTGTATTCAAGAAAACAGTCTTGACAGGAGGGCGATCCCGTGTTAGCTTTGTGAAGGGCTGGGGGACGCCACACCACGTTTCCACGAGAGCTGCGGCTGTGGAATGGGGGACGCGTGTCAACGTCCGCAACGGTGGTGGCAGAGTATCATTGCTTTCAGGCTTTGGGCCTGCCCATGGTCCTGCACGTTGACCGCTGCCTTTTCTATGAGGTCAACAATCTCACCTTCCACCTTCTCTGCACGCTCCGGAATCGCTCGATGGACGATACCATCTTGTCCCTCCTGCGCCGCTACCGAAAGCAAGACATCGATAGTGCGATCGATCATCTGTGGCGCGAGGATTTCTTCAGTGAGACTCCCTGGCCCCGGCCGCAGCCGGAAACGGTGAAGCGTCCGTTCAGCACCCTCGAGTTGTGCGTGACGCACGGGTGCAATCTCGCATGTCGCTATTGCTACGGCGCTCGCGGACACTCCGAATGCGAGAGCGGCGTGTTGTACGGTGCGCAGTCCGGACCCATGGCGCGAGAGACGGCCATGCGCGGCGTGGATTTCCTCTACGCGAATTCAGGCAGGTTGAAAACGATCAACATCGTCTTCTTTGGGGGAGAGCCCTTCCTCAACTTTGCACTCATGAAGGAAGTCACCGCCTATTGCCGCGAGAAGGAGCGGCAGAACGGCAAGTCCTTCGACCTGAGCGTCGTCACCAACGGCACGCTGTTCGGGGAAGAGCAGGTCCGCTTCGTCAACGAGAATCGCATTGGCGTTCAGATCAGCATTGATGGACCCCCGGACATTCACAACGCGAACCGGCCCTATCGGGACGGCTCAGGCAGCTATGACGCTGTGGCGTCCACCCTTGCCCTGCTCCGGAAGTCGGGACGCCGCCACATCCCCGCACGGACGAGTGCGGCCAGCGGAAACGCTGACACGATGCGCACATTTCGGCATCTGCTCGAGATGGGTTTCACGTCTGTACATATCGAGCCATGCCTGGCGCAGAGTGGAGATGCCGCGATGACCTCGGCGGACGTAGATGCGTTGATTGCGCAAGAAGAAGAGATCGCGGCGCATTTCGTCAAGCAGATCCAGGCCGGGCATTACCTCAACTATCACGGCCTGGTGCGCCACGTCCGGGGCACGCGCGTGGTTCATGAGCGGCGCTACCACTATTGCGGCGCGGGGCGCGGCTTGATTTGCCTATCCAACGAGGGCGACTTCTACCCGTGCCACCGGTTCCTGGGCATGAAGGAGTATCGCATTGGTAGTCTGGACGCGGGCATTGACGACTCGAAGCGAGAGCCCTTCCGGATGCTGCATGTGGACGCGCGTCCCGCGTGCAGGGA
Organism: Candidatus Hydrogenedentota bacterium; assembly: GCA_020849535.1. Lineage (GTDB taxonomy): Bacteria > Hydrogenedentota > Hydrogenedentia > Hydrogenedentales > SLHB01 > JAHDWY01. The sequence continues at coordinate 116,182 of JADLGB010000216.1, forward strand.
TTGCTGGGCGCGGTACTTCTGTGGAGGAGGATGCTGGTCGCACGCTGTGGGGGCGAACGGCACGCTCGAAACCCCGGATGAAGAGTACTCGTGCAGACTCATACGGCGCCAGATCGAATTGGCCATGGCGATCAACGCGACGCTCCGCGTGTCTGACCGCGCAATCGTGCAAGGTATTTACGAATCGGAAACGCTGGCATACCTGAAGGAATAGCAGGAAAAGGAGTGGCTGATATGGAAAGGAGATCTTTTCTCTGGCACGGCGTGCGAGTGGTGCTGTTCGCATGCGTGCCGGCCTTGCGCGGTCACGCCGACGGCGTTCCGCTGCGCCGGGTGAACATGTTGGCGGGGAGCACGCAAGCGCCATTGCCGCTCCGCACAGCTTCCAAACAAGACTGCGAGGACGATGAGTGTTTGATGGATGGGGATTGCCTTGACGATTTCACGTGCACGGAAGACACGCCACCCTGTCCGTGCGAAGGGGACGCATGCGCCAGCGACATGACGTGCGGCACGGATGTGTCCGGGGCATGCCAGACGCGGGACACCTGCACCACCGATGGCTCGGGCACCTGCACCAACGACTTCTGCGAGTCCGATCACTACACGGTCGGTACTTGTCCTCCGGAGGAAGTCACCACCTGTTCCGCAGACGACTGTACCGGTGACTACTGCACCGATGACGACAGCGGCAGTTGCACGACGGACGTGTGCTTGACTGACAAATCGGGATCCTGCACGGCGGACAACTGCCGTTCGGACTCGTCGCAGTCATGCGAGGGCGACACATGCCGGTCCGACGCCTCCGGTGGATGCGCGGCGGATCTATGCACGGAAGACTCCTCAGGAGCGTGCAATACGGACGCGTGCGCCGACGACGCATCGGGATCCTGCATCGCTGACACGTGCACGCTTGACAGCTCCGGCGCGTGTAAGTCCGATGAGTGCACCTCGGACAAATCGGGGTCCTGCAAGAATGACTGGTGCGTTTCCGACAAGTCGGGGTCCTGCAAGACGGACGAATGCACCAGCGACAAGTCGCAGAGCTGCGTGAGGGACAACTGCTATTCCGACAAATCGGGCTCTTGCGAGGACGACTATTGTCCCTCCGATTCATCAGGAACCTGCGTTGGCGACAGTTGTACCTCCGACAAGTCCGGAGAGTGCACGGTTGATCAATGCAGCGAAGACGGCAGCGGCGCGTGTGGCATTGACCAATGCTTCGAGGACAAGTCGGGCTACTGCGGAACGCGAGACAACTGTACGACAGATAAGTCCGGCACGTGTGTGGGCGACCACTGCGTTGTGGATACCTCAATGGCCTGCGATGAGGATGTGTGCCGGATCGACAGGTCAGGCGAATGCACCGGACGCGATGTGTGCAATGTGGATTTGGTCAATGTTCCCGTGGTCAAAGAGGCGAGCAGTCACGCGCTGAAACAGCTCTACGACGGCCTGATGACCTCGTGAAGGCAGAAGGAATAAATGTCATGAGACACACGATGATCTTGGGATTGACGCTCGTGCTTGGGCTCGCCGGCTGTAGCGGAAAGTGGGACCCAGTCACCCCGCCCGAAGGGCTCGATGACACGGTGGCCTTTGGCATCAGTCTGGAGAACTCGAAATCGGGGATTGCCGCAGGCATCGACCTTGCCCCTCCAGGTAATCAGAATGGGGGTCCGGCAGGCTTGCTCCTCCAGCAAGCAGATGGCGAATGGTCGCGCGTGGAAGTACCCAACCTCTCCGATGACTGGGCCCTGTACAGCGCGGAGGCGCTCGACGATGGACAAGCTTGGCTGGGGGGCGGCAGCTTTGTTCTCGACCTGAGCGACATGAAATCCACAAAGGACCAAGAGGAGTTCAAGGCCGCATTGGAAGCCGACCTCGCCGGTGTCAGCGATCCCGCTGAAATTGAAGCGCGCGTAGCCGCTTTCGAAGAAGCAGTCGCCGCGGACGCCGAGAAGCTCGCAGTGGATAAGAAGAAACCCCTCACCGGAGCGGTCACTCTCTTCCGGGGGCCGGACGGCACGATCGACATCGTCGACAACTCCATCGCAACCCCGGTTTGGAGTCTCTCCACTCAGGGCCCCGCGGATGGCCGTTTTGCGACCCCATACGGAGTCTCACAACTGGCCGGGGGCGCATGGTCTTCCGAAGACCTCCTTGCGGACTTGCCCACCGTGCACGATATCGTGTTCCTTTCAGAGGACGAAGGCTGGGCGGTCGGGTCGGATGGGGACGGATCTGAGGGCGGCGCAGTGCATTGGGCTGACAGTGCTTGGACTGCGGCGGCTTTGCCGGATGTGGAAGGCAACTGGGAACTGTTCTCCGTGAGTTTTCCGGATGCCGCGCATGGCTGGGCCGTCGGGCAGTCCGCGGATCTCGCCACCGGCCTGCGCAGAGGCGTTGCCCTGGCTTGCGCGAGCGGCACGTGGTCTGAACTCGAATTGCCGGAGGTGAGCGAGAGCTGGTATCTCCAAGCGGTCTGCTTCGTCTCGTCGCGAGAGGGCTGGGCCGCAGGCCATGACATTACCGGCAAACGTGGAGTCCTTCTGCATTACTCACGTGGCAAATGGACCGAGGAACCCATCTCAGTGACTGACAGTGCGGATTGGACGCTGACCGGACTGTGCCTGACCGATGGCAAGAACGGATGGGCGGTCGGATATGACAATACAAACGCGAAGCTCTTGCTCCTGAAACGGACTCAAGCTGCGCCGGAACGACGGTGAGCGAAACAGACCAGAGTTCTCGCTGAAACACTCCACACGGTATTGCGCGCAATGTTCTGCATCGGCTATGGGCATGTGCCCTCCCAGGTTTCAAGGCCCTGGGAAGGCCAGGCGCATTGCATGCCCATACTGATTACTCCCCCACTACGCGACCCTCTCTCGCAGGTGCCCCCCTATAACTTAATAGTGGACAAAAGTACGCTTTGCGCGTATCTTGTGGAAGGAGACTCTCAATTGGGATGAAGCATGAAGAGTCTCGGGAGAATCCTTGCCGCCGTGCAGGAAAACTGGAGGTGGGTCGGATGAGCATCAACGCGAAGATCGGCATCTTGCTTGCCACGCTTATTGCATCGTTGGCGATCCTCGCGCTTGTCGGCTGGCGCAGTCTGGGGCAAATCGCTTCGAGCATGGACGTAATGGCCAAGCAAGAATTCATGCCCCTGCTCGATCGGGAAGTTCTGCCCCTCATCGAGCAGGACATGATTCCGCTGATTAGCGAAGACATTGAGAAGATCAACAAACTACAAGAAAGCCTCGTCCTCATGTTGGAGGCGGACCGCGACGTCCACCAGGCCCTTATTGCGGAGAAGAGGGCCCTTGCGGCCGTTGACGCGGATGGTGCGAAGTCCGCCGATGATGCCAGTCAGGAGAACATCGGACAGGCAGAAGGGCGAATGAAGGATGCCTGCACCATAGTGGATCCGAAGAATGCCGAACTCATCTCTAAATTCACCGAGGCCTTCGCTGAGTGGAAGATCCAGACACGAAACGTCTTCGCCCTGATGCAGACGGTGGGGCAAGAGGATGCCGCTCGACAGTCCAGTGAAGGCGGTGCCGCGGAGCAAACGTTCGCGGCGATGCGGGATCTGATCGACCAACTTCAGATCGCCCAGACGGAGAGTCTCAACGACGAACTGAAGGCGATTCGAGACAAACGCGAAAACGTCAACAACAAGAAAGACCTCGTCGTCGCCAGCCGTGATACCGTGGCGGAGGTCTGCGATGCCTCCGTCAACAAAGCGGCATTTGCGAAGCTGGCCTTTCTGATTATTGGTCTTATCTCGGTCGTCGTAGCGACCCTTCTGGGGATCTATGTTGCCCTGAGTATCACCCGCCCCGTGAAACAGGCGATCTTCCGCCTGTCGGCAGGCAGCGAGCAAGTCGCGCAGGCGGCCAAGCAGGTATCCGATTCGAGTTTGGCAATGGCGGAGGGCGCGAGCGATCAAGCGTCCGCGCTGGAAGAGACGTCTGCCTCGCTGGAAGAGATGGCATCCATGACGCGGCAGAATGCCGATAACGCTAGACAGGCCGACTCCAAGTCCCGCGATGCGCTAGCCGCGGCAGGCCGGGGCCGCGAGGCCATGAACCGCATGACCGAAGCGATCGACAAGATCAAGGCGTCATCCGATCAGACGGCCAAGATCATCAAAACCATCGACGAAATCGCCTTTCAAACCAATCTACTGGCCTTGAACGCCGCCGTTGAAGCAGCGCGCGCCGGCGAGGCGGGCAAAGGATTCGCGGTCGTGGCCGAAGAGGTGAGGTCACTCGCTCAGCGCAGCGCCACGGCCGCTAAGGATACATCCAGCCTCATCGATGAAGCCCGGAAGAATTCCGACGAAGGCGTGAACGTCGCCGCGGAGGTCGCCTCAGTCCTCAACGCCATCGCGCAGAGCATCGAAGAGGTGACGAGTCTTGTCGCGGGCGTGACGACCGCAACTACAGAGCAGGCGCAGGGGATCGACCAAGTCAACACGGCCGTTGCACAAGTGGACCGAGTGACTCAGGCAAACGCGGCAAGTTCGGAAGAGGCGGCTTCCGCCAGTCATGAACTGTCCGCTCAGGCGGACGAATTGCAGGCCATAGTCAACGACATGATGGCGTTGGTGCGGGGAAATCGCGGGAATCCAGCGACACAAGTCTCTCACACAGCGGGTATGTCCGCTCACCGCGACACCGGCGCCCACCACTTGCCAGCGGACGCGGACCCGCATAGCGTGGCGATCGTGAAGCCGCACACGTTGATTCACACTGCCGAGGACGGCGGCGGGGAAGAATAGTCCGGCGTTGAATCAGATCCCGCAACTCGGCGGAGAACTTGACCTCTCAGATCGCAAATGGCCTCCGCTACTCTTGCGTCCCCCTTTGAAAGGGGCAAGCCCGCAGGGCCGAGAGGGATGTAAGGCCCCAGCACCTGTGTCTACGAAATTCGCCTGAAAATCCGCCGCGCATTATCTCCGCAAATGAGCCGTTTCTCCTCGTCATTGATATCACTCAAGGTCACGCGAGCCAGTTCCCACGCGAAATCGAACATCGGAAAATCCGACCCATACAGAATCTTGTCGGCGCCAATGAGGTTAATGAGTTTTCGCAATGCGCCGCGGTGCGCTGCCGAACCACACAGGTCGACGTAGAGATTGGGCGTCGTGCGTGCGCGCTCGTGGAGCTTCCGGCCATCCGGGTCGTGCCCGTCCCAGATGCACGCATGTGCGATGATGAACTGCGCTCGCGGATACTGCGCGCAGACGTTTTCCCATTCATCGCGCCCACCCCCATGCACGAGCACCGGCAAGGCATGCTCATCCGCATAGGCCAGCGAATGCGCGTAGCCCGGGTCGTGCAATTGGGCGCCGTGCAGGTAACAGTGGAACTTGAGACCCACGAAGTTGGACGATGCGTCCAGGTAGCGATGTACGTCTTCGTGGCTTTCTTCGGGATAATTCGGATTGACCACCACGTAGGCATATAGACGGTCCGGAAATCCCGCTACTGCCTCGGCGGCCTCCTTGTTGCCCAACGTGGTTTCCCCATGGATCGCCGCGTAGCTGCTGAACACAAACTGCGCGATCCCGCACCGATCCATGGAGCGCACAAACGCTTCCGGGCCTTTGACGGGCGTGGTCGTGCGTTCCCACGAGCCGATGTGCCCGTGAACATCGATCACGGGCACCTCCGCAAATACTGCTTCAAGGGGCAAGGGGGCCTTCACGCGAATTGTGGATTCGATTCCGAGCAGCGAACGCGCGGTTTCTCCCGTGACGGCATTTCGCTCATCGCTACCCAAACCGCCTAGGAGGGTCTGACCAACCACGCACTCTGCCGCACGTTGCGGCAGGCCCGTGCCAAATACGAACTGCTTGGCGAAACCACTTTGAGAAACGTGTTCAAGCATGTCGGGCGGCATGAAGGCATGATACTCGAAGTATATATTCGGGGCCGCATACAGCAGGCTTTCGACCGCACGTGCGTCGCCGACCGTGGCTCCCAACACAATGAAATTCAGGTCGGGGTAGGCTTCGGCGAGCGCCTTAATCGCTCCCCATGGGATTAATGTCTGCGACCAATGCCGCGGACCGAAGTCCAACAGCACCGGCATGCGCGCGCGCTCCAACTCATTGAGCAAAGCGCCCACGCACCAGTCCTCGAGCGGATACAGGCTGTGAAGCGGGTACAACCGGGCAGCGCACACGCCATTCTCCCGCGCCTCAGCGACCCACCATTCCGGGTCCGGCACATCGCCCAGATAGGGTGGACACATGACCCAACACGGGTAGAGATTATCGTGTCCGTCAATCGCCTCCAAGAGCCGGCGATTGCCGAGAACAACGTCCCCCTCAGAGGCGAGGGCGTGATATACGAGGGCCTCGGAGATCCCCAGGCGCGTCATCTCCGCCTGCAGAGCGGCGGCATCGTCAAAGGCCTCGCCAATCGGACGCGCGAAACGCCCGATGGCAACATTGATATCCAGAAAGGACATGGCTTCTCCTTCGCACCACACGGGAACCGACTGTAGCTTCTTTAAGGCTATCATGACGCTGGAATGCCCGGCAAACCCCTTTCTAATCTATAGACCGTCCAGTTTTCGCCCATACTTCCATACGTCCTACTACTCCCGTCGAGAAGTATCAAAAGGCAATTGCATCCCACACCTCACTCCCCCATAATGAGCAAGTCCGTACCAGTCTCAGGACTCGCGCTGACGAGGGGTGTTAAATCTCGTAAGAGCAGGCGCCACGCGCTGCGGGGGAGACTATCATGAGTGAGCCGGCGCTGCGAAGAGTGCGTTTTCACGCACTAAGACTGTGTCTTTCGATACTCGTCGGGTGCATCGTGACCGCGATTGCCGTGCCCGTGAGCTGGCACAAAAACAGTCACAACTGGCTTCTCAATAGTGGACAATACGAGACGCGTTACCGCTTGTGGGCCATCAAGAACAGAATCGAGGAATACGCAAAGACCAACGGCACGGTCCCGGGCTCGTTGAATCAACTCCCTGCGAGCACGGTGGGATCCTTCACCAGCAAATCAGGATCCGTCGTGGATGGATGGGGGCGTCCATTCGAGTATGTCGTCATCGAAGGCAAGGGAGTCGCTACATCTCACGGTCTTGACGGCCTGCCCGGCGGTATAGGCTTCGACTACGATTTCTCTACGGACGATCTGTCTGACAATTACTTTGAGCCAGATGCCGCCCACCCTACACTGCGTCAGTTTGTGTTCGAGTCAGACAATTGCGCTTGGTTTGTCAACTCCCAACTCGCCGGTATGTTCATCGCCATCGTCTGTTTCTTCTGCACGTCGAGGCCAAAGGACTTCACACCCGAGTTAATTGTCGCCTTGGGATTTGTACTCCTTCTCTGCGCCGTGCTTGCTATTATCATTGCGGCCTGGCTGACCGGGCCGCTGATGAGGGGATTCTGAACCGGGAAGTTCAAGTTCCTAGACGCCCACTCCTTTGCCCGATTGCTGCCCTCAATTCCTGCGTCCATTCGCGCTGGTATTCCGCGCCCGTCTGTGGAGTATAATCGCCCTTCACCCTGCGCGCCGCACGGGCTGCCCGCGCAAGGCGGAGGAGTGGGCATCAGGGTGCTTGGTAGTCATGGACTCTTCACCGGGGAACTTGCGTCTGCCGGGGGCGGCGTCACATACGAGCCGTCCCGGGGGGCGAACGAATCGCAGTAGCGAAGGAGAGTGTGCAATGGCGAAAGGAATGACTCCACAGGACGTGGCGAGGGGGACGCTGAATCGCCGCCAGTTCCTGAAACGTGGCGCCGCGGGGACTGCCGCCGCCCTGGCCCTGCCGAATATCATCCCGGCAACGGCCCTTGGCGCGGAAGGCGCCACACCGGCGAGTGATCGGATCTCGATTGGCCTCATCGGCATGGGCAAAATGATGGGAGGCCACGTGGGCACGCTGCTGGGCCGCTCCGATTGCCAGATCGTGGCCGTGTGTGATGTCGAGGCGGGCCGTCTCGAAACCTATAAGCAGCGGGTCAATGAGTTCTACGCGCAGAAGGAAGGCGCTGGCTCCTTTAAGGGCTGCGAAGCCTATGGCGACTACCGCGAGCTGCTGGCTCGCGCTGACATCGATGCAGTCCTCATCGCCACGCCCGAGCACTGGCACGCCCTCCAGGTCGTCGACGCGGCGAAGGCCGGTAAAGACATCTACTGCGAGAAACCGCTATCGCACACCATCCACGAAGCGCGTGCCATGGTCAACGCGGTGCGTCGCTACGGCCGCGTCTTCCAGACGGGTAGTCAGCAGCGCTCCAGCCGCGAGTTCCGGGTCGCCTGCGAACTGGTGCGCAACGGGCGCATCGGCACCGTCCAGACGATTCACGTCAACGTGGGCGGTCCCCCGACCGATTGTTACCTGCCCGCCGAACCCACGCCCGAAGGCTTGAATTGGGACATGTGGCTCGGTCCCGCGCCGTACCGGCCCTACCATAGCGACATTGCCCCGCCCGTGACGTTCGGCGGCTGGCCCAATTGGCGCGAATATCGCGACTACAGCGGCGGCATGATGTGCGACTGGGGCGCCCACCACTTCGACATCGCGCAGTGGGGGTTAGGCATGGATGGCTCCGGGCCCGTCGAGATCTATGCGCCCGGCACCGGCGGCTACGATCTGCTGACGTATAAGTACGCGAATGGCGTGGTCATGCATCACGGCGGCGGTTCGGGCGGCAGGGCCGGTGTCGAGTTCATCGGCTCCGAGGGTCGCGTAATGGTCAACCGGGGTTACATCGAGACCGATCCCGGCACCATCCTCGACACGCCCATTCTGCCCGACGACATTCACCTGTACCACAGCGACAACCATCACGACGACTGGTTCAAGTGCATGCGCACCCGCAACAAGCCCATCTGTGATGTGGAGGTCGGGTGCAGTTCCATCACGGTCTGCCATCTCGGCAATACCGCATACCGGCTCAAGCGGCCTCTCAAATGGGATCCCGCCGCGGAGCAGTATGTCGACGATGAAGAGGCCAACCGCACGCTATCGCGTCCGATGCGTAGCCCCTGGACCCTGGCATGAATATTCCAACCACTTCATCACATGGCCGGGAACCAGGCAGCAAGGAGAGAATCATGAACCGCGGATTTTCCACCATAGCAAGCATTGCCATCGCCTTGGGCGCATGGTGCGGCATAGCGCAAGCCCAATTGCCAGAAGAAATCGCCAAAGTTGAGTTGGCGATGCCTGGCACCGCGCGGGTCACTCCCGCCAAACCTCGCAAACTGCTCGTCTTCACCCTGTGCAAGGGGTTCGTGCACAGCTCCATTCCCATCGGCACCAAGGCCATCATGCGCATGGGCGAAAAGACTTGCGCCTACACCGCCGTCCATAGCGAAGACCCGGCCGTGTTTGCCCCGGAGAGCCTCGCGCAGTTCGATGCGGTGTGCATGCTCAACACCACCGGCGAGTTGTTTGAAGATCCCGCGCTCAAGCAGAGTCTGCTCGATTTCGTGAAGAGCGGTAAGGGTCTCATTGGCATTCACGCTGCAACCGATTGCTTCTATCAGTGGGCGGACTACGGCGCCATGATGGGCGGCTACTTCGACGGCCATCCCTGGGGAGCCAGGGATACCGTCACGACGAAGATTGATGACCCCATGCATCCGGTCAACCGTGTATTCCGCGGCCAAGGTTTCAGCATCACCGACGAAATCTACCAGTTCAAAGAAGAGCCGTACACCCGCGCGGCCCTGCGCGTTCTGTTCAGTCTCGATACTGAAAAGACGGACATGACGAAGCAGGGAATCAAACGGACCGATGGCGACTTCGCCGTGGCGTGGGTGAGCAGCTACGGCCAAGGCCGGGTCTTCTATTGCTCGCTGGGTCACAACGAGATGACCTACTGGAATCCGAAGATCCTTCAGCACTATCTCGATGGCATCCAGTTCGCGCTCGGCGATCTAACCGCCGATACTACCCCCAGCGCGAAGTTGCCGCCTGAATACCTGCAAAACAACGCCGAGGCACTCGAGCAGCAGATCCTCGACGATGTCTTCGTTGAGATCGCGGCGTATGAGCCTGGCAAGGACGCCTCCGGTCTTGCGCTGGTTACGGATACGGTCGTCAAGTCCTTTGGGGACCAGAATAAGCGGCGCGCCTTGGAAAGCCGTTTGGGCGCCTTGCTCAAGTCGGAGGCCACAAACGCCGGCAAACAGTTCGCGGCCAAGCAGCTCTTTCTCATGGGCAGTCGGGACTCCCTGCCCGTGCTCGAACAGTTGATCCTCGATCCGGAGAATTCCGACAACGCCCGCTACGCCCTGGAGCGCATGCAGCCCGGCAGGCCGGACATCCTGCTGCGCGCCGCACTGGAGAAGTCGGAAGGCGCGATCAAAGTGGGCATCATCAATACGATTGGTGAGCGCCGCAATCCAACCTCAGTCCCGGATATCTCGCGGCTTGCCGCTAGTGAAGACCCCGCGATTGCGCTCGCGGCGCTGCGCGCATTGGGGAAGATAGGCGGCCAAGGCGCTATTGACGCGCTCACGCAGGTCAAGAACTACATCTCTCCGGATCACATTCGCGCTTGGAATGAGGCGATGCTCGCATCCGCCGATCAGGTCCTCGCCGACGGCAACGCCGAAGCCGCGGCACAGGTCTACGCCCAGATGTCTGGAGTGGACGTCGATCCCGTGACGCAGCTCGCTGCACTCCAGGGCCTTGCCCAGGCCCAAGGTGAGGCCGCTATTCCAACGCTTCTGAGTGCTCTCCAAGGTGATGACGCCCGCCTGCGTGCGAGTGCCGCCCAAGCCTTGCAGGTAATCCCAGGGCCGGGCGCCACGCAGGCGATCGCGGATGCATTGGCCGGCGCGTCCGCCACCGCACAGCCGCTCATCCTGCAGACGCTGAAAGCGCGCGGTGACGCCACGGCCCTCGCCGCCGCCACCACGGCGCTCAAGAGCGAGGACGCGGCGGTCCGCATTGCCGCGGCGGAAGCGTTGGGCGTTCTCGGGAACGCCTCTACTATCGAGCCCATCGCTGTGCAGGCCGCCACCACAAGTGGCGACGAACAGCTAGCCGCCCGCAACAGTCTCACACTGCTACGCGGCGCGGATGTGAATGGGGCCATGGTAACGGCGTTTGCCGCAGGCGACGAAAGCGTGCGCGCCGAACTGGTCCAGGCCCTCGGCAATCGTTACGCAAAGGAGTGCATTCCCACGTTGTTCGACGCCGCGCGGGATGCCAACGAGGGCGTCCGCACGCGGGCCTTCGAGGCCCTGGGCATGGTGGCAGCCGCTGACCAGTTACAGGCCTTGGTCGATCTCGCTGTCAAGGAAGCCGCCGACGCACCACGAGCCGAAGCCGAACGCGCGGCCGTTGCGTCCATGTCACGCGGGGGAGATCCGGCCGCGTGCGCGGCGGTGCTCCTGAATGCCATGGCCGCCGCCAAGGACGATGTGCGTGCGCAGGCGACTGTGGTCCACGTTCTAGGCAAGGTTGTAGATCCCGCGTCCTTGGCCGCGCTGCGCGATGCCGCCGGCTCGCGCAACGCGGAGGTCCAGGCCGCCGCGGTTCATGCGCTCGCCGACTGGCCGACCAACGAACCCGCGCAAGACCTCATTGCCGTTGTAGGCAGCAGCACGGACACGGCGGTCGCCGAAACTGCCTTGCGGGGTTACCTCCGCATGGCGGAGGCTGCGAAGGACGGCGCACCCGAGCAATTGGCGAGCATGTACGAGGCGGCGTTTGCTGCCGCGAAGACGGCGGATGCCAAGCGCCTCATCCTCGCCAGCATCGGCAATCAGCAAAACGGAATCCTGATTTCCCTCGTGACACGCTGCCTGAGCGAGCCCGAACTCCAGGCAGACGCGTCCGCCACGATGGCCAAGCTGCAGCGGGCCGCGTTCAAGGCGAAAGCATCCAACAATGATCGCGATGCGCACAACGCGCTCGACGGCGATGTGAACACGCGCTGGAGCACGAACGCGTCGCAGCAGAATGGGCAATGGTACCAGCTCGACTTCGGTTGGGAAGCAACGGTCGGCAAGGTTACATTGGATTCGGCCTCTTCCGTGGGCGACTATCCCCGTGGCTACGAAGTCTATGCCTCCATGGACGGACAGAACTGGGGCGAGCCCGTGGCCAAAGGGGCAGGCACCGCGGCGCTCACCGAGATCAGCTTTCAGCCGGTGAAAGCGCGTTTCCTGAAAATCGTGCAGACTGGCAGCGACGGTCTTTGGTGGTCTATTCACGAGTTGACGGTCGATCTACAATAAACTAAGCAGGGGGGCGGGATTGTATTGCGCAGTCCTGCCCCTCGCTATTTTGAGGAGAACTTCATGGCAGACTTGCTCAAGAATCAAGTGGCCGTTGTTACCGGCGCAGGACGCGGCATTGGCGCGGCAACCGCGCGCCTGATGGCCGCGGAAGGCGCCCGCGTCGTGGTCAGCGATCTGGACGCCGCGCCCGCGGAGGCCGTTGTCGCCGAGATCGAGGCGAGCGGGGGAGAGGCGATCACCGTGGCCGGGGACGTCACCGACCCGGCGTTTCCAGACCGCCTCATGAAGGCTGCTGTAGACGCCTTCGGCAAGCTCACCGTTCTCGTAAACAATGCCGGCTACACGTGGGACGGCGTCATCCACAAGATGACCGATGCACAATGGGAGGCCATTGTCGACGTCCATCTCAGCGCTCCCTTCCGCATGATCCGCGCGACGGTGCCGTACATGCGCGAGGTCGCCAAGGCCGAGATGGCCGCTGGCAATAAACCCGAGCAGCGCTCCATCATCAATATATCCTCCACTTCCGGCCTCCACGGCAACGCCGGGCAGATAAACTACGCTGCCGCCAAGATGGGTATCGTTGGGATGACCAAGACCGTCGCTCGGGAATGGGGTGCTTTCAACATCCGCTGCAACGCGGTGGCGTTCGGCGCCATTGAAACGCGACTCATCAAAGCCAAGGAAGAGGGCGAGTCCATCTCCGTCCACGGCGAGACCGTCACCCTGGGTATCCCCCAGCAGGCCCGCGACGTCCTCACGATGATGATACCCCTCGGCCGGACTGCCGTTCCGGAGGAAGCCGCGGGGGGAATTCTGCTATTGGCATCGCCCTACGCTTCGTACATTACCGGCCACACGCTGGAGGTAACTGGAGGCTACGGAATCTGAGCCCTCCGATTACGCTAACCCGTTGCCCTGCGCCTATGTACAGGATTGGATTTTGGTGGTATGATCGTAGGTGGCGACAAGGTTGGGTGTTCACTGGCGATTGCACTGCAAAGGCGCCGACGCGCTCAGAAGGGGAAGTCACCGTATGATGACCAATGAAGAAGTCCGGGAACTTGTCTCCAAAGTGCCGTTCATCGCGCATCTTCCCCACGATCTAGGGGAAAAGCTTACCGACGTCTTTATCAACATCGGCGCGATTCGCCGGGTGGCCGAAGGCCAACTCATGACCCGTGAAGGCAGCCATGGCAAGAATCGAGGTTTCATACTGCTTGGAGGCGTGGTTGGCGTTCAGAAGATGGACGCCCCCTTCACCAAGTGCCGCCCGCCCGAACTCCTGGGCGAGGTCATGCAATTCAATCCCAAGGCGATGCGGACCGCCACACTGACCGCACGCGAAGAATGCACCGTCCTGCGCTTCGAGTGGAACGAGTTCTGGAACAGCCTGATGTCAAACCTCTCTGAAGCGGAGGTCGCCAAGGTCCGCGAAACCCTCGAAGCAAGGGCCTGGGAGCATTTTACGGCCTGACACTGCGCAGACGAATGGTCGAGATGTGAAGAATCCTCCCAGGGGGGCCACATCTAGGGCGATCAGGTGGATCCCCGTCGCGCACATTCCGCGCGGGGTCCGATTGGAACAATCCGTCGGCTCCGCCTGATTCCCCTTACCAAAGAGACAGGCGAGGGCGCCTGTCCCACACGTCTGTCTACCGCTCCTCGTTCTTCGGAAACTCCTGAAGTCCTCGCGCAAACAAGGACAGCAAGAAAGGACGTATCCCTACAGGCATGGCAAGCGCGTGTGGCACAGGCGCCCTCGCCTGTGTCTTGCTCTCCACTCCTTTGTTTGCTGCTACTCTTGAGCCTTCGAGGCAATCCAGAGACCTGAAGAAAGGAAGATCGCGCTCAGGCCAGGCAAGCGCGTGTGGCGCACGTCTATGTCCACTCCTTTGTGTGCTGATACTCTTGAGCCTTCGAGGCAATCCAGAGACCTGAAGAAAGGAAGATCGCGCACAGGCCAGGCAAGCGCGTGTGGCATAGCCGCCCCCGGCTGTGCTCTTTATCTCCAATCCCGTTCCCTTCCACCTTTGTAACCTTTTCGACCGCGTGGCGTCATTTGGTGTAGAACGGTAATGCACCGAAAGGCGGTACAACGAAATGCACGACGCGGACGCGATACAGGCCATCATGAAAGGCGACAAGGAGCGCTACGCCGAACTGGTGGAGCGCTACCAGGGCATGGTCTATGCCATTACGTGGAGCCGTCTTGGCAATGCGGACCTCTGCGAGGACGCCGCGCAAGAGACCTTCATAAAGGCCTATCGCTATCTCGTCGCGCTTCGCGACCCGGCACGCTTTTCTGGCTGGTTGGCGCGCATCGCCAAGAGCGTCAGCGTTTCCATGCTCCGAACGCGAAAACGTGAATTGGAACGAGGCAAGCGGTGGCAATTGACACAGCCCGATCCTTCTCCGCACGAATCCTCCGCAGCGGAGGGTGTTTCCCTGCCCCAAACGCTGCGCGAGGCCCTCGAGAATCTGCCCGTCCATCATCGCGAGTGCTTGGTCCTGTATTACATGGAGGGCAAGAGCGTTCGCGAGGCCGCCGAAAGACTGGGCATATCGGAATCCAACTTGAAGACCCGGCTCCACCGGGCCCGCCAAGCCCTTCGTGGAGAGTTGGAAGAGCGCCTCGAAGAGTCCCTGTCCCGGCTCGGGCCGCGCAAGGGTTTCTCCGCGGGGATCGTCGCGCTGCTGCCGTCCGCGCCGCTCGGCGCGCAGATCGGGGGAGCATCGCTTGCGGTCAAGGCGGCCGGCAGCCTGGCAAAGCTGGTGCCGTTCTCACTCTTTCCATTCCTCATCATGCCACTCTTCCAAGGCGCGTTTGTCGCGGCGTTCTTCGGTTGGCTCGGGCATCTGGAATCCAAGAATCTCGCCCCCGGTGAATCGAAAAAATTTCGCAAAAGGATTATCCGCAGCAATGTCCTCGCCATCATCTTCGTCGCCGTCTCTACGCTCCTTGTAACCTTTGCGATCACCACTCACTTCGGGTACCAGACGGTGTACTATGTGGTCGCGGCGATGTGCGTCTGGGGCACCTATCGCATGGTGCGCATGCTCCGGTTCAACCGCTCGCCGTTCGTGTGGGGCCAGTTCCTCGCAATCCTGACCTTCCTCGCCACGTCCCTTGCCATTGGTTTCTTTCACGCGCCAACGTGGGTGTTCATCGCCGCGCTACTGCCGTTGAACGTCGTGCTGTATCAAACGAACAAGTCCCGCCCCATCCGGCACGACTACAATCTCTTTCTTCGTCAGGTGCACGGCCTAATGGGAACGCCGCCCAGCGTTTCTATCACCGCCGTCAACCGGGAATCACTGTTGGCCTTCGTCCGCTTTCTGGGTGAGCGATTCCTCATCCAGGACTTCCGCTTCACCAGGGACGGGCTCGTCCTGCGCGTGCCGCCCGTAAAGGCCGGCTTCACCCAGTTCCTCCGCTACATCACGTCGAACTCGTCCATCACGATCGGCTACGACGGTTTCTGCGTGGCCTCTCTCGGGTCCAAGGACTACCATGACCTGCGCGCATTGTCACCCAAGCCCGTTCCGGACAAGACAGACTTGGAATCCTCCGTGGCCGCGAGCGTCTTGGGCGCCTTGCACCTACATGCAGAAGGCCGTCGCGAGGAGGCTGCATCGCTCCTGCAGGCTGAAGCGGACAGCGATATCTTTCTGAAACCGGTAGGCGCCTCAAAGGAGCACCGTGCTCGCGGAATCATAGCGATTGTTGCGGCGATCTTTCTGGTGCCCCTCGCTATTCTGATGCCGGGGGCTGAATGGCTGCCGCAGAGAGTCACCCGCGACATGGCCAACACGGCCATTGCCGAGTGGTGCACCGGCGATCGGGCAAATTCCCAACTCCTTCCCCTGTTGAGTGCCGCGAGAGTTCCTTCTCTGTCGTTTGTTGACGCTCCGCTTCGCCCCGCTTACAAGGCCGCATTCACCAAGCAACTGACGGATATGTACCCGGGAGATGTGAAAAGCAGGCTCTACATCGCGCTGCGCGATCCCCGAGGTCTGTACCACGTACTCAATGCGCAGATACTTTCCAAGGATGAACTCGCCGGGCTCGGCTTCACATCAGCGGGCATGAGGGCCGTGCTTGGAGAAGACAAGAATGCCGACTTTCAGCAGTGGCTCGAGTGGGACACCGGCACGAAGCAGACCAATTCCGGCACGTACCGGCTCACGTATATTGAGAGAACAGCACAGCGGCTGGCCGTTCTCAAGGAGTTGGGTTGTCTCGATGCCGTCAATTCGGAGCCCATTGTGCGGTACATCTCCGCGGCCCAAGTCCACTCCACATGGGAAAAACCGACGGGCTACGAGCCCATTGATATTCAGGATGCCGACGGTTTGCTTCACTTCGGAATCTGTGATCTGAGAAGCACCTACTGGGCACTGTTGGCGCTGGACCTGTTTAACCAGATGAACTACATCGATCGAAAGGCTTGCATACAAGGGATTATGTGCCACTACAAAGGCGGCGGGGTGTTCCGCGCGGATTGGCGGAAGAGCGGTGTCAGAATCTATGGGGGCAACGACGATACCATCTATGCGCTGGAAAGCCTGGCCCTGCTTGAGGGCCTCGATCGGGTTTCTGACCTCAAACGCTTGCGTTTCAAACCTAAGACGACATCCACGAAGGTCAATGGCGTGACCAAACACGGCATCGTGACCCCGGACGCCATCACCGCCTGGGCCTATGAAGATCGCCTGAGGATGATCATTGCCACGTATCAGCTCTCTCAGGAATGAGTGCGCCGGGAGAAAGAATGGGAGCACAGGCGAGGGCGCCTATGCCACACGTCTATCTTCGCTTCAATGTTCATTTGGAATTCACAGAGCCTTCATGTAGACGAAAGTCTACAAGATGGGAAACACAAACCAAGGCATGGCAAGCGCGTGTGGCATAGCCGCCCACGGCTGTGCTCTTTCCATCTTCGCTTCCGTCTTTGATTGGAATTCACAGAGTCTTCATGCAAACCAGAACCTGCAAGATGGGAAGCACAAACTAAGGCCGGGCAAGCGCGTGTGGGACAGGCGCCCTCGCCTGTCTCTTCATCTTCATGGCATTCGGCTTCGCGCTACAAGCCACTCCGTGATCACGCTCAGATATTCTTCCTTCCCATAGTCGTTGAACAATTCATGGTAGCCACCGTCGAAAAGCCGCACCGTCTTGTCCGCTGAACCTGCGCGCGCATGCAATACGCGGCTGCCTTCGGGGTCCGTCAGGCGATCATCCGTGCCATGCAGCACCAGGAGCGGCACGGCAATCTGCTCCAAACAACCATCCAGCCGCCTCATGGCCTTCATCATCTCCAGACCTGTCCGCGCATTCATGCGCCCGAAGTAACGCAACGAATCCACGCGCATCGACTCCATGAAGGAAGTGTCGCGCGAAATTGCTTCCAAGTCGACGGGCTGGACGGGCAGGTATGGAAACACCCTTCCCAATACGCCCGCCAATGCGAGCAGCAGGGGAGAGACGTGTCCCGGAATCCTGAGCAAGCCACTGCTCAGAATGAGCCCATGAAGACCTGACTTGTCTTCCGCGGCGATGAGCGCGGCGATCAGCGCGCCCATGCTGTGTCCAAAGAGGACAAGCGGCGTAGCCGCAATCCGTTCCCTCACGCGCCCGAGGAACAGGCGCACATCGTCGAGGGCCTGTTCGTAGGAAGCCACATGCCCGCGCCGCCCCTCGGACTTGCCGTGTCCGCGCAGGTCGAGTGCATGGCAATTGAACCCATGCGTGTTCAGCAGCGCGGCCACGTCTTGAAAGCATGCGGCGTGATGACCGAACCCATGCACGATGAGGACCGCAGCACGGGCGTCTCTGTCCGTTTCCCAGGCAAGTTCACGAAGGCGAATGTCATCGGCGGTCTTGAAGTAGGTTTCCCGCGGAGAGGAATCAGGTTCGCTCATTGTGTACGGCTCGCATGTGAGATCAATGTTGCGAGGTCCAGCGCCCCCGGCGTGGGCACGTAGTTGAGATAGAACGTCACGATGCGATCCTTCACTTCCGGCATCACGCGCGCAGGTTCGAGCCAACCCTCCGGACTCGACGCCAGCGAGGGATTGGACTTCGGATCGCCGGTAACGCTTCCGAACAACACACCATCGCCCAACCGTGCGATCCCGTTCAGTACCGTAAGCGCGAAGCGCCGAATGTCTTCGTCATCGAAGACCTGCCCCTCCGACGCGAGCATGAAAGGAAAGGACGCCGTGAGCTGCCCGTGCGACGTGTCCTCGCCGTTCACGGCGGTGCGTTCCACAACGCCCGTCACCGGCTCATCGGGAAGCCAATAGGGCCAGTAGTAGGCGCCATCCACGCCGAGGCTCAAGCGATGTTTGACATAGCGGCCCATCCGCAGCGCGCGGTCGCGGTGCGCTTCATCGCCTGTGAGTTTCCACGCCACCCACAGGGCGCGTCCCATGGCACTGAGGCGGTTGCCTGGCAGGATCTTGCCCTCGAGAATGTTCTCCTGATTCTTGCCCACGTAATGCCCTTCATCTTCGCCGGGCCCGTTCCGCCACTGGCTGTCGTGGAACGCAAGCGTCTTGAGCGCCTCGGCGAGCAACTCCTGATAGCGGGGACTGTCCAGCGCGAGAACCTCCGGCGCATCCTTGAGCAGGAGCAGGCAATCGAAAATGGGGTAGAGGATCATCCCCGTGTGCACCGCGAACACGGCACGCCCGCGCTCCGCGTACTTGCCGGAACTCCACGCGGGAACCACTTCGCCGGTCCAAAGTGCGATGCCAGTTCGATCATCCCGCGCCGCGAAGACGGCATCGATGCAACGAAGATTCGCCGCAAGGTACTTCGCGTCGTGCGTGTTCCGGAACATCTGATTGATGGCGATCATCGTATACGCGAGGCCCCATGCGATCCCGCCCTGATCGTTGCTGACCTTTCCCAACGCCTCGTCCAATGCCTCGCCGAGATAGAGCTGATCGAATCGTTGCGGTGTGGCATAATCCGCCAAAACCGGAACGGGCTCAACTTTGGGGAACTGCTCGTGAAACTTGGCGAGGTAGGCCGCATCCGCGTCCTCCTGAGCAACCCCCGCATACGGCAGAAGAACCGCAATGCAGATTCCAAGCCACAACCTGAGTCTGATTGAACTGCCGATCATGAGCGTGGGTCTCCTATATTACTCACTTGCAGAATCCTGAATGCTTGTCGCACTTGAGGGTACCGAGTTCTCGGATGTTACTTCCCGTGTGTTTTCGGATCGATTCCGAGTTCTTGCCGCTTCTCCTGGAGACTGGGCTCGGCGAAAAAGTCCCGCTAGAGACGACAGGCAATAGCCCAGTGATTCATCGCTGGGTCAGCGGGACCCCATCTTTAGCAAGCCCCGGCAGGGGCGAAAGAATCCATACGAACTCCAGCACAACGTATTTCACGTCGTGCTTCTCATGCAAATCCTCCAACCTTTCCTTGAATGCCGTCTTCCGATGATACCTGGCCTGCTCTGTCGTCCCTGGCGGGACTCGTCTTCTGGTTTGGCCAAGCTACCCAGCGATAAATCGCTGGGCTATTATCTTTCGCCCTTACGGGCTGAAATCATCCATGAACGCGGCGCGGATGGAAACATGCGTCTTCCGGTCACTTCGCGACGTTGTGCGGCTGAAGAATTCGGTACTCCCGTTGTCGCAGTTTTGTCTCATTTAACTGCCGAATTTAGGACTGGTCCATGTGCTGGCACCAGAACAAGACACAGGCGAGGGCGCCTGTGCCACACGTCTGTCTACCGCTCCTCTCTCTTCGGAGATTCTTGAAGTCCTCGCGCAACCAAGGACAGCAAGATAGGACGTATTCCTACAGGCATGGCAAGCGCGTGTGGCACAGGCGCCCTCGCCTGTGTCTTTGTCGCTTGCTCTGCCTCGGCTTCGGCTTGCCATTTCCTGCACCTCTTTCTTGAATCAGCGTAATCGGTAGAATCCGTGGATGAACTTCTTCGTTTGGTTGCGGCCTTGGCCGCGCTGTGTTACTTCATCTTGGATAGGGCAAGAATCTCATCGGAATCCAGCAGGCGCCCATAGATGCGCAGATCCCTCATGCCCCCGTTGAAATAGTCGTGCGTGCCGAAACCGATGCGGAGCGGCTGCTCGTTCGAGACATCGAGCACCCCGTCCTCGATCATGCGCGAGGTGGCCGCCTGTTTCCCGCCGACATACAAAGCCAGTTGCCCCTTCCCACGCACCGCCGCGATGTGACACCAGCCCGGCGCAATGGCGTGGTCGTGCGTTACGCAACAGCCCGCCTCCATCGAATACACGCGTCCCGCCGGTAGCGTGCCGCAAAAGAGCTTGCCTTGATACACAGCCATGGACCAAGCCCGTCGGTACCGCACGTCCGGCGTTGTGTCGAGTTGCCCCGTGCGGGTCCAGGACCCATCTCCATCGTAGCGATAGACCTCCGCCAGCGGCAGTGTGCCTCCGTAGAGCTTGCCGTTGTACACGGCCATCGCCATGACTTCTTCTTCCTGCCCCAACCTCCCGGTATCCTCCCAGCCCATCTCTCCGTCGTAGCGGAAGACGCGGCCTCCCGGCCAGGTGCCCACGTACATCTCACCATGGTGCTGCGCGAACGAATAGGTCTGCGTCACTCCAGCGGGTGTGCCGCAATCTACCCACTCATCGCCACCGCCATAGCGGTAGACCCCAGCGTGCTCGACATCATAGCCGCTACCGTACAGGTAGCCCCGGTGAACGGTCATCGCCGCGATGCGCCCGCTCAGTTGGCCGCATGGTTGCCAGTTCTGCCCACCTTCATAGCGGTACACGCCTGCGGGCTTGTACATGGAAGAAGCGTACAATTGACCCCGATACACCGTCAGCCCGAAAATCGCCTCCGGGTTGGGAAGCACCCCACACGACGCCCACTGCGTCCCGCCTTCGTAGCGAAACACCTCGCCACCAGGCGTCTCATTCTCGGATTCCGCGATCGACGACCCGCTCGACCGGTAGTGCGATGCCGCGGCATAAAGATGTCCCTCGTGTACCGCCAGGGATGTCACCGCGTTGCACGCGGCGGGCGCGCCACAATCAACCCATTGCGCCTCGCCCGCATAGCGATACACGTGACCCGCCTCGGTCTTGCCGGTCTCAAATGTCCCTGCATAGAGGTCCCCCTGGTGCACGCAGAGCGCCCACACCATGATGCTGTTGCCGGGCCGCCCGCAGTCGCGCCACTCCGACGGGGCTGTGCCCGCGTCGATACCAAAGAACAGGTTCCGGTGGTTGGCTTGGCTTGAAGTGACGCCCGCGAAGTTCATGAGGGTGAAATTGATCCCCCGGCGGGAACTGGGATCGAACTTGGACACAATGTCCCCCAGAACATGGTCCAGGGTGGGAGCCGTGTGCAGCCATCCGGCTATGGAGAACTCGCGGCTTCCCCCCAGGATCTCCTGCGAGTTGGGCACCTCCACCACCGAATTGCGACCGTCAAACCACGCCGCGCCATCGCGAAACACGACCCCGCGGGTGTCTCCCGGGTATCTGCCGAGCACGTCATGCGCGTCAGTCACTAGGGGCCAATGCGCTTGCAGTCCTTGGTCCACGTTCATACGGTACCTCTACGTGCAGACTCTGCAATGTTGAAGGCCAGTGTTCGGGGAAACTGCATCACGCTACCACGAATTTGAGACCGGTTCTACTGTATAATTGTCCGCGTATCTGCCTGAAGCCACCCGAACGGAAGGAGTCGAGCATGCGAAAGCTCGTGAAGAAGTACATCAACTGGCAAAACTCGCGCAAGTTCGCCAAGGTCGGTCAGCGCTGCCGTTTCTACGGCACCGACATCGAAGTCGAAGGCCACGTAGAGGTTGGAGACAACGTCCACATCCGCGACCATTGCATCTTCCGCACCCGCAAGGACGGCAAGATAATCTTCAAGGACCGGAGCATGGTCAGTTGGTATGTCATCATTGAAAGCTCGTCACTGGTCGAGATCGGCGAGAACGCCGGCCTTGCCGAACACGTCATCATCCGCGATGGCACCCACCTCATTTACGGGACCAAGGAGCACTGGCGCTTCACCCCCCACATCATCAAACCCACCATCATCGGGGCCAACGCCTGGATCGGCAGCCGCGCTTATATCTCCTACGGCGTGACCATAGGGGAGGGGGCCGTCGTCGGTGTTGGGAGCATTGTCACAAAAGACATCGGCCCCTACGAAGTGTGGGCCGGCGCCCCCGCAAAGTACGTCGCCCACCGCACGGATGACGTGCCGCCGCAGAAACTTGCCGAGGCCGAAGAGCTTCTGAAGATCCAGGGGATCCGCCACGACCGCCGGGAAGACTATTAACGGACGGAGACCGGGCTTATTCCAGCCGGGGTACGCGAGAACCGTCAGGTGTTTCCGGCAGCGTGAGGGCGCGTGTCAGACCCGGCCCAACCCTCTTGTCCCCTCTCCGAATTCCGAGGCCGGCCGGTTGGATCCCCCGGTATTCCACGGCCCGGGCGTTGTGCCACGCCTGGCCGTAATTCGCCTCGATTGCGGCACGGCGTGGCCTTCCCGAACTCGCGTCCGTCCAACCGGATTACCCTGCTTCCCGGAGGAATCAGGACGGGTTCAGAACAGGCTAGCGAATATCTAGCAAAGAAACTGTATAATGGATAGTGGGGTAGGGAAATTGTGATGTCCAATGTGCTAGGGCTCAGTCTCTCCAATCAACATCATATTCCGAATGAGTCCGGACCAAATGGTCCGTGCCAAGTCATGCCTGATTGTCGGAAAGCCCTCAAGTTCATTGGGCGATGCCGAAGGCGTGCCCGTGCAATATGCGTGGAGCCTCAATTTGCCATGTGAATGAGCTGGGAAGACAATCGTATGAAACCCCCTCACGAAGAGCGAAAGCAGGGTCCATCGGCCGGAGTCCGGGGCCACGGCGGAGAACGCATGCCCGCCCCTCCCCGTACCCTCACCCAGGGTCAGTCCAACGAAATGGCCAAGCGGCGTATCGGAGAACTGCTGGTTGAGGCGGGCTTGGTTCAGGTTGGGCAACTTCAGGAAGGGCTCGCCTTGCAGTCCGTCAGAGGCGGCAAAATTGTGGAGACGCTCATCCTCCTCGGCCACCTCAACGCCGACGAATTCCTCTCCTTTGTGGCGCGACAGCCGGGCGTCGCCAGCATAGACCTCTCCAAATACTTCATCCCGCGCGACGTAAGGGAATTGATTCCCCGGGATATGGCCATCAAACATGAGATCGTTCCGATCGACCGGCTGGGCCATCTACTCACGGTCGCCATGGCGTGTCCCCTCGATTCTGCCACCGTGCGGGATATTGCGCTGCGGACGGGCTTACAGGTGAAGCCCCTGTTGTGCGCTGCGTCCGATATTCGAGTCGCTATCGACCGGTACTACTCGGTCGATGACGTGGACCTTCCCGATGCGCAGGTGGTGGAACCAGGTGAGGGGGGCCTGGATGCCTCCTTCAAGCTCTCGAATGTCGCCCGATTGATCCGGCAGATTGATTCGCTGCCCGCCTTGCCCGAGACGGTGCGCCGCGTCCAGGAGGCAACGCTGAACCCGCTGACCTCCGTGCGCGACCTGTCGGACATCATCGTGTTCGACCCGCCCATCGCGGCCAAGGTCCTGAGCGTGGCGAACTCCGCGGCCTACGGGTTTCCGCATCGTATCGACGATGTGACGCTCGCCGTGTCCCTCCTGGGGTTGCATGAAACCTACTCAATCGTCCTTTCGGTTGCGGTCATCAACGTGTTTGACAAATCGAAAACGTTTGACTACCGGGCCTTCTGGCTATCCTCAATCTGCTGTGCTGCAGCGACGCGCATCGTCGCCAAGGCAAGCGGACGCTCAAGCATGACTGGCCTGTTTTCCGCAGGGTTGCTGCATGATATCGGACGGCTCGTGCTTGCCGAGGTCGTGCCTGACGTTTATGGCCTGCTCGACCAGAGCCTCACCGATGAGAAACTGCTGGCCGCCGAAGAGACTCTTTTAAGCCTTTCCCACATGGAGGCCGGCTATCTGCTCGCGGAACACTGGGGGCTGCCCATCGAGATCGCGGAACCCATCCGCTTTCATCATCGTCCCAACCTCGCCGTCGAGGCTAAGGAGAATGTCGCCATCGTCGCCGTCGCCGTAGGACTCGCTGAGGCTACGGGAGAGACCGTCGATGATAACCGCGAAGTACTGGCCCGGCTCGAGACTCCCCTGCGCATGCTGGGGCTCGATAAGGAAGCCGCTGAGGCGGTATTGGCCGCCTACCTGGCACTGCGCGATAATTGCATCCACGATACCCTGTTGCTCGCGCTTAATGTGAGCAACAAGCCCTGCAGCCTGTCATGATGCGCAGCTCTGCCGCTTTCAGGAAGATGTGGGGTGAATCCAAGACGTCGGAAAACCGCAGCTCGGCGGAACCCGGATCATCCCCGGAAGCGGGACAGGAGATAGAGCAGCGCGGACAGAATGACGCTGACCACGATTGAGGTAGTGATGGGGAAGAAGAATCTGAGACTATCCCGTTCGATGCGGATGTCGCCGGGGAGGCGGCCCAACCCGAAGTAGCCGAACCGCGAACCGAAATAGAGGAGGATACCGAAGAGCGCCAGACCGATGCCCGCGAGAATCAAGACCTTTGCGACGGAGTCCATAGCTGCATCCTGAAAAGCCCGCGGCTTTACCCCCGCTCCAGAAAGCGCAGCGCCAGATTGGACATCAGGGTCATAGCAACGGGGATGGGGCGGTCTCCAAAGTTGTAGAGTGGATTGTGCAGGGGCGGATAGGGGTTTCGCGAATCCGGGTTCACGCCAAGGCAAATGAAAGATCCGGGCACCTTTTGCAGGTAGAACGCGAAGTCCTCGGCGCCCATGTAGGGCGAGGCGATCTCCTGGACGCGATCCGTCCCCAGGACCTCCCCGGCTGTTTCGCGAACGAAATCAGTCATGACCGGGTCATTGGAGAGCGGGGGATAGCGATTCTCCGACAATTCCAAGGTTGCCTTGGCACGAAAGGCCAAGGCTACGTTTTCCGCGATGCGCCGCACGGCATTGGCGATCTTGTCGCGGACCTCCGGGGTGAAGCTGCGGAAGGTCCCTTCCATTACCGCCTTTTCTGGGATGATATTAGTGGCTGTGCCCGCGTGAATCTTCCCAATGGTCACGACGCCCGCGTCGTGGGGGTTCAGCTCGCGGCTGACCACGGTCTGGAGGGCCGTCGTTATATGCGCGGCAACCATGATCGGATCGATTCCCGCGCCAGGGTCGGCGCCGTGGCAGGCTTTGCCCTCGACCACGATGCGGAACGTGTCCGCGCCCGCCATGAGCCAGCCGTTGCGCACCCCGATGTTGCCCGCGGGAATGGAGGGCCACCCGTGCAGGGCGAAGACTGCATCGGCGCCGTCGAGAATGCCTTCCTGCACGATGAAGCGCCCGCCGGCGGCCTCTTCCTCGGCGGGTTGGAAGACGAACTTCACAGTTCCTTTGATGAGGTCCTTGTGATGGGCGAGGGTCTTTGCGACGCCGCACAGGCAGGAAGTGTGGCCGTCGTGGCCACAGGCATGCATGCGGTTTGGAATCTTCGATGCGTAAGGGAGGCCTGTGGCTTCCTGGATTTCGAGCGCGTCCATGTCTGCGCGAAGCACAACCGTCTTGCCCGGTCCGCCATTCAAGGTGGCGACGATGCCGGTGCCCTTCGCGTGTCCCCGTGTGTATGGAATGCCGGCTTCATCGAGGAAACGGGCCACGCGGTCCGAGGTCCAGTGTTCCTCAAAGCGGATTTCCGGGTGCTCGTGCAATTCGTGGCGGAGTTGCACAATCTCGGGAGTCAGGCGCTCTATCGTCGCCCGCAAGGATTCGTTCATGATCGCTCTCGATACGCGATGCCGGGATCGATGCAGGACTTGTCAGAAACGCAGCCGCGTTCCCGGTATTCCGGTCAGGCTGAATTCCACACCCACGTCCCATCCCGATTCACGTTCGGTTAGGTGTACGGCCCCTTCAAGGCACTGCAGCACGCGGCGGACTTCGTACCGCTGGCGGTACAACTCGCCGCGTTCGAAGTCATAGCGATGCTCGAAGGCGACCGACCATTTCTCGTTTATCTTATAGCCCATGCCGAAGAGGATTTCGCGATTAAAAACCTCGTCCTGAGTCTTGGTGTATGCGAATCCGATGCGCCCGTTCAAGCGGCCTTCATACTCACGATCATCGTAGTAGAAGAAGGCGAGCATCCGATCGTAGTCGCCATAGGCCGTGTTGTACTTGTCTGCCGTCTCCTGGTCGAAGGGGCGGTCGAAGAGTCGTTCGTAAAACTCGATCAGGGCCCGCTGGACGATATAGGGCCGGTCGAGGTCGATATCGCCTTCATTATCGATGCTGTGATGTTCGGCGATGGTCTGCACGCCCCAGAGAGGACGCGGCCTCAGGTCCAGCTCGATCTCGTAGTCGCGCGACTTCCGGATTTCATTCGCGAAGTCGTCGCCCGCGTACAGGCTCAAGCGCGCCACCTGCCACGCCTCGCCCGTCTCGGCGTCGCGGCCCATAACGACATTGTCGATCTTGCTCTCCAGACGGCTGCGTCCATAATAGTTGTCATAGGCGTCAAAGCGGGGCGTTTCTTCGACTCCCATCGTGGGATCGGGGCGGTAAGAATAGGTCAACGACGGCATGACGATGTGCTTGAAGCTGCTGAAGCCCCAGCGTCCCGGATACATGCGCTGAAAACGGGTCTGGAGGGTAGAGCCGAGTGTCGTCGTCACACGGGTATCCGATTCGCCCTCGTCGCGCGTCTTGCCGTACCACGAGCCCTCCAGTTCAAACCAGGGTACGAGGTTGAGTGCCTGGCCAAGTTCGATGTCATAGCTGACACGCCCGACGTTGACGCTGCGAAGCGAATTCTCGCCTTCCGTCTCGCGCTCGTTGTAGCCGTTCACGGTGTCGAACGAGACATACAGGCGATCGATGAGCTGCCGCTCCAGAAGGTGGTAGGTGACCTCCGGCATGCGTTCCGTCTCGCTCACGAAGTCGCCCGTTGAAACACGCGCCGTTGCCGTGGCGATGTACTCCGGCTTGGTGTGGGTCACATTCACGAAGGTACGCGGCTGGGCGCGGTCCTTATACAGATCGTAGTAGAAGTCCTTGTAGAACTCGCGGTCCGACCAATGCTCCAACTGCACGAGCATGATGGTGTCCGGCGCCAATTCCTGCCGGTGATAGGCCTCGTAGTACCCGCGGTCCTGAGTGGTATAAAGGGTCCGGAATTCGCCCTTGCCGCGGTACAGCAGTTCGGCGGGCGTCTCCATGAAGTCATAGCTGCCCTCGAAACCAAATCCGACACCCTCCTCAGTGGTCGGGAACAAGCGGATACCCAGTTCCAGGTGAGGCTTGACGGCGAACTGTTGTCCGACATTGATGAAGTAACCGAGTTCGGCCTTGTGCCCGCTGTCGAAGTCAAAACCGACGGTGGGGGTGTCGCCGCCTTTGAAGCCCCAGCTTGGCCACCACAGAGGCGTGCCCGATCCGCCCAACTCGAGCCGCGCGCTCTTGCCCGTAACGGCTTGACCGTTCTTGATAGTCGCGTCCTTCAGGCGGATGCGGTAGTACTCGTGCTCGCAGTCGCAGGTGGTCAACCACAGGTTCTGGCCTCCCACGCCTTCATCGCCTTGCATGAGCAGCTTGTCGCCACCGAAGCGCACCTGCCCCGCCTGGCCTTCCACGCCGTAGGCCTCGCCGGTCTTTGTGGTGAAGTCATAGACAATGTGGTCCGCCTTGAACGTGCGGGTGGGCTCGATGATCTCGATATTCGTCGCATCAAGTTGTCCCAACGAGAGCAGCTTGCGAGCCAGATTCTGCTCGACATCGCCATCGCGCGGAACGAGTGGGGGAGGATTCTGCAGCTCCGCATCCAGGGGGATCGTGTAGTTGATGGAGTCTGCCCACGCCGTGGAAGCTCCCTGGACGATTTCCACGTTCCCCGTGACTTCGAGTTGGCCCGTGCGCTTGTCGTAATAGAGCCGGTCGCCGGCGAACTGCACCGTGTCCAGGGTCAGACGGACGTTGCCTTCCGCGAGGAGGATGTTGCCATTGTCCAGAAAGTCCACGCTGTCCCCCTCGAGATCGCGGAAGGGTTGCGTCCAGTCAGGCGGCTGGAATCCGCCCTCCCCGGAACCGACGTCGAGTCCACCAGTGAGAGAATCTCCCCCGGAAGGGGCCCGCACAACGCCTTCAAGCGGCGACGCGGAGGGACGCTTGGTCTTTTCTGTAGTTTCCTTGGGCTCAGGCGCGGCCATCGTTACCGGTTGGTTGCCTCGTATCCGGCTGGTTCGGGGCTGCTTGGTCGAAGACTTGCGCTCGGATGCTTCCACCGCTGGCGCAGGTTGCGCGTCCGCCTTCTCTTCCGCAACCTGAGCGGTCTTGACTTCCGCGGGAGCAGTCTCTTCGGCTTTCTCAACCACGGGAGTGGGCTCGGGAGTTGGAGAAGGTTCAGCGGCAGGCGCCGCAGGTTGGACTTGAGGCGCGGCTTCCTGGACCGGAGCCGCGGGTGCGCTTTCGACGGGAGCCGCTTCGGCCATGACCGGCGCGGGCGCTTCCGGCGCCTCTGCCTTGGCGGGGACCTCGGACGCGGGAGTGGCAACCGCGGGGGCCGGCTCCGCCGGTGCTTGAACGGCGGTCTCAGGTGCGGGCGCGGGCGTTGGAGTGGCCGCCACGACAGTATCTGCCGGGGAACCATGGATATACCACGCGCGTTCGCGTGGCGCGAGTGCGACCAGGATGCCCTCGGCCGACACGAGGCCGCGAGCTTCGGCACTGATAGGTTTGGTGCCCGCTGGTGCTAGCGTCAGGTCGAAAGCCTCCACGGCGCCTTCTGTCAACACGAAGATCTGCGCACCCGACGCCGCCGCGTCATAGACGCGCAGTTCGCGTTTAGCCACTTCAGCGCCCGACTTAGCGTCCACGAGGGTGATTCCAGCTTTGGATGCGACTACAAAACGGTCACCCGTAAGTGCGAAGACCGCTTGGGGACCTTCCAGGACGGGCACTTTGGCGATGGGGGTCTGCGAGCCGCTGGTATACAGCAAGAGCGCCGCGGGAGTACGGGTGGTCACGGCGAGAAACGACTCAGACGCCGCCACACTGCTAGGCACGCTGGACACGCCTTCGATGAGGGTAGGGCTGTCCAGATGCGCCGGATCGATCAATGTCACGCAATCCCCAAAACTGTTGGCGACAGCGAAACCGCCACCCGGCAGCGCACTGACGTCATCCGAGCTGCCTTTCCCTGGTACGCTGCCGATGATGGACAAGTCCGCCGCGCGGATCAGCGTCACAGAGTTGGCCTTTCGGCTCACGCACGCGAGCGTTGTCGAATCGGCAGACAGGGCCAGGGAAGCCGGTCCCTCGGGGAGGGCGACTTTCGCACCAACGAGGCCGGTCGCCAAGTCGACTTTCCAGACTTCATTGAGGTCATTGACGGACACATACAAGGTCTTCTGGGTTGCGTCGATCACACCGTCGCGCAGAACGCCGTCCGCCTCGTGCCGGGCAAAAGGTTCCTGAGCGAGGGCAGCCAGCGCCGCAATGGAAAGCACCGCAGTCAAAGCAGCGCGAGAAGTACGCGAAAACACCTCAATTCTCACCGATTACCTCCCCGGGATTACGGTCCAAAAGGCCGCCACCGGTTTGTTTGATTGCACGCGGTCCCGTTCCTGAGGTTGCGCGGCGGCAGGGGCCGCCGGAGCGGGTTGATCGTTTGCCTTGGGCGCCTGCGCAGGCGGAGCGGGTGCGGCCGGCTGCGGGGCGACTGGGGCCGGCTGACCGGGCGCCCCCAATTCCGATTGCGAAACGGTCCCTTGGGGCTGCTGCGCCAGAACCAGCACGCCGAGCATAGCCGCCGTCAATAGCTTGACCATAATGTGTGTTCTCCCCGTCAACGCCGGATCGGAACGCCTCGCCGGTCCGGTGTCCGCACGCGACACTTATCTGACCGCCACGGAGTTCATGAAGGCCACGGTTTCCTCGAAGGATCGCACGCCCTCGGCGCCGCCCATGGCTTGTACAGTGAGCGCTCCCACCGCATTGGCGAGGCGCGCCGATTCCAACACGCTCCAGCCCTTCAGGTATCCGAACAGAAAGCCGCCGCACGCGGCGTCGCCAGCACCCGTCGTGTCCCGCACTTCCACGTTGTGCGCGGGCAAATAGTGTGTTTCCGTGCCTTGCTTCACAAACAGGCCGCGTTCACCGAGCTTGACGAGGGCGATAACCGGCCCGAACCCGCAATAGAATTCCGCAATCTCTTCCGGCTCTTGTTTGCCGGTGTACATGCGAGCTTCTTCGAGACTCGACATCACAATGTCGAGATGGGGCAACGCATGCTCGATCCGTGAGAGCCACCGTCCACCGCCGTCGTAACATGTGTCCATGGATGTCGTCAAGCCGAGATCGTGGGCCTTCTTCAAAACTCTGCCGATTGGCTCGCCGTCCAGGCTGGGGGTCACCGAAGGGCCGCCCCAGTGAAGGTGTCGGCCTTGCGTGAAGAAACCGAAGTCGATGTCTCCTTCGCGCAATGAATGGCTGCACCCCGCATGATGCAGGAAAGTGCGCTCGCCATCCTCGCTTACCAGCACGACGGTTGCCGCGGTTCCTTCTCCGTTGCCGCGCTTCACCTGGTCCACGTTCACTCCGGATCCCGCCAGCGCCCCGTGGACATAGTCGCCAAACCCGTCCCGTCCCAGCGCACCAATGAATGCCGCGGAACCGCCCAGGGCGGAGAACACGGAGGCTGTAACGGCCGCCAATCCGCCAAGATGTATCTCCAAATGAGGCACCAAGGCAAGCTTGCCGCGCTCTGGAAGGGATTCCACCGGGCGGACCATCACGTCCGCGCAGGCCAATCCCAGGGAAAGCAAATCAAACTTCATGCAAGGACCTCGCAACACACCTCGAACTCAGTAGGGCCCACGGCGGCGAGTATACCATGGCCCAGAAGCCCGAACAACGTGCCGCAAGCATGGCGGCGCCGTCGCTAATCGCCCGCGCGCGCGGGGTTTAGGAGGGTGGGTTTTCCAACCCGCCATTGCCGGGTGCCGTTGAGGGAACCTGAACCAGCCAGGAGAATGTGCCGGGCGGATTTGCCTCGGAAAACCATGCCGCATCGCACAGTGGGTGGTGTGGCGGACAGCAATCTCCGCCCTCCAAGAGAGCATGTGTTGACATGTCCCGGCCACGTCAGGATACTCTCACGCGGGGCTGTCCCGGAAGGCTGGAGTCGTCTACTGAATTCCTGTGAGGCGGATCGTAGCACCGGTAATATGGGTCGAACAGTTTCGACGCGGCCACAGCAGACACATCAAATCCCGGTACCACTTGTATGTTCGACGGACCAGACAAATGCGAGTTGACGCCCCTGCAATCCCTCTTCTGGGCGGGGCAGCAGATTCATGAGGGGCTGCCGCTGTACAACATGGCGCATCTCTTCACGTTGCGTGGGCAGGTCGAGCCGTTGCTCTTTCAACGCGCGTTTCAGCACGTGATAGACGCGTCTGATGCCTTGCGCCTGGTTTTCGCGGAACAGGAAGGGCGCGTATACCAAAAAGCTTTGCCCCGATTTCCGTTTGGCGTGGCGGTTGTCGATTTCAGGAGCGTACCTGACCCGGACTGCGCGGCGCGGGCCTGGGCCTATGAACGCGCCCGGCGAGTGTTCGACCTGGAGCGCTGTGCCTTTGATTGTGCTCTGTTGGTTACAGGTCCCGGCAGGCAGTTCTGGTTCCTGAATCAGCACCACATCATCTGCGATGCGTCGTCCACGTCACTGGTGTTTGAGCGATTCGCGGCGGCGTATGAGGCGCTCGCTTCCGGGTCCACGCCGGATGGACTCGAGTCTCCCACGTTCCTCGACTATGTCAGGGAACTCCCACCGCCGGACGCGTCGCGCGAAGTGTACTGGCGGGATCGAATGCAGGATGCGTTGCAGCCGCTCTCATTCTATGGCCGGCGAGGAAAGGGACTACCCGCGCGCCACGTGCGCACTTCGTGTGAACTCGGCGAAGAGCGATCGCAACGGCTTCGCGCACTCGCCTCGCGCGATGACGTGTTTCGCAAGACGGCAAACGTGTCGCTGTTCAATACGATGGCCGCCATTCTTATGACATTTCTTTACCGGATCACCGGTGAGCGGATGCTAGCCGTGGGCATGCCCTATCACAATCGCGAGACGGACATTCAAAAGTGCACTGCGGGCCTCTTCATCGACGTGCTCCCGCTGCCCTGCGAGATTGACTCCCTGGAGAGTTTCGTGTCTCTCGTGCGGCGCGTCGGTGACGAGGCAGTCGAAAGCGTGAAGAGTCGGCCCTTTTCCGGTGTGCCGGGAATTGGTACGCAACCGTTTGATGTGCTTTTCAATTTTCAGATCGCCCAGTTCGCGACCTTCAACGATTTACCGGTGGACCAGGAGTGGATTCAACCCGGATATGGAACAGAACGGTTTGTGTTCCAAGTTCACGACTTCACGCGCACCGGTGCGCTTTCCCTCTATCTGGACTTCGATGTGGACTTGTTTGACGAGGCCCTGCGCGCGCGCGCCGCGCGGCACTTGCTCCATTTGATCGATGCCGTGCTCGAGAATCCTGAAGCCCCCTTATCCTCATTGAATGTCCTTCGTGCGGACGAACGCGCCCAACTCATCACCGGCTTCAACGAAACGGCGCGGGCTCTTCCAGTGCCCGCCACAATTCCGCCTCTGTTCGAGTCGGTTGTTGACAAGACTCCCGATGCAATGGCCGTGCGATATGGTGATTCGAGTCTGACCTACCGGTTACTGAATGAGCGCGCGAACCGGTTGGCGCATCGTCTTCAACGCGAAGGGATTGGGCCGGATGTCCCCGTGGGGCTTTGTATAGAGCGATCCGCCAACTTAATTGTGGCGATGCTCGGCATTCTGAAGGCCGGCGGCGCCTACGTGCCCCTGGACTCGACGTATCCCGAGCACCGCATCGCTCTCATGATGACGGAGGCGGGGTTTCCAGTCCTCATCACACAGCGCTCTCTGCTGGATCGCTTGCCGCCGTTCGATGGCTGCACCATTTGCGTCGAAGATGTGATGGACAATGCGTCCTTGCCGGTCACAAATCCCACTTGTCCGGCCGAGCCGCGGCACCTCGCGTATGTCATGTACACGTCAGGCAGCACCGGCATGCCGAAAGGCGTCATGATCCCGCACCGGGCCATCGTCCGCTTGGTGCTGAACACTGATTACGTGGATTTGAACCCCGAGGACCGCGTGGCCCAAGCCTCGAATGCCTCATTTGACGCGGCGACGTTTGAAATCTGGGGCGCGCTGCTCAACGGCGCGCAGTTGGTAGGCGTTTCGCAGGAGACGGCCTTGTCTCCCCAGGGCCTGAGTGACTTCCTACGAGCGGAATCCATTTCGACCCTGTTTCTGACGACGGCGTTGTTCAACCAGATTGCCCTCCTCCGGCCCGAGGCGTTTTCGTCGCTTCGTTATATGCTGTTTGGCGGCGAAGCGTGCGACCCGCGGTGCGTGCGGCGCGTGCTGGAAAGCGCGCCTCCGCAGAATCTTCTGCATGTGTATGGGCCGACAGAGAGCACGACTTTCACGACGTGGCATCGCGTGGAGCGCGTTCCCGAAGATGCGTTGACCGTGCCCATTGGGCGGCCGATTGCGAACACGCAGTGCTACTTGCTTGCCGAAGACCTGCAGCCTTCTCCGCTTGGCGTGCCCGGCGAGTTGTGCATCGGCGGGATCGGGCTTGCGTGCGGTTACTTCAAACGTCCGGACCTCAGCTCCGAATCGTTTGTCGCGGATCCGTTCCACGCAGGGGAAGTCTTGTATCGCACCGGCGACCTCGTGCGGCGATTGGACGACGGTGCCATCGAGTTCATCGGGCGCAAGGACGGCCAAATCAAGCTGCGGGGGTTCCGCATCGAGTTGGGCGAGATCGAGTCCGCCCTCCATGCCGTGCCGGGCATACGCGAATGTTGCGTTATTCTGCGTGAAGATCAGCCGGGCAACAAACAGATCGTGGCGTATATTGTCCCGGCGCAGGCGGAAGCACTGGAAACCGCGTCGCTTCGCACGTCGCTCGGAGAGACATTGCCCGAGTATATGGTGCCGCGTGCAATCGTCTTCATGGAAGCGCTTCCGCTGACACCGAATGCGAAGGTGGACAAGCGCGCGCTGCCCGTGCCCGGCCATGACGCTGTGGATTCCTCGCTGGTCGCACCTCGCACCCCACTGGAGACCGATATTGCCAGGCTTTGGTCGGATGCCCTCGGGGGCCGGCCCGTTGGCGTGACCGATCGCTTCTTTGACGTGGGCGGTCATTCGCTTCTTGCCGTGCGGATCATGGCAACGGTTCGCGATCGTTTCGGGATCGATTTCCCGCTAACGCGCTTCTTCCAGGATCCGACCGTGGCGGGCATGGCGGCGTACATCCAGCAACAGCAGGGAGGAGGCGCTCCCGAGGGCCATACGCCGTTCACACTCGTCCCTATCCAGCCGTTGGGTGAGCGGCGTCCGCTGTTCTGTGTCGCCACCGCGGGGGGCGTGCTCTTCCCGTACTTCAACCTAGCCCCACTGCTGGGCACGAACCAGCCGCTGTACGGGCTGCAAGACCCCGCGCTCGAAGGCAATTGCGCGCCGTTCGATACCGTCGATGAGCTGGCGGCGCATTACATTGAGGTGATGAGGGGGCAGCAGCTTGTCGGTCCCTACCTGCTATGCGGGTGGTCCTACGGCGGCACGGTAGCCTTCGAGATGGCCCGGCAGCTCCGGGATCAAGGGCACGAGGTCGGGCTGCTCGTTATCATTGACGCAATGCAGGCGCCGCCCGACCTCTCCGTTAAGGGCGGAATTGGTGCGTTCCTACGCGTCTGGCTCCGGCGCGCGCGCATCTTCATCCTGAACACGTATCATCTGCGCCCATATATCGTTGACGGCCTCTACCTCGTGTTTCGGCGCAAACGTGCCCGGCGCAAGGAAGGCGAAGTGGCAGTCGGGGATTACTTCCGCTGGGCATGCACGGACGTGGTACTCAAGCATGCGGGAATCGCGAACGTGGTCTCGCGCGATAGCCTGTTGATGATGAAGGTCCCGGCCTTTCGCCGCATCTTCAAGGTCCTGCACGCCAACGGCGAGGCCTGGAAAAAGTACGTCACCAAACCTTACGACGGCCGCATCACCCTGTTCCGCGCCGAGGTGCAACCGCCGGAACTCGTGGGGAATGACACGCTGGGGTGGGGAGAAGTCGCCCTCAAAGGAGTTGATGTCCACGTCATCCCCGGCTACCATTCCGAAATCCTGGGCGTGGGTATCCCGCACTGCGCCGCGCATTTGACACAATGCCTTGAAAGGGCAGGGGATAGTCCCCTTTCGGTATCCCGGGATGCGCCGCCGGCGGGTTCCATCGCATCAGTCAATTCTCTTCCTTGAGCGGGTCCTCACTACGTTTCTGTCTCGTTTGACGTATCCCGAATCCTGTGATACCGTTTCAGAGGCCTGTCTTCAAAGAGAATATAGAGGAACGATCATGAAAAAGCAGTGTTACATTGCCCCGCACGCGCCCGCGGCTGCCGGTCCGTACTCCCACGCGGTTGCTGCTGGTAATCTCTTGTTCGTGTCAGGCCAAGGCGCATTGAAGCCCGATGGCAGCGGCCGCCGGACGGGCTCCCTGGAAGAAGAAGTGCGCCAGACGCTGGACAATGTCGCCGCCATTCTCAAGGACTGCGGGTCGGGTATGGAGCACGTGGTAAAGACGACCGTCTATCTTGCCGACATGAAGGATTTCGGCGAGATGAACGCCATCTATCGCGAGTACTTCCCCACAAATCCGCCGGCGCGGACGACCATTCAGGCCGCGAGGCTCCCGTTGGACTTCCGGGTCGAAATCGAAGCTGTCGCCATCCTGCCCGAGTGATCGAAATGCGCAAACTCCCTGGATATCGCTGGTGCCTGGCCTCGCTGTTGTTGATCGGCGTATGCGCCGTAGCCGTGCCAACTTCCGTCGGCCAGGATGCGGCGGAGTTCAATTCCGAGGGGGTGGCAAGCTATTCCAAGAAGAAGTGGGACGACGCTATCCAGAGTTTTGCCCAGGCCTACAATCTGGCTCCGGAAAACGAAATCGTCCGGCGAAACCTCTGCAACGCGTACCAGGCCCAGGCCAACGAGTTGGCGCTCGCCTCTGACTTCCAGACCGCCGTCGATCTGCTGCTCACGGCGATCAGCGTTGACCCCAGGAACGCATCACCTCTGGCTCAGATCGGCTCCTACTACCTGCGGCTCGATATGGTCCAGGATGCCGTGTACCGGCTTGAGGAGTCCGTAGAACTGGATGCCAACAACATGGATGTCCAGGAGCTGCTGGGGGACGCGTACTACAAGTCCAACGACCTGCCGTCGGCCCTGGCCCAGTGGGAACTCGTGCGCGAGGTTCAGCCCAGCCGCCCGGGACTCGCGGATAAGCTCGAGAAGGCCTATCGCGAGGAACAGGTGGAGTACAACTTCGGCAAGGCTGAAAGCGCACATTTCCGCATCAGCTTCGCGCCGGGCACCAGCGGCGGCGACCTCAGCCGAGTGCTACAGGTCCTCGAACGCGCCTACCGCGACATCGGGCGCAAGTTAGGCGGCGCGTATCCGCCGACGCCTATCCAGGTGATCGTGTATACCGCGGATGATTTTGCCAAGGCGACCAACCTGGACGATCACGTGGGCGCGGTCTACGATGGCAAGATTCGCGTGCCGATCGTCGACAAGGCCGGCCTCACGATCGACCAAGGCGAACTGCAACGGCGTTTGTACCACGAGTACACGCACGTCGTCGTGCGGTTCTGGGCGGGCAACAACGTGCCGTGGTGGCTCAACGAAGGGTTGGCCGAGACCTTCTCCAACGACGTCACCCGTGAAGACAGCATGTTGTTGCGCGACGCGAACGCGGCCGGATTGCTGTTCTCACTCGACCAGCTCGAAGAGAGCCAGCTCAGGAAGCTCGACCCTGAGTCGTTACACCTCGCCTACCGTCAAGCGCATGTCACCGTAAGCTTCCTGTGGAATCGTTACGGCCACCGGGGCGTCTCGCTGTTGCTCGAAAGCCTGTCGCAGGGAACGGCTCACGAAGACGCGCTGGTGTCTTCCTGCCGGATCGACTACGCGGGCCTGCAACGTGAGGTTATCAAGAGCCTGGGCCGCATGGTCTCCTCCGCCGGCTGATATCGCCTCCCCCGGACAGCACACCCGTTCGCAGATGACGC
Organism: Candidatus Hydrogenedentota bacterium; assembly: GCA_020849535.1. Classification (GTDB taxonomy): domain Bacteria; phylum Hydrogenedentota; class Hydrogenedentia; order Hydrogenedentales; family SLHB01; genus JAHDWY01. The sequence goes on from JADLGB010000216.1 coordinate 153,660, forward strand.
AGATACGCGCAGATGAAGTTGTTCGTCCACAGATTTCACCGACTACACCGATTTGAAGACAGGTAAGATGGTCAAGCCGGATTCGCAAATGGCTCAGATTGTGATGGAAATGATGAGAGCATCGATAAGAGCGCGGGCCCTCTTGAGGCCTGAAGGGCCGGCACGATGCCAGCCCAGGGCAGAGCGAAGCGACGCCCTGGGTTCATGCCACCCCCCGAAATCTTGAGCGCTGAAGGTGCGGCCCTCTCCCAAAACCGCCTTTCCCGAAGAATCCTGAGGCACCCAACGTCCCCCCTGGCAGCGCTCTCGAAGGAGAAACGGGCGTCTCGCCTGTGATGTGAATCCACTCCAACGCTGAGGCGCGGAGAAACGAGAAGGTGAAAACCATCTTCAGAACTGCCTCGCGCTACGAGTATTGTAGCACATCGATCCACTTGAGAGATCGACTGCGCGGACCACAATCGCCGCTCGGCTCTTCTGTACGCCTAAGTCCCGGCAAGGGCGGCGAAGTCATCAGCCGCGTACCGCTGGTCTCCATCACGCAACCGGCAACTTCAATAGCAGTATTGCGGCCGATTCGAGCATGGCCGTGAGAGCTACCATGGACATAACGGGGTACAGGGATTTTGTGTGCCAACGCGCCGTGGTGACCAGAAGCATCTCGGTCATGTCCTGAATCATTTCGTGAGCACTGTTACCCATACAAAGCGCCATGTAGATCGCGGCAATCAGAACTATCGCTCCAGGTGTTCCGATGCGAGATGATTGGAACCCCGCAAACAGGAATCCCTGAAAATAGAGCGCAGCGCTGACTGCGTCGAGTAGCGGCAGTGCGAATGCGAGTCGAACCAGTCCGGAATCGTTGCGAAAGATGCCTGGGGTAGCGCACGCCAGCGGGAGATTAAGTGCGGCACAGAGCAGGAGGTATGCAACTTTGAGGACGAGTGCGACACCCAGCCACAGTGCGAGATTCCGTAAGGGGACTGTATTCAGTGCGAGATATGCTGTGAGATTCATGCCTCGTCTCAGCGATGCGAAGAGGAAAACGAACAGGATCATGCAGGTGCAGAATACCCCGTAGGCCAGGACCATGATTGCCTCGTTTCCGTAGGCTTCATTCACCTGACTGGACTGCAGGCCGCTGTCTTGAAAGGCCGTCATGAGGATCATGCCCAGGAATGACACGGCAAACAGGGCGGCGATCCCCAGGGCCATGGCAAGCGCGCCAAACCCCAACGTGGCCCAGAATCCCCAAGGCCTACCCGCGGGGACGGGCGGTAGTAGCGTCTCACGTGGTCCTTGTGCATTGCCCGTGAATTCTTCCCGAAGCATGAACATTCCCTTCTTGGACTCATGGGGGCAGATTGAATCTAGTCCTCCCGCGCACCAACAGTCTAGCACGAAAGCCAAACGCATACACCTACTCGGCACCTGTTGCGGATGTGCCGTGTGCGAGGCTGGGCGCATGGGTAGTCTCGGAGGAAGTCCCGGCAGTGACAAAACGATCTCGATGGAAAGCTTCCCATTGCGTTACGAGACGAAGAACCTGGGGACCAACCCGCGAGACCGGAGGCAAGCCTCCTTTGTGAAAGCAGAGGCAAGCCTCCGCACTCCAAGGTGCGTGCTCCGCACAGGCGCAAGAGGGCAGCATGCATGCGGGAAGCTTTACAGTGGTCCCCTTCACTGTTTCGTGGGCGTAAATTGCAATCCTTCCAATGGCCGCCCTTCGGGGTCGGTGAAGCGCATGAAGAAGGCCCACATGCCGGCGCGGTTGTAGACCTTGACCTCGATGCGGGAGGTGCCTTGCGGCAGGGTCACGGGGACGACGTACTTGTCCACGTCGAGGCCTTGCACGCCGGTGTAGCGGTAGACTTCCTTCCCGTTAATGCGCACGACGGCATCGTCGTCTGAACAGAAGCGCATCTGGACAGCTTGCTCGGCAGGGCTCGTCACCTCGCAGTAGGCGTGGGCGAGGCCCTTTTGGCCGTAAATTTCGGAAAGGCCCATGGTGCCCGTGGTCGTCTCGCGCACGCGCCAGCCCGCTGAACCCGTCAGCACGGGGTAGATGGCGGCGGGATCGATGCCCTTGTCCGGCGGAGTTTCCGTGTCGAGCATCTTGCCCGGCATTTCCTCAAAGGGCGCGGCAATGTACCACGCGGGCACATAGCCGGGGAGCGGCTGTGGATCTACCCAATGCCCTTCGGGCTGAACGCGTTTCTCCTTCATGGAAGGTGTTTCGGGTCGGACGAGCAGGCCGCCAGACTCGAGGATCTCGCGGTTGGCCGCTTCGACCGGCTTCCCCAGCGGCGGCAAGTCGGCCCATCCCGGCACGGTGTCGTTGTGGCAGATGAACGACACCAGCCCGCACGCGCCTTCGCGCACGAAGTCCTCCAACTGCTCGCGGAGCTGGTCGGGCGTGGGCACCCCTTGTCCTGTCTTTGCGGGTCCGCCGTCAAATGCCTGGTAGATCCCCATGAACGGAATTCCGGGGACCCGTTCCCGTGCTTCGGAGAGCATGTGTTGCACTTCCTGTGCGGTCCGTTCGCGGTCGTAGCGGTTCGTGCTGACGGGATACCAGTAGATCATCATGATATCGCACACGCCCGGCGCCAGATTGATGACCGACCCCGCATCCCCAAAGCCCGCGCACACCGGGTGCTTGGGATCCGGGTCGGTTTCGCGGATGACCTTGTACAGGGCGCGCAACGCTGAAACGGCATCCCCCGGACTGTCGTCGAGAACGTAGTACCCGTAGAGGTTCGGGGAATCCTTAATCTGCTCGATTTCGGCACGGCACGTCTCGGGCCAGAAGAGGATCATCCCCTCGCGATGTGCGGCGGGCGTGGTGCCGCCATAGCCGCGCTCGCAATTGACGAGTTCGCTTTCCGTCATCTTCTCGTAGCGGACCAGCTCGTCGTCGAGTTGGATGACTTGGGTTTCCTGCTCTCTGCGGCCGTGAACAAAGTAGAGGGGAATGGTCTTCTGGTCGGCCGTGATCGGATCGCGCAAGCGGATGCCGTGGTACAGGTAGGAGGTCACGTGAGGCATGACCTTGATCCCGTTCTTGAGACAGAAGGCGCCCTGCGGCGTTGCCGGGTCGAGTTCCGTCTTGCCGCCGAGCACGAGATTCATGCCCGCGTCTTTCACCCGCTGAAGGTCCTCGACGCGCTCGGCCCCATAGGTGCCGAGGACCGGCTTGCCCCCGATGGACCATGGAATCTCGTGCAGTTTGATCAACTCCGCGGAGTCCGCGGCATGAACCATCCCAGGCGTAATGAGCAGGATGCCAAGTGCAATGATCTTGTAGACGTGTAAACGCATGATGCTGAATTCCCTTCTGCAGCCAAGTCCTAACAATGTGGCAAACGGAAGATACAGGCTCCACAATTTACAAAGACTATAGGGTTGGCGTCCTCCCGGCAATGGCAGGCATTGACCATTTTGTACCAAATTGACTCGGGCACAGGGCGCCTTACGGCATTCGCGACTACTTTCTGTCTTCACGGAAGCGTGATCTGATACCCTTGCGCATGCAAGGCTGACAGCAATTGTCCGGCTGGCCGCTGTTTCAAGAGACCCTTTTCGGGAGAACGTGCCGTGATCCAGTCACTGCCGCTGTTCGTCTTTCTCGTGATGCTTGCATTCCTGATCGCGATGGCGGGTATCTGCGTGTTCGCCGGACTGCACGCCCGGCGGCGTGCCGCATTGATCAAAGCCATGCCCACATCCCAAATCGGATCGGCCGAGGATGGCTACCGCGAGTTCGAGGGCACCATTGAAGCCATTGATGGGCAGACACTGAGCGCTCCGCTGACCTTGTCGCCGTGCTGCTGGTACCACGCGCGGGTCGAGAAATGGGTGCCGCGCAGGGGTTCGAGCGAAACTTCGCGCTGGGAGACTGTGCGAGAGATCACGAGCAGCTCACCGTTTCTTTTGCGCGATGCGACAGGGGTGTGCGCCGTGTATCCAGACGGCGCCGAGGTCACGCCGACCGACAAGAGCCTCTGGTATGGCGCGAGCCAAGAACCCAGTGATCGCAGTCCAAAGCGCGTCGGCCCAGGCGAATCGGCGAAAGGAATGCTCGAGATTGCGTGCGGCCCTAATTCGCGGTATCGCTATTTCGAGGAACGGATGTACGATGGCGACCCATTGTTGGTGCTGGGGCATTTCTCGAGAATGCACGAGGAAGATGCTACTGACGAAGACGATGAACCGTTGGATTCAGATGCGGACGACAGCCTTGACGACCATTCCGAAGAAGGTGAGCGGGACGCTGAGTCGTTTTCCGAATTGGCCAAGCAGGTCACGGCGAATTCCATTTCCTCTGGCGCGCGCACGCACCCGTTCATTCTCTCCACGACCCCGCAGGCCGCTCACGTAGCGATATCCGAGCTGGGGGGGCTCGGAGCGCTATTCATCGCGCTGGTGCCTCTTGCGATTGCGGCATACTTGATCTGGTGCCGCTACGGCTAGGCCTTTCTGGGCCAAGCCGAAGGAGTACCAGCGTCTTCCGAGCCTATTCGAAACCATGCCTGTTGACGGCACGGCCAATCAGGGCTATATTCAAGACAGGCGGCCACTGGCCGCGGACGGGTCCACGGGGGCATCTCGGCCACGAGAAGGAGGGACCAGTATGTCGTGCATCTCGATTCTCTGCTACTTCCTTGATCTGCTTTGGCAGGCGTTCGGGGGCGTTCCAATTCTTGGCGACTTCATCGCCGCCCTCGGCCAGCGGCTTTGCGATGAGTAGGGTCTGAAGTGACTGAATGCGCGCGCTCCGGTCACTACGGTGGCCGGAGCGCTTTGTGGAGGAGAATCGCCCCGCCCTTCAGTCGCGCAGCACCGTAAAGGTATAAAGGGTCGCGTTCCTGATGCGGAACCGAATGTAGACAGGCTTGCCCTGCAGCTGAGACAAGTCGGGTGAACCGTTCCAGGTGAGAGCTTGGCTATAGGAGTCTTCCACGGTTATCGCGTCGCACTCTTCAAAGGAAAAGCCTGGATAGGCCAATGCATTAAAATGCTCTTCCGCGGGTTGCAAGATCTCGGCTTCTAGTTCGCTACTCGATTCGGGGGGAGGCGCTTGAAGCCGAGTCCGGCAGTTCACTTCGATTCGGTTGCCTTCAAGGATGAGTTGGCGAGTTAACAAGTAGCCGCCTTCGGGACCGGCTTGAAGTCCAATGAAGCGGTCTCTTCCGACGAAAGCAAGGCCTGTACCGGTGAACTGCGGTATGTTTGTTTCCCCCTCACGCCCGTAAAAGGACTGGGTCGTGTTGCTTCCGCTGTAGTAGATGTGAATTCGATCGTCATGAGGAACCAGGGATCCAACATGAATCGAGTTGGAGTCCCAGTCTCCAGGGGGGCCATTCTCGATAAAAAGAGGACGTTCGGGCAAGCGTTCCCAGTCAAGCCCGTCCCGGCTCCACATCAAATGGTCGTGCACGGGAACCGCAATCTTCAGGTTGTCCATCAGGCTCAGAAATCCGAAGAAGACACCTCCACTCTTGATGGCCCTTGCCCAATCAATATCCATCCTGTTTCCCATCTGCTCCAGGCGTGCATCGTCCACCTCGTCCAACAGAACGATGCCCCGCGGATAGGTCCAGGTTTTCAGATCGCTGCTCATGGACACCGAAAGCCGCCGCTTGTTGTTTCTCTCGGAATAGAAGGGGTCCTTCGCGTTCTCCAATGCCCGGGTAGGGGGCCTTCGATACAGAAGCCACCGTTGCCTTTCAGCATCGCGAACCAGGGAATAGGCGCCATCCGAAGCACCCCGGAACAACACGGGGTCAGTATCCAAAGTCCATCGCTTTCCATCAGGGGAATGCATGCGGACGATGCATCGCGAGTTTTCGCCTGGCGGGACGGTTTTGACGAGTCCAACAAAACGCCGGGAAGGGTCTTCCGGCTGGGGGTCCAGCATAACCTCTTCAAGCAGCGCCGTCTCGTGGTCCTCGCGTAATACGATGTTTGACTTCTCTCCATTGTGGAGAAACAGGTCCAGCGCGGGTTTCTCCCATGTAATGCCGTCGCTGCTTTCGGCATACAGAGTGCAGTAGTTGTACTTATTGCCCGCGCCGCCGGGATCGGATTCCACGCGATAGATGACATACCAGCCCTTGAACACCTGCTCCACGGGATCAAAGACGACATGCCGCAGATTTGCACCTCCGAAGCTGGATGACTCCACCTCCCAAGGCATGTTTGCGCCGATGCTCAGAGGATTCCCGGAGAATTTCTCAACGGGTCCGAGGACTCGCGTCAGCCCGTACTTGTCTTCAACCACGTAGTCGTCGAACAGAAACTGGGCGCCGTTTCCGATGCGCAATGGCTCACCCGCGAAATAGCTCTCACGCCAGGAGGAGGCAGGGGCCGACTTCTCTTGAGTCTGCGCGCAAACGAGACAGGTCGATAGGATGAGCAGCAGCAAACCAGGCAGGACTTTTCTCACTTCTACGTACCCCACTTCCGCGATCCACGCTTCGAGCAGTGTAATCGCTGCAATTCCTCTACTCTAAGCAGTCTACCTATCCATCATCACGCAGTGCATCTGCGAGCACCCGCGCCTATTGCGTGGCGCCGTGTTCACGCAGCAAAGCGGCAATGTCGTCGCGTTGGGAGTCTATCGCGTATTGCAGGGCGGTTTTGCCATTCTCCTTTTCCGCGGCGTTTACATCCAGCCCTTTTTCGATGCAGAACTTGACAAGATCGATGTGGCCGCCTCGCGCCGCCTCATGCAATAGCGTGCGGCCGCCCTCTGTGACACCATGGATACCCTCCGGGCGAAGCTCCAATAGATAGTTGAGAACTTCCGTGCAGTTGTACTTGGCAGCCCGATGAAATGGCGTCCATCCGTCAGTAAGCCTGACGCTGACGTCGGCGCCTCGCTCCACCAAGAGCCGGGCCACTTCCACATTGTTGCTCCTTGCTGCACCGAATAGTGGACACCAATTGTCATCTTCGCCTTTGGCAGGATCGGCCCCGGAGTCAATCAAGAGCCGACAAATTTCGGGATTGCCCAACCCCGCCGCGACCGTCAGAGGCAGGCGCTCCTGAGACGGCTTGAGCCCGGGGTCCGCGCCACGGTCAAGGAGAAGCTGAACCAGACCCTGGTCGCCCGCCTGGATGGCCTTGACCAGTGCGCTGGTGCCGGACTCCGCACCCAGATCGGGGTCGGCACCGTGTTCCAGCAGAAGATTGCAGAGCATGACGTTGTGCCGGTCTATCGCGCAAAACAGGGCCGGGGGATTGGGATTGGACAGGAAATTCGGGTCCGCTCCGCGGGCCAGAAGTAACTCGACCAGTGCGGCGTAGTCGCGTTCAATCGCGATGTTCAGCGCAGTTCTCCGCCTTTCCCTCCCGAAGTTCGGATCCGCACCAGACATCAAAAGGATCTCCGCATACTTGGGGTGCTCCATGTCGATGGCGAGCGTGAGCGGGGTCCAACCGTCGGAGGTCGCCTGATTGGGTTTCGCACCGCGCTCCAGAAGCAGCCGCATGCAATCGGGTGTGGGCTGCCACATCGCTTGGTGAAGCGCGAAGTCTCCGTAGCTCGTCACATAGTTCGGATCGGCGCCAGCGTCGAGAAGTTGCTCGACGATCCCAGAGTCATTGGCACGCACCGCGAGTATCAACATGGTCTCGCCACTCGACGTCTTTGATTCGGGATCCGCGCCGGTGTTGAGCAGCCCCGCCACTTTCCATCCATCACCGTCGACGATGGCCTGCTGCAGCGGAGGCGGCGCCGGAAACGGCTTGTCACCCAATGCCCAGTCTTTGTGGGCTTTGAATTCCTCTTCGTTTCCCCAGATAGACTCGTCCCAATCGCTACCAATCCGATCAAACACATTCGCTGCCTTGGCCTGGTCTCGATGTACACATGCAAGAGACGCATATTTGTTGAGCCTGTACTTGTCGTCCGGGTATTTCTGGAGATGGTCTTCGAAACCCTGGGCGATCCGCTTCCAGGTGAACCCATAGGCTAGAAAGTCCTCCTCCTTTTCGTCATCCGAAACGCTGGATGCGATGATCGCGTACAGCGTGTCGCCCGCAAGATCGTGGGTCCGGTCTGCCGATTCCTCGGCAAATTGGACGAGCTGCGCCCTGGAACCGTGCCATCGCGGGAGCAACTGGCGCGCACGTTCATAGTATAGGGGAAAGTAGAGCGGCTCGAGTTCTATACCCGCGAGAAAGGCATCTTCAGCGGCTCTTCCTGTCTTCGAGGGAACGATCGCCCTCGCGATACTGCCAATGATCGAACTATTCGACCCCCTATTACGGGGGGCCTCCATCGCCATGGTGGAGAGCAGACAGTAATACTCAGGGTCTTTGGGTTCGATGCCCGCCGCGCTTTCCATGACGTCCCATGCCTTGTCCATGTAGTCCTCGTACCCCTGCCATCCCTTTCCGGTCACCGTGTACGCGAAGCCGGTCCCGCGTTGAGCCCAAGCCCGGTAGTAGTAGGCCTGGGCAAGCACGATGCGCCAAACTACGGAGTCCGGGAACTCGGTTTTCCAGGCATCAATCTTTGCCACGAAATCCTGCTCTTGCTCGGGTCTCATACGACCGGTGTCATCCGTTAGATATGAGTAGAAGTGCGCCAGTTGCCAGCTTCCGTCGCTGGTCCGGGATCTCTCCTCACGTAGCCGCTTCGCGATGGCTTCAAAATATTTGTATTCCTTGTTCCAGAGCAGCCAACCGATTTCTCTCTTGGAGATCATCCCGTTACGGCTGTAGTCGTTCTTGTGACCGCGCAAAGTCACAGGATCGTCCACATAGAAGCCGTTCCATTGGTTACCCTCCACCTGGTTTTCGCTGGCGACCGCGAGTAATCCGTCGCCACGGAGCACAATCCCACAATATTTGTTCTCCCTAATGACGCAGGAGTTGATCGTAGGCCGGGTGGAACCTTCGCAGCAGTAGATCCCCTGGGCTGCGTTGTTTTCTATCAGGCACTTCTCGATCACGGGCGCGCCACCAATGACGAAGATGCCACTGAACATCCCGTCCCGAACGATGCAATCCGTGAATTTCACATCGCTGTAGAACAAATGAACGGTGCAATTGGGAAACATGACCGGCCTGTCCGAAGTGGCTTCGTCGTCGCCCTGAAATGCAATACCTTGTATGGTGCCGGACTTGGAATTCGTAGCTGTTAACGCGGCACCCTTGAAGGTGGAACACTTCACCACGACCTTTTCACGGTCCTCGCCCTGCAAAGTGATGCCGTCTTTGAACTGGAGGGCTTCGCTGTATGTGCCCGCCTTGACGAACACAATGTCCCCGGCGGACGCCGCATCGATTGCGGCCTGGATGGTGGGGTAGGAATCCGGCACGACGTGCTGCGGCGCCTCCGCGGCAGACAGCGCGCTGACCACGCTCAACACGAAAAGACTTGAGACCGAATACAACATGGCTCGTCCCCCTTCAGCGCAAGATCGTCGCACACACGCCTGCCTCTGGGCCCCATCTGGCTGCTCTCATTCCCGCGCGGGCGGCAGGTCCAAGCGCCTCCCCTCTCCTTGGAGTGGAGAAAACTCCTTCTATAGTACCGTTAGTAGTGGGAAAGCGCAAGGGGGGACGAAGTTCTGGGCAGAGGTTCTCTGCGAGCCGCAACGCGTAGGGCGGGATTGATTCCCGCCTTCTTAAGGCATCCAACAGTATCCGGATCTGTACTCACACGACTCTTCCTAGAAATCCTCAATTGAAGGCGGGAACAAATCCCGCCCTACAGATGGCGCGGCACAATTGCATGCTGCTAAACTTCGATGGTGTAACTCCACGAGTGAGTGTAGTGACGGGTATTGCAGCAGCGACGGCAGGGAGGCATCAAGGTTCATGGCCATTTCACGCAGGCAGTTTCTATCACGCAGTTCGGCGGTCATCGTGGCGGGCACAATGGTGGCAGGTAAAGTATTCGGCGCAAACGAGAAGGTGAACATGGCCGTGATCGGCTTCAATGGCCGGGGTGGCAACCACATCGAAGGCTGGCGGACGTGTCCGAACTCGCAGCTCGTGGCAATCTGCGATGTCGATGAAAACGTGCATCCCGCGGGCCTCAAGCGCGCGACCGAAGATGGCGCCGCCACCCCGAAGACCTACACCGACCTGCGTCTCCTGCTCGAGGACAAGGATGTGGACGCGGTCAGCATCGCGACGCCGAACCATTGGCACACGCTGGCGAGCATCTGGGCCATGGAGGCGGGCAAGGACGTGTACGTCGAGAAGCCCTGCTCGCACAACGTGTGGGAAGGCCGTCAGCTTATCAATGCGGCGAAGAAGTACAATCGAATCGTCCAGCACGGCACGCAGATCCGCAGCAGCAAGGGTATCATCGAGGCGATGCAGCATCTGAAGGATGGCCTCATCGGCGATGTCTACATGGCGCGCGGCCTTTGCTATAAGGAGCGTCCCTCCATCGGCAAGAGCAAGCCCGCGGAAGTCCCCGCCGGTCTCGACTGGAATCTATGGCTGGGCCCCGCGCAAGAGCGTCCCTGGCTGGGCAAGGAAGGCGGCGACCCCGGCACCGACGACAAGAACAAGCTCGGCGGCATCTACGCGCATTATCTCTGGCACTACTTCCTCGACTTCGGCAACGGCGATCTCGGCAACCAGGGCGTGCATCAGATGGATGTGGCGCGCTGGGGTCTCGGCGTCGGCCTGCCCAGCAAGGTCTCCGGCATGGGCGGCCTGCTCATCTTCGATGACGCCAAGGAAGTCCCAAACGTCACCACCACGCAGTACTTCTATCCGGACGCGGGGGAGCGGGGACGCATGCTCGTGTTCGAGGTGCGCCCGTGGCTAACGAACTCTGAAGGCGGTGTCAGTATTGGAAATCTGTTCTACGGATCGAAGGGCATCATGAGCATCAGCGATTACACCGGGTACAAGACGATGCTGTGCGATGAGGATGGCAAGAATCGCCGCGAAGGTCCTTCGCGTGATGAGGGCGGCGACCACTACGGCAACTTCATCGACGCGGTGAAGGCCCGCGACCCAAAACTGCTGAATGCGCCGATCGAGGAAGGCCACTACTCGTCGGCCCTGTGCCACCTGGGGATGATTTCCGTGCGCCTGGGCCGCTCCCTCGATTTCGACCCCGCGACGGAGCAGTTCGTGAACGACGCCGAGGCCAATCGCATGCTCACGCGCGAGTACCGGAAGGGATTTGAGGTGCCGAAAGTAGAAGCGTGACAGGCCCCGTGCGCCGTGTGCGCGATGGGAAGTATGGGACAAATGGGAATCATGGGATGACCGCGGGGGCGACGCCTTGGGTGTGGGACCGGCGCCCCCGCCGGTCGGCTTTGTCTCAGTTATCCGCTGTACCCACCGAGAAACGTGCCAACGAGCTTCTTCTTCTCGACCGAGTAGATCACGTGCTCTCCCCCGTCCATGACCTCTGGGAACCCAATCCATAGGAGCAGATAGCCTCCCACGGGGCGGGCTGCGGCAATGCGAAATTCCGCCGATTGTGGCGTCACCGATTGTTCGACGGCTGCAATCACCTCCCGGCTCAACGTTTTCACGAACTGAACGTCCGCATTCGTCGCCAGCGTGAGTTCGTCCTTGGCGGGCAGGGCTAGCTCCGCCCGAATCCCATCGTCCAAGAAATCTTCCGGCGGAATGTCAATGTCCGGAGTCCCATTCTTCTGCTGACAGCCGCACAATGAGCACAGAATGAGCATCGAAACCACATATCTCATCGTTCACTGCCTCCGTCTACAGTGAGACAATGCCCGCACATCCCGATTTGAGCCTTCACCGCGGCAAGTACCGCCCCTGTGGCAAGAAAGAGGAGAATCTTCCAGGCGAAGGGAGTGTACCTTTCAAGAGACCGCCAGCCCTTCAAACGTTGCGCCGACTCTTGCGGGTCACTCATTTCAGCGTCCCCCTTGTGATGATTCCGAACGGGCAGTGAAGCTACATGCGTGGTCTTCTACCTGAGTTCAGGGCTTTGGATGTTCAGGCATTTCCCGTATTTGGTGCTGAGCAGCCACGACTGGCCCCAATACCCGCAAAGTAGTCCAAATGCCACCGACACGGCGAGAAGGCATACAGCCGCAAGTACCATGAATCCAAGGCCCGCATGCTCTGGCCAGAAGAGAATCCATAACCCAATGTGAACGCTATTGGGTATCGCAAGGAAGAACCCCATGACATAGGGAATCTGCCCCAGTTCCTTCCTTTCGGCATCGGTCAGGTGTTCGAGGATTTCATACCGGACCTTCTTGGGTAGGATGTAGCGCATCATAGGCCCCCCTTGCCGAAACACTCCGCGCGATTCCCAGCAGCTCCGGGCGGAGGAAACTGATTCAATAGTACTGCTTCCCTCAGGTTTCTGCAAGTGGGGCGTTCGCGTGCAAGCGCTGGGTTGACTGCAGGGGGCACACATTGGGTGTGGGACCGGCGCCCCCGCCGGTCGGCTTGCGCATGTCCACGCGAGACGTGGCGATCCCACGCTGAGCATAAGTCATGCATCGTGCTTACTTATCTTGCGCGGGTAACCCATTGCTGCTATGTTTCTTGACTGTGACAACCTGGAAGGGGATTTCCCGTGCAGATACGTAAAGCTGTCATCACTGCCGCGGGACGGGGTGTGCGTCTTTATCCCGCCGCGGACACCGTTCAAAAGGCGATGCTTCCCATCGTGGATCGGGATGGTCTGTCGAAGCCGGTCATCCAGATCATCGCTGAAGAGGCCCTGGAAAGCGGCATCGAGGAGATCTGCGTCATTTGCGCGCCTGGAGATGAGGACGCATACCGCCGCCAGTTCAAGTCCCTGCATGAAAACCTCCTAGCTTCCTACCGCGGCGCCGATTGGGCGCAAGAGCAAGCGGAGCGTCTGTCCAACGTGGTAGGCCGCCTGCGGTTTGCGCCGCAGCACAATCCCCACGGATATGGGCACGCGGTCTATTGCGCACGTGAGTTCGTGGGAGATCAGCCATTCCTGCTGCTGCTGGGTGATCACCTGTATGTCTCGCACCTCGAAGGGAAGCGGTGTGCGCAACAGCTCATCGATCTCGCCGCGAAGGAATCGTGCGCCGTCGCCGCGGTCCAGTCGACGCGCGAACACCTGGTTGGGCGCTATGGCACCTTGGCGGGCAAGCGCCTCCCCAATCATCCCGGGGCCTATCAGATTGAACGCATCATAGAAAAGCCGTCCGTGAGCCAGGCCGAGTTGGAACTGCACACGCCTGGTCTTCGCGCAGGTCACTTCCTCTGCTTCTTCGGTATGTACGTGTTGACGCCTTCCGTGTTCTCCATCCTGGGTGAGGCCGTCGCCGCGGCCACGCAGGACCACGCCGATGTGCAGTTGACGGCCGCCTTGCAAGAACTGGCCAAACGCGAGCGCTACCTCGCCCTCGAGGTGGAAGGGTCCCGCTACGACATCGGCACCAAGTTCGGCCTGCTCCAGACGCAGATTGCCCTCGGCGTGGCGGGCAAGGACCGGGATGTCGTGTTGTCGATGATCGTGGAGCTGCTGGCCCACGCGAAGTAGGGTGCGCCCAGTGTCGGAAGATTTGGAGAACCGCTCTTGAATCGCTTCATCGAGACTATCACGAGCAAGGATCCGGCTATTCGGGACCGCTCGTTTGCGCAGCTGTGCCAGGGCCTGGACCTCGCGGGCCTGCTCGCCGCCAGCTCTGAATTGGAGTCCTTTAGAAGAGGCGCGGACAACCTGTACGAGCGCGTACGGGCCACGCTGTTCTTGTATGCGCTGCACCGTTTCCACTTGATGGAATCGCCCGGCATCGCCGAGGCCGGGAAGGTCCCGTATGAGGGATTTCTCGATCTGCTGGAGCGGCGCTTCGAGCAGGCAATCCGTCGTTTCCTTGGGGTCGTGAAGGAGTCCGGTCCAAACGGAGCTTTGTTGAGCGCGCTGGCCGAATGCTATCACCACCTCGCGTTTCAGACGTTGGCCGATCAGGTGCGGCGCAGCGTGCGCGCCAGCCGGGGCAACCAGTGGATGTTCCGCGTCGGCCATCCCGAGGATCATCCTATCCGCATCCGCCCGGAACTCCTGCGGCGGCCCGCGGGTTCCATGCTGTATCCGGTGCTGGTCGAGAAGACGCCGGTCCGCCTGGACCTCAGCCACAGCGGCTGGTCGGACATCTTCTTCCTGGGCATGGACTATCCCGAAGGCGCGCGGGTCATGAACCTGTCGGTCGACCTCGGCGTCTACGGGCGCGACCCAGTCGTGAGGCCGCCTGTGGAATCCTACGTGCGCGTGATCCCGGAGCCTGTCTTGCGCCTGACCAGCACCGACCTCGGCGCCACGAAGGACATCACTGAACTCACCGATCTCTTCAATTTTGGAAACGACTACTTGAGTCTGCTCAAAGCGGGCGCCATCGCGTCTGGCTTGATCCCGCCGTCGTTTGAGGGGACCAGTCAGCCGTTAAGTGCCATCCTGGCCCAGATTGTCGCACCAGGTATGGGACTCGAGCTGGTCACCAAAGTAAACGACATCCCCAAGGGTTCGCGCCTTGCCGTGTCCACGAATCTGCTGGCAGGCATGATCGCCGCGCTCATGCGCGCGACCGGTCAGACTCACGCACTCGAAGGCGCATTGAACGAGGAGGAGCGGCGCTTGGCCGCGTCGCGCGCAATCCTCGGGGAATGGCTTGGCGGGTCCGGTGGCGGCTGGCAGGATTCCGGCGGTATCTGGCCAGGGATCAAGGTCATCGAAGGCGCAGTTGCGAAGGAAGAGGATCCGGAGTTCGGGATCAGCAGAGGCTGCCTTCTGCCAAGACACCGCATTCTCGGCGGTGCGGAACTGCACCCGGAGATCACAGGGCGGCTGGCCGGTTCGCTGGTGCTCGTACACGGCGGCATGGCACAGAATGTGGGTCCGATCCTGGAGATGGTCACGGAGAAGTATCTGCTGCGCGCGTCCGCGGAGTGGGAGGCGCGCGCCCGCATGCGGTCGATCTTTGAAAACATCCTGAGTGCGCTGCGCAAGGGCGATGTGAAAGAGATCGGCAATAACACCGGCCGCAACTGGAACGACCCTCTCAAGACGATCATCCCCTGGGTGACGAATCACTTCACTGAGTCCCTCATAGAAAGATCACGCGCGGCGCTGGGCGACAAGTTTTACGGATTCCAGATGCTGGGGGGCATGTCGGGCGGCGGAATGGCCCTCTACGTGGCGCCGGAGCGCCAGCCGCGTTTCCGCGACGAGGTCCTTGAGATCATGTTGAAGACGAAGCGCGAACTCGAAGACGCGCTGCCCTTCGCGATGGACCCGGTCGTCTACGATTTTCGTATCAACGAGAAAGGAACCACGGCGGCTCTGCTCGCCGGTGATGAGGCATTGATGCCATCCCGCTACTATGCGTTGCAGGTTCCCGAGTTGGTGCGCATGAAGGCGGAGGTGATTCCATACCTGCGCCGGGCCGAGTTGGACCACTTCACCGCGAGTTCCCGCGACCCGAACGAGACCTTCAGTATGTTGCGCACCATGGTCAGCAACCTGTTCCGTGTGGCCGATTCCGCGTCGCAATCGGAGCGCCTGGAGTGGGACAAGGAAGCAGAGGCCGTAAAACGTGCCAACGGTTTCGATCCCATCCAGCACGAACAGATCCGCAATGACCTCCGCGCGGGCCGCATTGGACTGGCCCACAATCGCCTCTCCGTGGAAACCTCCATCGAGGATGTCCAGGACGGCGATGTGACGCGTCTTCGCGACGCGTCAAAGCATCGCGCGCTCGGGGAGAGGGCTCTGAAGGACGGCCGTGTCGCCGTGCTCTCGCTGGCCGGGGGTGTCGGCAGCCGCTGGACGACCGGCGCCGGTGTGATCAAGGCGCTCAATCCCTTCATCGTCATGAAGGGCCGGCACAGGAGCTTTCTGGAAATCCATTTGGCAAAATCGCGCTACACGGCGCAGACGTTCGGCAGCGCCCCGCCTCATCTGGTCTCCACAAGTTTCTTGACGCACGGGCCAATTGAACGCCACCTCGCCATGAACTCGGGCTACGGTTACGAAGGCCCCGTGCTGTTGTCGCCGGGCAGATCGATCGGTCAGCGCCTGGTCCCCATGGTGCGTGACCTCGTGTTCCTGTGGGAGGAAATGCCGCAGGAAACCTTGGATGAGCAGAAGCAGAAGGTGCGTGACGCCGTGCGCGGTGCGTTGATGAATTGGGCCCGAGGCGTGGGGGAGGGGACCGACTACGTGGACAACGTGCCCATCCAGCGCTTCAATCCGCCGGGACACTGGTACGAAGTCGCAAACCTGCTTCGCAACGGCGTACTGGCCCGACTGCTGAGTGAGCATCCGCGGGTGGAGACCCTGATGTTGCACAACATCGACACGCTTGGCGCGGACTTGGATCCCGCCGCGTTGGGATACCATCTGGAATCAGGGAACGTGCTCACCTTTGAAGTCGTGCCCCGTCGCATCTCCGATCGCGGCGGCGGACTGGCGCTTGTGAACGGCAAGGTACGGCTGTTGGAGGGCCTTGCGCAGCCGCGCGAAGAAGACGAAGTCCGGTTACGCTACTACAATTCGATGACGACATGGATACGGATCGACGCGCTACTGGCTGCGTTTGGCCTCACGCGGGCGGACCTCGCCGGACCGGAGGAACGTATCGCCGAGTGCGTTCGCAGAATGGCGCAACGCGTGCCGACCTACGTGACGATCAAGAATGCCAAACGGCGCTGGGGCCATGGCCAGGAAGACATCTACCCGGTGGCTCAGTTCGAGAAGCTGTGGAGCGACATGACCGCCCTGCCGGACGTTGCGTGCGGGTTCCTCGCGGTCCCGCGCTCGCGCGGACAGCAACTGAAGGACCCGAGCGAACTGGACCCTTGGGCCAACGATGGCAGCAAAGAACACATCGAATGCCTCTGTGTGTTCGATTGAGGGCGCCGCGCGCTATTGTTCCCGGAGCGCGAGGTACTTGTTGACCGCGCTGAGGTAAGCTTTCACGGCCGCCTCGATGATGTCCGTACTCGCCCCCGTGCCATAGTACGACTTCCCGTCCAGCAACACGGTGACATGCGCCTCGCCGAGGGCATCCTTACCGGGCGACGCGGCGCGGATATTGAACTCCTGCAAACGCCCGCTCACCCCGACAACGCGCTCGATCGCCTGGCACGCGGCATCCACCGGACCGTCGCCGATGGCCGTATCGAGAAACTCCTCTTTCCCGCGTTTCAGCTTCACCAACGCCATGGCGGGATCGCTGCCGGAAGTACGCACCTGTTCCAGAGAGTATGTCTCGAAACTCTCGTTTCGCATGGACGCGACCAGGACGCGAAGATCGTCCTCGAAAACCTCCTTCTTCTTGTCGGCAAGGGCGATGAACTTCTCGTAGAGCAGCGCGATCTCGGCATCCGACAACTCCAGTCCCAGGTCTTTGCAGCGGCGGGTGAGCCCGTGCTTCCCGGAGTGCTTGCCCAGCACCAGTTCATTGCTGCTGCGCCCCACCGATTCGGGAGTCATAATCTCGTAGGTGATGCGGCTGGCGATCACCCCGTGTTGGTGGATGCCAGCCTCATGGGCGAAGGCGTTCCGGCCCACGATGGGTTTGTTGTACGAGACAGTCAAGCCGGTGAGGTTTCCCAGCAGGCGGCTGGTGTTTGTGATCTCCTCCGTCACGATGCCTGTTTCGTAGGGATACACGTTGTGGCGGGTCTTCATGACCATGACGACTTCTTCAATCGCGGTGTTGCCGGCCCGCTCGCCGATGCCGTTCACGCAGCACTCGATCTGGCGCGCGCCGCCGCGCAGGGCCGCCAAGGCATTCGCCACAGCCAACCCCAGATCATTGTGGTTATGACAGGAAAACACCGCCTTGTCCGAACCCGGCACATTCGCGATTACGAAGCGAAACATCTCTTCGATCTCAGCGGGGGTGGTGTATCCAACGGTGTCGGGCAGGTTTATCACATCCGCGCCCGCCTCGATGGCCGCCTTGACGACTTCCACCAGATAATTTGAATCGCTGCGCGTGGAATCCTCCGCGGAGAACTCCACCCGGCCAATGAGGCTCTTGGCCAGACGCACGGATTCGCCTGCTCGCTCGACGACTTGCTCCCGGGTCATCTTCAGCTTGTATTCGAGATGGATGTCAGACGTCGCGATGAAGGTGTGCAGCACCGGATGCTGGGCCTTTTCGATCGCTTGGGCGGCGCGCTCGATATCGAGCTTGTTGGCCCGTGCCAGGGCGGCGACGCGAGGCCGCTTGACGGCCGCGGCGACCTTCTGCACACCTTCGAACTCCTGCGCCGAGGCAATTGGAAAACCCGCTTCGATAATGTCCACCCCGAGCCGTTCAAGTTGGAGCGCCATTTGGATTTTTTCGCTGACGTTCATGCTGGCGCCAGGAGACTGTTCTCCGTCGCGCAGGGTGGTGTCGAAGATTTCAACTCGGTTGGCCACAACTCCTCCTTTGCCAAGAACCCGGGAAGGCACCCGGATTTGTGAAGGCCTGAGCTTACCAAAGGCCCCCCGCAAGTTCAAAAGAATGAGCCGCATCCGGCGTATTGGCCTGCCGGGTGAGACTCGTTCCCCGCGATGACACATACAGCGCTGTGCGCGTGAATGTTGCATGAAGTCCCTCGTGCCTGCACAATGGGTCGCGGACTCCGGTCCGCGGATAGTTATCCCGCATATCTCACCGCCCCCCGCGTAGCGGGCGGTGAGATATGCTCTCGCAGTGACCCACAGGCTCACTCGAGAGGATTTCTCACACGCACACCGTGTAAGCGACGAGGACGCACCAGAGTCTTGGAAACTGCCGATTTAACTGGGACTATGTGATCAGCGGCCTGTGCGTGTGAGAAATCCGCGTTATCTGTCCGGCGGACCAGGGGTATGGGGAGAATCATGCTCACGGCCTTCTTGACGTTGTGCGTGGTATGCGCACCCGCGGAAACCATTGCACTCGAGAATGCGCAATTGCGTATCGAGATCGACCCTCACCTGTTCGCGATACGCTACGTGGGCTTTCCAGGTGAACCGGGCTTCATGGACTCCCTGGCCGTTTCGCAGGAGGTCCGCGAGGGCGCCGCCTGGGCCGATGCGGGGGGACTGCACACGGATCTGCTTCCCTATACGGCTAAGGATGCCGCGATACGGCGCGGCCCCGCGCAGGTACTGGAGCTACGAGAAGACTATGTGGCAATGCTCGGTCCGCCTTCCGAGAAAACGGGAATCAGGCTTAAGAAGGAAGTACAATTGGTGGGCCGTGAGGCGCGCGCCCGGTTTCGGGTGACAGCGATTCGTGTGGCGGGGGAAACCAAAGCCGTCGCCTTGCGGAACACGGTGCGTATTCCCGTGCACAGCACCCTGCGTATTCCCAAGGAGGGCGTATCGGTCGAGGCTCTTGCCGGACTCAAGACCATCGCCCCCGCCGTGGTCAAGTCCCGGAAATACTGGATTATTCCCATTCCGCCGACCGCGGAACTGAACGGAGTCATTCTGGGAGCCTTCACAGGGGAAGTGGTACTGCTGAATCAAAGCGGGAGTTGGACGCGGCGGCTGGTGTCCATGCCCCCGACACCGGACGCAACGCCAAACGCGTGCTCGTTTCTTTGTCTACTCGACGACGAAACCCGGACCTACGGGGCGGCCCTTCAGGGAGAAACGCGCGAATTGAAGACGGACGAATTGCTGGTTCTCGAGGAGGAGTGGGTCTTTGAGCGCCGGGGACGTTGAGGATCCCCGAATTGACTGATAATGTGTTCGGCGAATTCAGACGGAACGGCCAAACGATAGGGAGGTTCAACCATCCATGAGTCAGCCACCTGTCTTTCGAAACATGCCACAGCCCAAGAAGAGCGGGTTCCCATGGCTCCTGGTTGGATGCCTGGGCGCCATCGCGGTTGTGGTGTTCCTGGTTATTGCCGCGGTCATTGCGTTCCGAATGGTCGTGGGAGGATTAGTGGACGAGTATTCGGATGAGACAGCCCAGGAGATCCCGGTTTCAACCATGGCCCCGGAGGACTATGCGGCCCTCAAGGAGCGGTTTGACACGTTCACGCAAGCCGTGACTCAAGGAACACCTGTGGCCCCGCTGGAACTCACGTCCGACGATGTGAACGCGCTCATTCAGAACGACCCAAACTGGAGCGAACTGAAAGGCCACGTTCACGTCGCGCTGGAAGACAATCTCGTCGGAAGCACCGTCAGCATGCCCCTGGAGTCCTTTGGCATGCCCGGGCGCTTTGTGAATGGAAACGCCCGCTTCTCCGTGTTTCTACGGGGCGGCCAGCTCTACGTTCACATCGAGTCGCTAGAAGTAGGCGGCAAGACCTTGCCTGATGCGTTCCTTCAGGGGATGCGAAGTGAGAACCTCGCAAAAGATTACAACAACGATCCGCAGGTACGAGAGACCTTGTCCAAGTTCGAGAGCATCGATGTGGTGGATGGAGTCTTGCGGTTTGTTCCGAATAATGCGTTGCAGCCCGAGGCCGAAGCTGAACCTGAGGCTGAACCTGAAGCTGTGCAGGAGAGTGAAAGGGTATCCCGTTGAAACAGAACTGGCTCCGTCCCCTGGGTACACTGCTTTTTGTTGTGCTCCTGGCCACGATCTTCTCGCCATACTCGGATGGCTATCCGATCTTCTGGAAGGCCATGAATCTGTCGAACGTCTTGCGGCAGATCTCCGAGATCGGAATCCTCGCAACGGGGATGACGCTCGTCATCATCTGCGGCGGAATCGACCTTTCCGTGGGTTCTCTGCTCGCCCTGTCGGGAACGGTGTTCGCCCATACGTTTCTGAATCTCCAGTGGAACCTGCCGCTATCGATGGGGGCGGCCCTGGGAGTGAGTGTCTTGTTTGGGCTTGCCAGCGGATTGCTCGTGTCGCGCCTGAACATGCAGCCATTCATCGTAACCCTGGCCGCAATGATCGGCAGCCGCGGCTTCGCGCGCTGGCTCGTGGACAACGCCAACATCGACATCGGTTTCGGAAGCGGGCCAATCGATCGTGTCATCGGCTTCATCGCGGAAAAGAAGGTCGTCGTTCCGTCGTTCCTGATTGTCGCCGGAATCGGTCTTGTGCTGCTGCGCTTCACCCGGTTCGGACGCTATCTGATCGCGGTCGGCGGCAGCGAAGACGCGGCCCGCCTTTCCGGAATCAATGTCGGCTGGGTCAAGGTGCGGGTCTATGCCATCTGCGGCTTTTTCGCGGGCGTGGCTGGCGTCATCCACTGCTGTCAGAACCACCAGGGCAGTCCCAACGCGGGCGTGTCTTATGAACTCGACGCCATCGCGGCCGCGGTTATCGGCGGCACCAGTCTCGCCGGGGGCAAGGGCAGCATCTTCGGTACCGTCGTCGGCACGCTGGCGCTCGGCATCCTCTCGAATCTGCTTGGGCTCAATAACGTCGATGAAAACATGCAGTGGATGCTGAAAGCCGTTATCATAGTGGTCGCAGTTTGGCTTCAGTTGGTGGGCCGGAAGCGCGTGGCCTGATTGCGCGGAAACTTGAGGAAAGAGGGGACCTTCAGATGGCAGCCATGAGAGTCGTCGTAGCGGTGTTGGGACTTGGACTACTGGCAGCGGGATGCGGCGGCTCGGGACCGGGCGCGGACCCCGGTCAGCAGAGCGCAGACCCTGGCGTGCCCGCGCAAAAGACCTTCAAGATCGCATTCTCGCAGTGCAACAGCGCGGAACCGTACCGCACTGTCCAAAACGATATCTTCAAGCGAGACGTGAAAAAACTCGGCGCGGGCTATGAGCTGGTAATCCAAGATGCCTTGCAGGACAACTCGAAGCAGATCTCGCAGATCGAGAACATCATCCTCCAAGGGGTGGACCTGCTCATCGTCGCGCCCAACGAGGCGGCCCCCATCACCCCCGTGGTGAAGAAGGCCCACGACGCGGGAATCAAGGTGATCTGCCTCGAACGGAACCTCGTCTCTCCGGAGTACGACATGTTTGTCGGCGCGGACAACGTGGCCATCGGAAGGATGGCGGGCGAGTTCGTGAAGCAGTATCTCACCGAAAAGCAGATCGCGGACCCGATCGTTGTCGAGATGAAAGGTCTTTTGGGAACGAAGCCCCAAGATGAACGTCACCAGGGCGCCCGCGAGCACATCGACACGGTCCCGGGCGTCAAGGTGATCGAGGAAGTCGCCAATTGGCTCCAGGATGAGGCGAAGAAGCGCATGGAGACACTCCTGCAGGCGAACCCGAAAATCGACGTCGTTTACGCGCACAACGACCCCATGGCCATTGGATGTTACCTTGCTGCGAAGGATGCCGGCCGCGATAAGGAGATGATCTTCGTTGGCGTGGACGGCTTGGGCGGCCAGGCGGGAGGCGTCAAGAAGGTCATGGACGGTGTCCTCGCGTGCACGTTTATTTACCCGCCTTGCGCGGCGGAAGCCCTGCAGTACGGCGTCAAACTACTCAACGGGGAATCGGTTCCCAAGGAAGTCATCTTGGAACCCACGAAAGTTACCCCAGAGAATGCCGCGGAGATCTATGAGCAGGTCACTGTTGGGGCGACATAAGACGGCGCTGATTCTGGCGTGTATGAGCCTGTTAGCGGCGGGGTGCGCCGATTCGATCCACGACCGGGCAGCCATGGCCGACCTGCAAGGCGTGTCTCGCTTGCTGGAGCACGACCCGTCCCTCTTGGAGGCCCGGAACCCGCGCGGGAAAACCCCCTTGCACATGGCAGTCACCAGCGGCAGCGATGCCATGGTCGCGGCGTTGCTCTCCCGCGGCGCCGACGTAAACGCGCACGACAACACAGGGCTTACGCCGCTGCATATCGCGGCGTGGTGGACGTCGACAGCGCGCGCGGCCGTGCTGCTGGATGCGGGCGCCGACCTCGCCGCGACGGACCATTTCGGCGATACACCGCTGCACGTCGCCGCGCTTCATGGACGGCGTTCCATGACGCAATTCCTCCTGCGGCGCGGCGCCCCCCGGGAATCCCTCAACGGCGCCGGTCTGACGCCGCTCGCGCTCGCCACGAAACACCGACAGGAGAAAACCGTGTCGCTCCTCGAAGCTCCAGCCCCGCCGGCAAGCATTCCATAACGGGGAGCAACCTGAAATTCCCGCTCCAGCTTGGTATACTTAAAGCCCAATGGTGAAGGAAAAGCAGCGCGAAGGCATGGACGCGAAGCGCGTACACATTTACACCGACGGAGGGTGCCGGCCGAATCCCGGGAAAGGCGGATGGGCCGCCGTTCTGATGTACGACGGCCACATGCGCGAACTCTCCGGCGCGGAGACCAGAACGACAAACAACCGGATGGAACTCACCGCCGCCGTGAAGGCGCTGGAAGCTTTGAAGCGTCCATGCGTGGTGGTGCTTCACACGGACTCCGAGTATCTCCGAAACGGAATCACCAAGTGGATGCCGCATTGGAAACGAAGCGGTTGGAAGCGCAAGGAAGGGTCCGTCAAGAACAAGGACCTTTGGCAGTTGCTGGATGGACTTACGGCCCGCCACCGGATCGAGTGGCGATGGGTCAAGGGTCATGCGGGCGATCCGCTGAACGAGCGATGCGACGAACTCGCATCGCGGGCCATCGACACACTCTCGTGAAATCGACACCCTGGAATCATTAGCGAATGGCTGGAGCCCGGCGAGCGAGCATACCCCTTTATCTGATTCCCATCATGCTGGGAATGTGCGGCGTGCTGTTTGCGCAGCAATTGCCCAATCCCATCCTGCAGACCATCGTGATCGTGCTGTCCGTGGGCATGCCGTTGTTCGCGGTCGGCATCCTCATGACGCGCATTCATGGAACCGGGTACCAGCGCATATTCCTCCTGGGCGGCGGCGTGCTCCTGGTGGCCGGGGCACTGGCCACCGTCGCTGGGATTCCTGAGGGCTTCGCCCATCTGGAAGATGTGCCCGCCGCTGCCGGCCGGATTTCGCGGGTCATCGGAATCACGAGTCTCATCCTGGGGCTGCTCTCGATCGTGGCCATTCTCGCGCGCCGCGAAGAGCAGATCGAAGAAGTCGGGCAACGCTTCAAATACCTCGCCGAACACATGAGTGAAGGCTTCATCTTGACGGCCCCGGACGGCACGATCACGCTCGTTAACGACGCATTGACCAAGCTGACCGGACTCAGCGAAAGCGAACTGGTCGGCAAGAACGATCAACTGCTGGCCAGGAAGCTCGACCTCGAGCCGATGCTTCCGCATATCGAGGACCGCCGCAGGGGGATTGCCTCTGAATACCATGTCGCATGGAGTATTCGAGGCGAGGAGCGCCAGCTCTGGGTCAATGGGACGCCCCTCTTCGACCGGCGCGGCAACTTCGCTGGCGCGCTGGCCACAATCCGCGACGTCACCGAGCAGCATCGCCTGGCGCAGCGCCTGGAAAAATACACGCAGGGGTTGCAGAAGCTGGTGGAGGACCGCACGCAGAAACTCTACAAATCGCAGCAGCGGCTTCGGGATCTCCTCGTCAATATGAATGAAGGCTTCATGACGATCGACGCGTCCTACCACGTGTGGTTCGCAAACTCGCGCATCTGCGAAATGCTCCAGTTGACGGAAGAAACGCTCTTGGGCCGCGACCTCTTCGAGTTCGTCGAACCATCGGGGCGGGGCCGGCTCTTGGAAGTTCTCGAGAATGCCCATGCACGCCGCGGTTTCCGCCAGCACCAGGAGCTTGTTCTGAGCCGCCCCGGAGGCGAACAGGTGTCCGTCATGGCTTCCATCGCGCCGATCGACGAGTCCCCGGAGGAGATGGCGCGCTACTCGCTCGTGATGACCGACGTTAGCGCGCTGAAGCACATGCAGCGCCAATTGGAGGTCCGCGCGCTCGAACTCGAAGAGGCCAACGCGGAACTGCGCATGCTCGACCGTGCCAAAGACAGTTTCCTCTCGAATGTCAGCCACGAACTGCGCACCCCCCTCAGCACCATCCGTGGTTATCTCGAAATGTTTGACGGCGGAACTCTGGGGGCGCTGGATGAAACGCAGACCGCGGCCCTCAAGGTGGTCATGCGAAATGCCGAGCGGCTCGGTACGCTGATAGATGAAATTATCGAGTATAGCCGCATGGAGATTAGGGGCATTCAACTGGACTACACCCTGTTCTCGGTGAGCCGCGTCCTTCAAGAGTGCGCCGCGTCCGTCAAACCTCAACTCCTCGCGCGAGAACTCAGCTTGACCGTCACGGAAGGGAAAGGCGTGCATCGCATGTGGGGCGATCGCAAGCGCGTGGCACAGGCCCTCGCCATCCTGCTCTCCAATGCCTTGAAGTTCTCGGAGAAAGGCGACCGGATCGAGCTGGCTGTGGCCGCCCGGGACGATGGCACGGTGTTGCTGTCGGTGGCGGACACGGGGATTGGCATCGACAAAGAGTCCCAGAAGCGTGTCTTCGACAAGTTCTACCAAGCCGACAGCTCGCATGCCCGGAGATTCGAAGGTGCGGGCATCGGGCTGTCGATTGCGAAGAGCATCATGGACGCCCATCGTGGCCACATCGAGTTGGTGAGCGAGCCCGGCGCCGGAAGCACATTCACTCTGGTGTTTCCCCACGCGTTCTTTGAGACTGCCGAGGCGAAGACGCGCACTTCCGGCAGTGTGGCCTACGGGACCTTGCTGGTCACCCACGACGTGGAATTGGGTTCCGCGCTCCAGCGCGTGCTTGCGAACCACGAATACGTGGTGTCCATCGTCTCAAACGCGTTTGAGGGCGCGCGTATGTTACGGGAGCATTCTCCGAGCATTGTCCTCATTAATGATGAACCTCCGTCGTTCGATGCCAACGCGAATGTCGCGCGCTTGCGCGAAGCCGCCCATACCGCGGATTTTCCTCTCCTCGTGATTACGGACCGCTCCCGTGCGGAGGAACACCGGCAGCGGGTAGCCCAAGGCATGTACGACGTGATGTTTCGTCCTTTCACCGCGGATGAGCTTGTCGCGCGTCTCGCCATGCTGCTCGGTAGGGATACCGCCGCTCACGAGAGAGAGGTGACCCACCTCGAGTTCGGCCAGAACAGAGTCGCCCTCCTGTGTGTCAGCCCCGACCGCGACCTTCAAGATTGGATCGAGACCGCGATGAAGCGCCGGGGTTTCGCAAGCGTGCGCGCCTTCGGCTGCAATGAAGCCGTCCCGGTCCTCGAAGATCGTCATCCCGATGTGGTGCTCGTGGATTTGGACGTCTCCGAAGATGAAGTGGCGTGTGTGACGAACACACTCATGGCCCGCGCACGCGAGATGGGCTGCGCCCTATACGTAATGACCGGGCTCAGCGAGGACGCGCTCGGCACGTTGACCGTAAACGGAGTCTTGACAAAGCCCTTCTCCACCAGCGAACTTGTTGAAGCGATTGCGGCCGCCACGGCGCATTCCGCGTGAGCGCGCTGCGCTCACCCATGGACCGCGTCCAATCAGAGAAAAGGAGACCGATGAAAACGGGTATTCAATTTGCTGCCGTGGCTCTCATGCTTGGCATGAGTTGCAGCCAATTCCTCATTGCCCAGGAGCCGCAGCTCCAGTGCACCAACTACATCATCATCACGGCCGATCACGGTTTGGTTGTGTCCGAAATGAACGCTGATGAGCCGCGCGCGCCGGCCAGCATGGTCAAGATGATCCTGATGCTGCTGGTGACCGAAGGCGTTGATAAAGGTCTCTGGAACTGGGACACGGAAATCGCAGTGTCCAAGGACGCTCAGGAGATCGGGGGCACGCAGGTTTTCCTGAAGGCCGGCGAAAGTTGGCCTCTCGAGGCCCTGATGAAGGGGGTCGCCGTCGCGTCCGCCAACGACGCGGCTAGCGCCGTGGCCGAAGGTCTGTGGGGAAGCCGTGACGAATACCTGAAGGCCGCCAATGAGCGCGCGCGCGAACTTGGGATGCTCGACACGGTGGTGAACACGCCTCACGGACTCCCCCCGGAGCAGGGCCAAGAGTCCGACATGACCACCGCTCGCGATATGTCGATTCTGGCTCGCGCCTGCGTCGCCCAACCGAAGATTATGGAATGGGTGGCCATGAAAGAGCTTCGCTTTCGGCCTGGAGATGAGGCCAAGACCAATACCAACAAGTTGCTTGAGATCATGCCGGAGTGCGATGGCCTCAAGACGGGCTACACGCGAGCGGCAGGGTTCTGCTTGACCGCCACCGCTGTGCGCAATGACATTCGTCTTATCGTTGTGGTCATGGGCTGCCCGAAGCTTTCGGATCGCTTCGTCACGGCGCAGGCGCTTCTCGAACAGGGATTCGCCGGAACGCGGCGCGAACTCATCCTGGCCAAAGGCGACCTGCTCGCGCCGCCGCTTCCCGTGCGAAACGCGAAGACGGACAGCGTGCAATTGCAGGTCACCGGCGATCTGTGGGTGACGGCGAGACAGTCCGATTTCGACGTGCTCGAGTACGTGTCTCACTACCCCTCGGCATTGCACGCGCCCATGAACGCGGGCGATGAGGTGGGAACCCTGTCGGTGGCCCTCGAGGGGCAGGAACTGGGGGAGATTCCCGTCATTCTGCCGTCCAGCCTGGAAGTGCCGGGATGGCGCTGGAAACTCACGCACAGCGTGATGACACGCCTAAAGGGTGAACCCGCGATGGCCGGCGGCTGACCTCTCCGCGGGGTCTCACACGTTGGCGGTCTTCAGGGACTCGATCGCGTCGAAGTAGGACGGGTTCCGGTATACATACGAGCCCGCGACCAGCACGTTGGCACCCGCGTCGATGACGGTCCGGGCAGTAGTCGCGTCGATACCGCCGTCCACCTCGAGGTCGCGGTCCCCAAGCATGGCCCGCACGTACTGGATCTTGCGGACCATTTCCGGAATGAAGGACTGCCCGCCAAAGCCCGGATTGACCGTCATGATGAGGACCATATCCACGGAGTCCACGAGGAACTCAATATCGTCATGAGACGTGCCAGGGTTGAGCACGATGCCCGCTTGGCATCCCAGCTCCTTGATCCTGCTGATGGTCCGGTGAGGGTGTTTGGCCGCTTCCACGTGAAATGAGATGATGTCGGCGCCAGCGTCGGCGAAATCCTTGATGTACGCATCCGGGTCCGTGATCATGAGGTGCACGTCCATCGGCACACTGCAATGTTGCCGCAACGCCGCCACCACGGGCGGGCCAATCGTGATGTTCGGCGTGAAGTGCCCGTCCATGACATCCACATGAATCCAGTCCGCGCCCGCATCGATCACGGCGCGAATCTCTTCGCCCAGACGGCTGAAATCGCTGGCGAGGATCGAAGGGGCAATCTTAAGCTCCGGCACTACTTTTCTCTCCCTGTTTCACTTCAAAATCGCGAATGACGGGTTCGGCATCGCCCTCATAGTAATACGAGCGCACGCGAACTCCATCAAGAAAGACCTCCACAGTCAGATTGTCCTGGAACGGGATGGACTGCCGGATCTTGGTGCCCGGTTGATACTTGGGCGGCAAGCCGTCCACATAGTACTCAAGCGGCGGGAACGGAGTCTTGCGCGTGCCATCTTTGAAGATGGCGTCCATCCGAACCTCGACCTCGGGTTCCGTCAAGTAACGCGGGACCTCGTACACGACGGTCACCTTGCGCCAAGCGCCCGGCACCGGCGCATTGGTACGCACGTCGTAACTCACTGCCGATCCCGGGGACAGGAGCGTTCCCGCTTCGGGGCGCTGCGCGATGACAACATCGAGGGGCGGCTCCGTGCCGTCCACTTTGACCATGGTGACTTGCACATTCAGCGACGCCAACTCGTGCGCCGCCTGTTCTGGGGTCATCCCCATCAGGTCCGGCATGTAGAAGGTGACGGCCGTCGTGCCAAGGCCTTCACTCACGAGCAATTGCACTTCCGTGCCTCGCGACACCTTCGTGCCCGCCTCCGGGTCCTGGCCGATCACGGTGTCCTTCTTGGCACGATTTGCGACTCGCGATATGCTCAAGGGCGCCCGGAGCTGAAGGCCTTCCAGAATACTCATCGCTTCGACCAGCGGCTTCCCAACCACATTCGGCGTGGTCTCCGAGTCCATCAGGCTGACGCTGGGATAGACTTTGCGCCCGGCCCGCACCACTTTTCCGGCCGCGGGCCGTTGATGGATCACATAGTTCTCAGGATACTTGTCCGTAAGGACGTCTTCCCGCGATCCCATGTCCAAGTTACTGCGTGCCAGAATGTCACGCGCGTCAAGATAGGGTTTGCCCACGAGGTCGGGAACGGTGACATACTCGCCACCTGCCAAGACTTCATTGAACACATAGAAACTGGCCAGCGCCATCACGCCGATGAAGAACAGCGTGGCGAAACTCCAGCGCAGGATCCACCACACGAAGCCGAACCCGAACATCGAAACCCTCAGGATGACTTCCGCAATCGCATCAAGAAGAATCCGTCCATACGATCGCCGTTTGGCAGGGTGCGATACAGACCTTTTCTTACGCGCCAGCGATTTAGCCATTCGGGTCCATCTTCCAGATTGATTCCATTCAACGTTTCGGCGAACTGGGCGACCTCTTCCGTCTCTTCCTGTGTGAACGTGCAAACAGAATAGACGATGCGGCCGCCATTTTCGCAGAGTTGAACGGCCGAGCGCAATAACTCGCGCTGAATGCCCGCAAGTCGCGCAATATCTTGCTCGCGCATGCGCCACTTCAGATCGGGGTGACGGCGCAGCGTCCCCAGGCCCGAGCAGGGCGCATCCAAGAGCACCCCGGAGAATCCGCCCCGGAACGGCGGATGCGCCGCGTCCGCACACAGCAGGTGGACACCGGGCGTTTCGAGTCGCGCCATGTTGTCCGCCACGCTGAAGAGGCGATTCCTGCGCGCATCCGCCGCGATGATGGTCGCCTCACCGCGCGCCAGCGCCGCCATGTGAGTCGTCTTGCCGCCGGGCGCAGCGCACAAATCTAATATCCGTTCACCGGCCTTGGGTTCCATCAAGTGCGCAGGCAGCATGGAAGCAGGGTCCTGAATCATGAAATGCCCATGCTGGAAGAGTTTGGTTCTGAGCAGTGGCCCTTCAAGCACCGTCAGTTCTTCAGGGACCGAAGTCTCTTTTGCACAGGGGCATCCTGCCTTCTCCAGTCCTGCCGACAGTTCCTCCACGCCGGTCTTCAGGGTGTTCGCACGAATGGTCAACGGAGCCTGGATATTGCTCGCCTCACACAGGGCCGCCGCCCCATCCCGGCCGTATTCTCGCAGCCACCGCGTTACCAGCCAGAGGGGCATGGAATGCCCCACGCTCAGGGGTGCTGCGGGATCCGTGTCCGAATCCGGCAATGCGACGTCCTCGAGATGCTGAGGCACCCGCTTCAACACCGCATTTGCAAGCTTGGCGGTACCCGCGTGACCCCGCTTCTTCGCGAGATCCACGCTCGTGTGCACCATCGCGGGAAAGGTCACCTGGCGGCAATACAGCGCCTGAAACACCCCCATCCTCAGGATGGCGAGGATGGGAGGCGGGAGCTTGTCCAACGGCTGCCGGACCAGCCTTTTGAGCACGTGATCGCAAAGAAGCCGGTACCGCACGGTCCCGTATGCCAGTTGCGTGAGAAAACGGCGGCCCCGATCGGACAGGGCCTTGCGCCGGATCGTCTTGTCGAGCGATTCATCAAGATGCACATTGCGCTCGAACACGCGCAGCAGCACGTCGATTGCGGCATCTCGCACGGGGTCGATGTTCACTGGACGGACTCGAATGGCATGCCCGGCTCCATCGGACGGCCCCGGAGGTATTCGCCCATAGTCATTGCCTTCTTTCCCGGAGGCTGGATGCCGGTCACGGCGAGCAGCCCCTCGCCTGTGGCCACCAGGACGCGATCCTTCTCGACGTGCACCACAGTCCCCGGGGCCTGTTCCGCAGGTGCGTCAATCGGCTGACTGCCGAGGATGCGCACAACTTCGCCCTTGAGCAGACAGTGGGCGCCTGGCCAGGGCTGGGCCGCCCGCACGAGGTTGTGTATCTGCCGCGCGGGTTGTCTCCAGTCGATACGGCCGTCGCTCTTCTCGAACAGGCGGCAGTGCGTGGCCTGGGCGGGGTCTTGCGGCGTAAAGACGGCAATCCCCTGGGACACCTGATCCAGCGCCTGCAGCATCAAGACCGCACCCAACTCCGCGAGGCGTCTGGTCAACGTCTCGCCTGTGTCTTCCGGGGCAATCGCGACCCGCTCCTGAAGGAGGATGTCGCCCGCGTCCATCTCAAGGGAAATCCGCATGATCGTGACGCCCGTTTCTGTATCTCCGTTCAGGATGGCTGACTGAATAGGGGAGGGGCCCCGGTACTTGGGAAGCAGGCTCGGGTGTACGTTTAGGAAACCAAAGCGGGGCACGTCCAGGATGGGCTGTTTCAGAATCCGCCCATACGCGGCCAGGGTGCACACGTCCGGTACCTGTTTCCGCAACCAGGTTTCGAAGGCGCCGTCGTTCAGCTTCTCGGGCTGTACAACAGGGATGCCCTGCTCCAGGGCCCAAACCTTGGTGGGAGGCGCCATGAGGCTCTTGCCACGCCCCTGCGGGCGATCAGGTTGACAGACAAGCGCCGTCACCTCATGGTGACGGGCCAAGGCTGCCAAGGTGGGTACTGCCAATTCAGGAGTCCCGAAGAAGACCGTGCGCACTGTTGCACCTAATTCCAGCAATTAAGGGACTGACACCGTCTTTCGCGTAGGCTCGGCGGAGCGAAACACGGTGTCTGTCCCTCGTCCGCTAGCACCGTTTTTCGCGTAGGCCCGGCGCGCCGAGATTCGTATCTCCGCCGAGATTCCCATCTCGGCCGCGAAACACGGTGTCTGTCCCTCGCCCGCTCTCGCCCGCTAACTGGTCAGTCCGGGGATGTTGATCCCGCCGGTGATTTCGGTCATCCGGGTCTTGATGAGGTCTTGGATCTTGTCCACGCCATCATTTACCGCGGCACGGATCAGGGTCTCCAACATCTCCGAATCTTCTTTGTTGATGACCTCGGGATCGATCTTGATGGAGACGATCTTCATCTTGCCATTGACCACGACCGTGACCATGCCGCCCCCAGCCGTCGCCTCGACTTGCTCGTCGGCGAGCGATTCTTTCATTTCCTCCATCTTGGCTTTCATTTCCATGGCCTGCTTCATCATACCGGCCATGTTGCCGAGATTTCCTAAACCTTTTGGTAGCACGGTTCTTCCCCTGTAATTGGCTAGTGACTGCGATATCCCACAGCGTGTAAGTATACCCGCCCGGCGCCGCCTTGCGCAATTTCAGAAGAACCGGACGGATCCGACCGATCGGTCCAATCCGTCTGATTCTTAATTCACTCCCTCGTGTAGGTGAAATAGGCCGTCCCCGGCTTCTCCTCTATCTCCACAGGCAGCCCTCGCTCCTGAAGTTCCTTGCCGGTAAATGAAGCGCTCTCTCCAGGATGGTCGATATTTGTCACCCGGTATGCCCCCTCCGGGTCGAGGCCCTTCAAGGGGAAGCGCGCCGCCTCATAGGGACTGTCTGCGCGCCGGAACACCTGCACCAGTCCGCCCCGCTGACCGGGGTCATCGAACTGCCAGCCTATCCACTGGTCATTGGCCAAGGTGTAGGGCGTAAGGGGATAGAAATCTCCGAAGTAGTACTTCCCGTACTCGCGCCACTCTGCAATCAGGCGTGACAGCCGATCGTAGTCCAGGTTTGGCTCACGCATGTCCCAGCACGCGATAAAGTGTTGACACAACACGCTGCGAATCTGATAGGTGTCCGTCTTCGAGGTCCCTGTTCCGTAGAAGGGGAACCATTGGGACAAGGCCCAGGTGTGGCACTGATTCCCGACCGGCTCCATGATGTAGTCGCTGCGCAGCAGGGGCACGGCCCGCCGGAGCGTTTCGAGGTCGTTCCGCCGCCCGCCGCTCGCACAGGAATCGATAAGCATGTCGGGGTGGCGTCGCCGCAACTCATCCCAGTAGGCGAGGTAGGCCTGCACATGCATGTTCTCCGTGATGCCCTTGCGGTCCTCCGCATCGTTGCGCCGCCAGAAGTCCAGGGGGTCCATATTGAAATCCTGGCGGTAGAGGTCGATCGCCTCGTCCGTGAGGATGCGGTCCACGTGCTCGGTCAGCCATTCCCTGACCGCCGGCTCACCCAGCTTGAGCAGGCCACCTTTCTCCCCGCCGTGGACCCACTGCGAGCGCTCGGTACTGAGCCAGGTCTTGGCGGTCACGCGCTCCGGTTCGAACCACAGCAAAGTTTTCATCCCCAGTTCATGCACGCGGTTGGAGATTTCCCGCAGGCCGTTCGGGAACCGGTTCCGGTCCACTTCCCAGGTGCCGGTGTTGGGCCACCCTGTTTCATTGATGTACCAGCCGGCGTCCATCCACCAGTAATCGAGCTTCATGCCGTGCGCGAGATACTGTTCCGCGAAGAAGATCTGGTTCTGGGTATTGGCGTGAATCATTTCCCCGAACTGGTGCGAGCTGCACGCGGCGAGCTGCGGCAGGGGAGGGAGCTTTCCGCCAGGCCGCGGCATGTTGTGCGCGACCATCCACTGACGCCACACGTTCTGCGCCCGCAGGGGCTCGCCCTGGTAGAACTGAATCACGATCATCGGCGTGCGCACCTCCTCGCCGGGATGCAGGCGGAAGTGCGTGTCTTCCTGCCCCGCGCGCAACCGCAAGCCGTTACCCGCGTCGCGCGCGAACTCGGACGTCCATTGGCCCGCCCAACTGATGGCGAAGATGAGACCTTCGTTGCCCGCCTGGATGTTGAAATAGGGGAAATTGTGCTGTGTCGGGCGTCCCCCCGCGTTGGCGATGGGCAGCGTCTTGTTCGCTTCGAGAATGGTGGTGTGGGGCTCGTAGCTGTCGGCCGCACAGTTGTCGCCGGTGTGATGGTGCAACGCGAATTCCGCGTCGGAGCCGCGCTCAAGACGCGTGTCAATCGCACGCAGTGCGCTGATGATCGGCGTATCCGTGGTACCTTCGTTTTTGAGATAGACCGTCCATTCCGCCGTGGGAAAATCGGAATAGGCCACGCCTTCGCACCGCACGCGCAGGCCCGTGGCCGGGTCCTTGTACGTGGTCGAGTGCCTTGTCCGGTTCTCGTCGAGTCGCGCCTTCTCGCGCACCGGCGACCAGTCCGCGAGGAAACTGCTCGAGGGTTTCCCATCATATTCGAATGAGAAGAATGGCCCGGTCGTAAATGGGGCCTTGGACCACGCGGCGATCGGCACATCGCCCAAAGCAACAACCGTGCCGTCTTCGAGCACCGCCTCCGCGTTGGCCCAGTCGGACTGGTCGCAACTGATGCCGTCGCCGCCGTCTTCCACGAGCAGGGAGAACTCCGTGGCGCCGTTCAGCGGCACCTCCACGGGGATTCCTGCCATGCCCTCGCGCATCAGGGGCGAGCGCCACAGCTCCGCTTCCCCGGCGCGCACGGCGAACACCACGCTGCCGCGGCCTCCGCTGGTCTGCTCGTTGCTATCCACCCCCGCGACGGCGCGAAACACCCGGACCGCCTTTCCGAGCCGAACCACCACCTCGCTGCTCGCGTGGCAATAGAGGCCTTGGCCGTATTCCTGGCTCGCGATACGCATGGGCTTTCCATTGCGCTGATTGGGTTGGACGGGATCATTGTTGGCCACCACCACGAGTTGTGGAGCCGCCACGTCCAGAGTGGGCGCTACCCCCTCAAACTTCGCGGACACCCAGCGTCCCGCCTCAGCCAGTTCCCCCTCCAACGGGCTTACACCAAGATGGGCGCACGCCGCCACCATCAGAAATGCCATGGCGTTCATAAGGTTCCCTCCTTCTGGACAAGGTAGCGCATTCCCGCCGGCTTCGGCAATGGCGACTAGCAGGGCAATCGCACGAATTCCGGTAGAAGGGTCGCGCGCGCTCTCGCCACGTCCCTTCACTCGATGGTGCGGCAGTACACGGGTTACAGGTTGAGCGGATTCCGTAGGGCGGGGATTTGTTCCCGCCCTCTTGCTCTCTCAATCGCAAATCCAAAAGGGACCTGCCCGCGACGTGCTTGAGCGTGTTCCCCCCGTCGGCGACGCGGGCATCCGTCCGCATTACCCGCTGTCAAATCAGGAGAGAATGCTCTCAAACCATGGTGGCACGGCGAACCAGGCGAAGACGGGGAACTGGAGAGATCGGAATTCAAACTCATCCCTTCAATCCTGATAATCATCTAGGTGGCTCTTCCGCCGGGTGGTGTTACTCTCCATACGAATGAAGTAGGCGAGAAAGTGACAACCCGGAGGAGAGAGCCATGAAGGAATTGTACGCAGGGATCGATTTGC
>JADLGB010000217.1 GCA_020849535.1 Candidatus Hydrogenedentota bacterium
GAATGTCCGTGCGGAAATCGTGGTCGCGATCGCGGAGTTCCCAGGGAACCTTGACCTTCACTTTTGAGCCGTCCTCGGCCATGGGTTCAATGGTGGCTCCGCCACGCAGCACGGCCGCGTAGTATTCAGTTACATGCGTCCCCTTGTCCGTCCAGCTTGGCCGCAGGTCCACTTCCAGTTCCAGTGCCTCTCCCGGGCGCAACGCGCTGGAGATTACGTAGGTGTTGTCCTCCACGTACTCCGCCTGACGAACGCTCTCTGTGCCGGCATTGGTGGGAGCGACAGGCGTGGCTTTCATGCGGCACACCGGTGGCGCGTGCTTGAGGTCATGGGCCGAGCCTATCAAGGTGTCCAGAAACGGCGAAGGTCCAGGGTGCCCGTCGGCCGCTTCTTCCGGAAGTGTGTACGCGGGAAGATGCGCACTGGCCGACTTGATATCGCCCGCGATGGCGCTCTTGAAGAGGTACATCATCGTGGGAACAAACATACCGTTGTGCAGGATACGCGTCTTCAACTCCGGAGGCAGAGCGGCGGAGGCGAATACCATCGGTTTCAGCAGTGTGGCGTCCGTCCCCGAAGCGCCCACCGAGTGCAAGTAGAACGGAGAGAGGAACGAAAACGAGTCCTTCTCCGGCGAGAAAGTTCCAACGGCGGGCGCCACGTACAGGAAGTTGTTTTCGTAGAAGATTCGGAACAGGGCCTGCGGTCCCGGCGCAGGCTTGCCCGATTGGTAGAACGCGCGAATCGCATTGACGCAATGGAAGTCCGCGACGCACATGCCTTGGGTGCCGTAGGATTGCACGCCCATGGTCACCCGCTGCCCGAGGACGTTCTTGCACGATGCTCCAAACGATGTCACGGGTTCGGCCACGTTCAGTTGAGGGAAGAAGACGGTTCGGATGCTCGAATGGTTGTTGTCAAAGCTGCGGAACGTGTCCTGCGTAAGACCCGCGGCGGTTCCCTCCGTGTGCCACTGGTTGATCTGGTTGACCCAGCGCTCGCCCGCCGCGTTCAGGTAGGGTCCCGCCCACTTGTCGTACTGCAAGGGCACCGGGGCCTCCGGCCTGCTCTCGGGGGCGGGCCATTCCGTCAGACGCGCGACGGAGAGGTCGATGGTATCGGATTCGCGCGCAATGGGTGCAGCGTCCGCATCCGGAGGAGGCGCCGGCGTGTCGCTGGGCGGCTCCGGAGTGGGAGCGCCGGGCGCGGCCGCGGCGACGCCATATACCCACAGGCCGCTGGCCGCAACAGCCGCCAGCCCCAACGTCAGGATACGTGCGAACCTCATAACCTCTGCCCTTTCACGGTTTGGCTGTGGACAGCACGAACTCCAGGTACGAAGCAGCAGGCAGTCTGCCCCTCGCCACTGTAAAGCCGGGCCGTACTGTTTTTCCAGCCCAGCGCGAAACGTGGAGCATCGCGGGTGTACATGAGATGCGCGGGATCGGTAGTATGAAGCGATTTGTTAACGACTCGGCTTTGGATTGGGGTTTCCATGAACTCGTGGCTGCGCGAGCGTTTTGACGCGAACCGATTGCGGACTGCTGGTAGTGCCGCTCCGCTCATGGTTTTTCTCACGTGCTGCGGTTGCATGATGCACGCCGTGAATCCCGATCCGCTGCCCTCTGTAGAATCGCCGGAATCGTTCAGTATGCAGACCAGCGGGGATGTCCCCGCGGATGGATCACCTTGGTGGGGGGCGTTCTCGGATCCGGTACTGGATGACTTGATCGAGACGGCCCTGCGGCAGAATCTCACCGTAGCGCAGGCGGTGGAGCGCATCGAGCGCGCCCAGGCCATCCTTCGCCAGGTGAACGCCATACGCTTTCCACAGCTCGGGTTGAACGCCGGTGTGGAACGGACGCGTGAATGGCAGCGTCTCAAGGACGATGGTGTCGATCGCGAAGACGAAATCCTCGACACCTTGGACACCATCCAGTCCATCGAATCCACTGTCAACGAGTTCCTTGATTCTGGTGCGGACGCCGGCGGAAACGCGGATTCAACTCCCGATTTGGATTCCACCAACCGTCGCCTGCTTGATGCCACGAGAGATGCCCTCGAGCAGCGCGATGACCGAAAGACGGAAGACGAGCGTTCCGGCTGGACCGACGCGTATGAAACGGAATTATCCTCGGCCCTTTCCCTGAGCTGGGAAGTCGATCTGTGGGGCAGGCTCCGCTCCGCCACGTATGCCCAACGCGAGGACTGGGCCTCCGCTCTGCACGACTACGAGGCGCTGCGCCTCCTGTTGTCGGCCCAAGTCGCCGAAGCGTACTACCAGGCGGTCGAGCAGCGATTGCAGCATGACTTGCTGCAACGCCAACGGGAGTCCGCCCAGACGTTCTTGGAACTGATCGAGCTACGCTTCCTCCAGGGTAACGCCTCCATCGTGGACGTGTTGCAGCAACGGGGTCAATTGGCAGACATCAATGCCGAGGTCCCGGTCGTCGAGTCCCAACTGCGCCTCTTGGAGAATCGGCTCGATGTGCTCCTGGGAGAAGTGCCCGATGGACTGGACCGCACGGGTGACACCGACGCGGAGTTACCGGCCGAAACGGTGCTCCCGCGGATGGCGGTCCCCCTCGAATTGCTTCAAAGCCGCCCGGATTTGAAAGCCCTTCAGCGGGCGGCGGTCGCCTCCGATTTCCGCATCGCTTCGGCCATCGCTGAACGGCTGCCCCGGCTCACCTTGAATGGGTCACTGGTCTACGGCGAGACCTCGTTGGTGTCCACCGTCGCCGGTTCAGGTGCGGCCAGTCTGTTTCAACCGCTCATCGATTGGGGTGAGCGAAAGGCTGCGGTCATGGAGGCCAAGTCCCGGTTCCGGGAAACGCTGCTGGCGTACTCCGAGGCCTATCTGATTGCCGTTGAAGAGGTGGAGACTGCCCTGTGGCGCGAGGCGCGCCAGCGGGATCTCATCGAAGCGCTGGCCCAGCGCGAGGCCATCCTCCAGCAGACCGTCAATGAGACTCGCGTGCGCTATAGCCTGGGGGTCACCGACTATCTACCCGTACTCACCGCCATCCAGGACTTGCAGGAAGTTCAACGCGATCTGCTCCGCGATCGCCGGGTTCTGGTGTCGTTACGGATTGAGCTGTTCCGGTCCACGGGCGGGGCCACGGCGTCCTCCGGGGATGCTTCCGTGAAATCCGCCATGGGCGGGTGATGAACCTGCGGAATGGAGACGTGCCGGACGGGCCGGAAGCTGTACAATCGAAGCAAGGATATTCTGTGCGGCAGAATCCCTCGGGGGTCAGACAAGTCATGAAGTCCTGGGTGTTGAAGATTATCGGCGCGTTGTCTCCGCTCCTCGTGTTGGCGGGCGGCGCCGCGGCTGTGGCGGTCCTGTTCGCATCGGCGCCTCAGGTCAAGCGCACTTCCGAAGTGAAGCCCGCACCTCTTGTCGCCGTGGTGCAGGCCGTGCGCGGGTCGTTCCCCCGCCTGGTGCAGGCCTATGGCTCCGTCATGCCGGCGCGCGAAGTGGAGATTCACCCCGAAGTGTCAGGCCGGGTCATCGAGGTTCATCCCTCGCTGGAACCGGGTGGCGTCATCCCCGAGGGCGAGACTCTTCTGATCATTGACCCGGAAGAATACGAGTTGGCCCTGGCTCAAGCGCAGGGCGCACTGGCGGAAGCGGAAGCCGCTCTGGATGTGGAAAAGGGCCGTCAACTCGTGGCCAAACGCGAGTGGGATCTCTTCGGGAAGGACATGCAGAACGCCGAACTCGGCGAATCACTGGCCCTCCGTGAACCGCAGCTCAGACAGGCTGAAGCCCGAATCGCCTCCGCACAAAGCTTCGTCAAACAAGCGGAACTGAATCTGAAACGAACCCGCATCACAGCGCCGTTTGACGTGCTTGTTCTCAGCGAGCAAGTTGACGTAGGACAGATCGTTTCGCCCGGTTCATCGGTGGCGTCTCTTGCGGGCGCCGATCGCTTCTGGATTCAGGTATCCGTTCCGATCGATCGGTTGAGCGCCGTGTTGGGAGCCGCCGCACAAGGCCGGGACACCGCTCACATCTTCAGCGACGTGGAAAGCTCAGGCGACGCAGGCTTTCCCGGGCGCGTGGTCCGTCATCTGGGTCAGGTAGACCCTGAAAGCCGGATGGCGCAAGTGTTGCTCGAAGTCGAAGACCCGTTGGGACTAGATCCACGCGAAGTAGCTCGCGAACCCCTGGCCCTCAACACGTACGTCCGGGCCGACCTTGACGCAGGGACGCTGGAGGACACAATCTCCATTCCTCGCCGCGGGCTTCGCGAGAATGGCGAAGTGTGGGTTGCGGATGCGGAGAACCGGTTGCAGGTCCGATCTGCCGAAATTTTGTGGCGCCAGGGTGAAGTCCTGGCAATTGCGGATGGCATCCGGCCCGGCGACCGGGTGGTGATTTCTCCATTGGATGATTTGATCCCCGGCATGGAAGTCCGCGTAACGGAAGGCGATATCGCTCCCAACTTGCCAACGCTACTTGAGATGGAGATATGAGCGGCTCCCACAAACACAGAGAGCCCAGCTCTCACGAGGCCGGCGCGGCAGGACTCAGCACGCTCGTCGAATGGATGGCGCGCAATCATGTGGCCGCGAACATCCTTATGCTGACGTTCCTTTTCGGTGGCCTTGCCGCCACGCTGACGATCAAGCAGGAAGTCTTTCCCCGGTTTCAGCTCGACATCGTGGATATCTCGATCTCGTATCCCGGCGCGACCCCTCAGGAGGTCGAGGACGGTATCGTTTTGCCCATCGAAGAGCAGTTGCTCAGTTTGGACGTTGTGGATCGCGTCGTGACATCGGCGGACGAGGGCGGCGCGGACATGGAAGTCGAACTGCTCGAAAGCGCCGATCCTAACCGTGCCCTGCAAGATATTACGAACACCATCGACAGCATCAGTTTCTTTCCCGAAGACGCGGAGCGCCCGACCTTCGGGCTGCGCCAGGAACAGACGGATGTCATGTGGATGGTCGTGTATGGACCGCTGACCGAGCGCCAGATATTCGAATTGGCCGATCGCATCCGCCGCGATCTGCTGGCGCTGCCCGCCGTGAAGCACGTGGAACTCCGCACGGGCCGCGGCCCCGAGATTCAGATCGAGATTCCGCAGGCGACGCTGCGCTCGCTGGGGATGAGTCTGAGTGACGCT
Source organism: Candidatus Hydrogenedentota bacterium (assembly GCA_020849535.1). Classification (GTDB taxonomy): domain Bacteria; phylum Hydrogenedentota; class Hydrogenedentia; order Hydrogenedentales; family SLHB01; genus JAHDWY01. The sequence goes on from JADLGB010000217.1 coordinate 5,139, forward strand.
GCGCAGCGCATCCGCGAATCGGCGCGCGATGTCCCGGCGGGCGGGGTGCGCACCGCCGCCGGCGAGGTCCTGCTGAGTACGCGCGAACGCCGCGACTTTGCGAGCGAATATGGCGACATTGTCTTGATGACCAACGAGAATGGGACCGACGTCCGCGTGGCGGATGTGGCGGCCATACGCGACGGATTTGAAGACCGGCCGTTGCAGAACCTTTTCAACGGCGGGCACGGCATGTTCATCAGCATCTACGAAACGGGCGACCAGAAGCCGCTCGAGATCGCCGACGCGGTCAACGCGTACCTCGAGGAGTTGAAGAAGGAATTGCCCGAGGGCGTGGACGTGCGCATCGTGCGCGACCGCGCGGAGCAATACCGTGAACGCCTGAATCTGCTGTTGAGCAACGGCCTGATGGGACTGACCCTCGTCCTCGTTGTGCTAGGCCTCTTTCTCGAGCCACGGCTCGCGTTTTGGGTGGCCCTGGGAATCCCGACAACCATCGCGGGCTCTCTGCTGCTCCTGCCTTTCATGGGAGCCAGCATCAACATGGTTTCCCTTTTTGCCTTCATCATCACGCTGGGGATCATTGTGGATGATGCCATCATCGTTGGCGAAAACGTGTTCCACCGGGCGCAGGGGGGGGAGTCGCGCATACGCGCGGCCATCATTGGAAGCCGCGAAATGACCGTCCCCGTGATCTTTGCTGTGTTGACCAACATTGTGGCCTTCGTGCCTCTGCTATTCGTGCCCGGTGAGAACGGCCGATTCTTTGCGCCACTCCCTGCGGTTGTCATTGCGGTCTTCCTGGCGTCACTCGTGGAAGCTCTCTTTGTTCTTCCCGCGCACCTCGGGCACGGAAAGGAGTTGGGGAGCGGTCGCGGCCTTCTGGCTGCGATGAGCCGGGGGCAGCGCTGGGTGTCGAACGCATTTGACCGGCTTACGGACGCGGCCGTCGTGCCTCTTCTCCGCACGTGTGTGCATTGGAGGTTGCTCACCCTGAGTATTCTCTTCTCCGGACTGGCGGTCATGATGGCGTGGTACTACACGGGCCGCATGCACTACACGTTCTCGCCGGTTATCACGGGGTTGCGCGTGGATGCCGAAGTACAGACTCCGGTCGGGTCCGCATTCGACGATACCGTGAAGATCGCCAATCATGTCGAGGAGGCGGGTCTACGCGTAGCGGACCGCCTGGGCGGCCGCGACAAAGTCCTCAACGGGCGTATGAATGTCGTGGGCCGGCGGGGAGAGAACTTCGCAGATGTGAATTTCTATCTGATTGAAGCCGACCTGCGCTCCTTCTCCGAAGGGGAATTCGCCAAGGCGTGGCGCGAAGAAATTGGCGATGTGCCGGGCATGAAGTCCCTGTACTTCGAGTGGGAAGAGGGGCCGGGCAGCGGCGCAGGTCTCACCGTTGAATTGTCTCACCCCAATCGCGCCGTGCTGGAGGCCGCCGCGACACGCCTGTCCCAGGAACTCGTCACCTTCACCGGCGTGTCCGACATCAAAGATGGCTTCAGCGAAGGCAAGATGGAAATCGAGGTGGACCTCACCAAAGAAGGCCTTTCAATGGGGCTCACGCCCGAGTATGTCGGGAGGCAGGTTCGGCATGCATTCTACGGCGCCGAAGCCATGCGTTTTCAGCGAGGCCGTCACGAAGTGAAAGTGATGGTACGCCTGCCTGAACATGAGCGGCGCTCACTGGCCAACGTGGAAGACCTCGTCATCCAGACTCCATCGGGCGGAGAAGCCGCCCTGTCCCAAGTCGCGAAACTCCACTACGGGGTGGCGACTACGGAAATCACCCGGGTGGATGGGCAGCGCGTGGTCAATGTCACGTGCAATACCATTCCCGAGTTGGCCAATGTCAACGACATTCGTCGCAGTCTCAATGAGGAGGTCTTGCCTGCCTTGGCCGCGGATTTTCGGGGACTGACCTACGAGTTCGGCGGAAGGCAACGCGAGGAAGACCGGGCCATGGATGAACTCCGGCTCGGTCTCATCATCGCGCTGCTGGTCATTTTTGCGATGCTCGCGGCCTTGTTCCGCAGTTACGTCGAAGGATTCATTATATCGCTCATCATCCCGTTCGGCGCGGCCTCGGCACTGTTCGGCCATGTGCTGCTGGGTTACGACCTCTCGATAGTCAGTCTGTTCGGCATCATGGCCTTGTCCGGTATGGTCGTCAACGGCGGACTGGTTCTCAACGAAGAGATCAACCGCCTGCTCCATGAGGAGCGCATGTCGCTCGAAGACGCGGTCGTCGGTGCCGGCCGCCGCCGCTTTCGCCCGATCGTCTTGACATCGCTCACCACCTTCGCGGGGTTGGCGCCCATGATCTTTGAAACATCGAGTCAGGCCCGTTTTCTGGTGCCCATGGCCATTGCGCTGGGATTTGGCACGCTTTTGTCCACCCCTGTTGCCATCATTCTGCCGGCGTGTTTGCGAACGATCCTGACGCCCGACCCCCACGCGGAGAGCAGTCCTGAAACGGTAGCTGGCCAAGCAGCGTCTGAACAGGCATGACTATCCCGGGGTCCCTTTGCGCTTCAATCAAATCGGAGAGGTGAGAATGCGTGCGCTCGTTGCTCATTTTCTGGTCCGAACAATGTGGGTGGCCTCGGCGGTCATACTTGCCGCGCCGGGTGCATTCGCGGATCCTGCCGGGCCCGTTGCGGAATCCGACTCCCTGCGGCTTGCCTTTGATGTCGAAAAAGGCAGCTTGCTGGAGTTGACCGCCAAGGCCAGCGCACATGATTACATCGACGAGACGCATTCATTCGAATTGTGGCGCGCGGTGTTCATGGATGGACGCGAGGTTGGCCCTGCCCAGGCCGGCCGTTTCACCTGGGTGACGCCAACTTCGCAACCCGGTGCATTGCGCCTGGTGTGGGAAGACTTCGGTCAGGCCGGCCTTCCCGCATTGCGTGTGACTGCCGAGGTGGCGCTGGCTTCCGCAGAGTCCGAAGCCAGGTGGCAGATTCACGTCGAAGGTCTTGCCGGCTCGTCACTGCGCACCGTGAGCTTTCCACGCGTGGGTGGAATCACCCCGCTTGATGGCGAGACGGCGGCCGTGCCCATCTGGATGGGGGAAAAGACGTCGCGCGCACGCGCCCTGCTCAACACAACTCCCGAAGGTGGCCGCCGCGCGTGGGAGTACCCTGGCATTCTCTCGATGCAATGGCTCTCGGTGTATGGCGCCCAGGGCCCAGGACTGCGCGTGTCCACCAACGATCTCGCGGCGTTGCGCAAGCAGTTCATGTTGTTTGGCGACGGAAAGGGCGGGCTCGGCATCGAGGTTGTGCACGTGCCGCAGGTCGGGTCTGGCGAGCAATCGGAGTACGCGCCCTCGTACGAGGTGTTGACCAGCGCCTTCAGCGGCGACTGGTACTCCGCCGCGGAAGGCTACCGCACGTGGGCATTGGAGCAACCCTGGGTTAGTCAAAGCCGCGTGCGGCTCGGGCTCGTCCCTGACTGGGTCCGCAACACGGGGTTGTGGGTCTGGAACCGCGGACCCTCGCCGGGAGTCCTGGAACCCGCGGCGGAGTTGCAACGGCAGGCGGGTGTCCCCGTGAGCGTGTTCTGGCACTGGTGGCACGGGTGTCCTTACGACGTGGGATTCCCGGAGTACTTGCCACCCCGCGAAGGGGAAGAAGCGTTTCGCGACGCGGTGGGGAAAGCGCACGACGGAGGATTGCACGCCATCGTCTATATGAACCAACGCCTCTGGGGGATGACGACGCAGAGTTGGAAAGACAAGGACGCGGCACGCTTCGCCGTGAAGAGTCCGGATGGAAGTATCGTACCGGAGGTCTACAACACTTTTATGAAGGCCCCCTGCGCGTCGATGTGCATGGGCACGCAGTTTTGGAGGGACACGTACGCGGGCCTCGCCGAAGAGGCGGTCTGCACACTCGGCGTTGACGGCATCTACATGGACCAGGCGTGTTCCAGTCTTGCATGCTACGATGCCAGCCACGGGCATCCGCTCGGCGGTGGGTCTTACTGGATGGAAGGGTTTCGGGCCTTGCAGGCGGACATCCGCGAACGCTGCACTCAGAGCAAGCAGGTGGCGCTCGCAGGAGAGGGCTGCGGTGAATCGTGGTTGCCGTATCTCGACATCATGCTCAGTCTGCAAGTCAGCATGGAGCGTTACGCCGCGCCGGGCGAGTGGGAACCGATACCCTTGTTCCAGGCCGTCTATCACGACTGCTCGACGCTCTACGGGAACTACTCGTCGCTGACGCGCCCACCCTACGACGAGCTGTGGCCGCCGGAGTTTGCGCCGAAGACACCCCTGGAACTGCTCGACCGCAAGTTCGCAACGCAGTTCCGGCTCGAGCAGGCCCGCGCCTTCGTGTGGGGACAGCAGCCCAGCGTGGCAAACTTCAGGCCCAACCATCTCGTTGACCGCAAAGAGGAGATGGATTTCTTCTTGAGCTTGGTCAAGCTGCGCGAACGGGCACAGAAATACCTGCGGGATGGCGTGTTTCTGCGTCCGCCTGCGACCGACGCGCCGGATGCGGAGATCCCGGTATCTCGGCTCTCCATCTACGCAGGACAACACGACGCGGTGCAGGAGTACCGCATGATAGTGCCGACGGTGTTGAGCAGCGCTTGGCGCGCCCCGGATGGCGCAGTGGGTATCATTGTGGTGAGTATCGCATCGGAGAAGGTGCCCGTGCACATTGAACTTGAAAGGAAGGACTACCCAGTTGGCGTGAGTGGCGCCATCGCGCAGATCGATGGGAATGGGCAAGCCGCGGCGTACGATCGGGGGCGCATCGTGCTCGACACAATCCTCGAACCCTGCGAGGCGCGGGTGTACGAAGTGATTCCCAGCAGTGGGCAGTAGGATTCACTCTCGGTTCATTTGAGTCACAGTACCACCGAAGAGCACAGCCACGCCTCGGCGTGGCTGTGCTCTTAATCGGAAACCAAAGCGCCGCGGAACTGGGCACGGAAGCCCAACTCCGCGGCGCTTGTGTTACGCGACTAATCTGGCTACTTCAATCCTTCCAACGCGCGTTGCGCGCGATCCCGGATGGCCGGTTCCTGCACGCCAGCCAGGACGCCGTTCAAGGCTTCTGCGGCCTGCGTCTTCTGTTCGGCGCCCTGTTTGCCGAACTCCGTGGCGGCCGCGATGATCGCGGATGCCGCCTCGTTCTGAACGGCCGGGTCGCCGAGGAAGGTACGAAGCGTGTCCAGCGCCTGCTTGGAAGGCACTGCGCCCCAGGCTGCGAGCACAAGCCACTTCTCCTGCTGGCTGCTCGCGATACCCATGGCGGTGTTGAGCATTTCGACCTTCGCCTCGACCGTTCCCGCTTCCTTGGCGAGGCGGACGTAGCCGCGCAACGCTTGATCGCGGAGCGCCGCATTGTCGGTTTTCGCCAGCTCCATCAGATGCGGCGCCGCATCCGCCGTGCGCCAATCGGCCAGCACGCGCAATGCCTCATCGCGGAGCGCCGTGTCCGTGTCCTTGGCGGCCGCGAGCACCGGCTCGAGCGCCTTAGGTCCGGCAATCTGTCCCAGTGCGCGCAGCAACACTTTGCGCGACTCCGGATTTGCGGCGCCCATTGCCTCGAGCAGTGCCGGCAGCACTTCCTCCTTATACATCGACGCGATGGCGTTCAACGCATCGCCCGCCGCGCTCAACTCTTCAGGCGTTGTTGCTTTGGCCAGCGTCGTGGTAATGGCGGGCGTCTCCGCGGGAGACCCCAGCACGACGAGTGAGCGCAGCGCGGCCACCCGCACGACTTCCGAACTGTTGCCCAAGCTGCTCAGTGCCGTCGGAGCGGCTTCGGGCGCCATGTGCGCGGTGAGGATTTCGAGGAGCTGCGCGCTGACCGCCGGCTCAGCGCTGGCAACCGCCGCCGCGATGGCCGTGTCAGCCGCTGCGCTCTCCATGTTGCGCAAACTCTCTTTCGAGGCCGCGGCGAGGTCGGCGTCAGCGCTAACGAGAAGTGGCGCCAGCGTAGCGACGTCCAAATCGCCGCCCACGCTTCCGAGCGCCTTGATAGCCTCAACCTTGACCGCCTTCTCCCCGCTGTTCATCGCGGTGAGAATAGCGGGGCGCGCCACGGCATCTTTGCGCGCTCCAAGTCCGCGCAAGAGCGCCGCCTGCCCCTCGACGGGCAGCGCAGGCAATGCGGCCGCGAGCCGCTTTGTCTGCTTAGCGCCGGACGTCTCGGCAACGAGTTGCGCCGCGACGTCACGGAACACGGCATCATCACCCGCGAGCGCCTTGACGAGGACTGCCGGTGCCTTCTTCGGATCGGCGTGGACCAAACCCCAGAACGCGCCTCTGCGCGCGTGTTCCAGCGATTCGGAATTCAGCACGTCCTTGAATACGGCCGCCGCCTTAGCGCCTTCGCCTTGTTCCATCAAATACTGGCCCGCAGCCAATAGTCCCTCGGCCAATGCGGGACGCAGCGATTCAGGCGCGCTCGTGCGAAACGCGGTCAGCGACTTGATGGCCGCGGGGGTTGCGATACGGCCCAGTGCACCCGCCGCAGCAGCGGCGGTCGCCGCATCCGCATCAGCCAGCGCGGACGCGATCAGTTCCACCGCATCCGCATCGCGCCGGTAGCCCAGCGAGATGATGAGGCCGGTCTTCTGCGCGCCCGCACTGGCGGCAAGCGCATCGCGCAGCGTCTGGCCCGCCTCCGGATACGGCATGGGCTCCAGCGCGAAGCGCGCAAGGTGTCCCAGCTTCTCATCGTTCAACAGGGCGGCCAAAGCGGGAATCGATTTCTCGGTGCCGATGCGGCGCAGTCCACGGCAGGCCTCCTGTTTCACTTGCCAATCGGCATCTGCGCGCTGCAAGGTCTTTATCAATTCCTCTTCGTTGTTCACGGTGTCTTCGGTGGCCATTGCGCCGGTCGAAGCGGCCAGCAGCGCCACCAGGCACGCAGCGGCGAAGAGGGTTGTCTGGATGACGTAGCCCTTCATTGGTTTCTTGCCTTTCTCACGCATTCGTTCTTCGTGTCGTTTCGGTGGCAGTTCTTACAGGTACCAGGGTTCGCGATACGCGCGCGAGCGCAGCCGGTTCGCTTCCGGATCGCCGATGCACTCCTCTTTCGCCGGGTCCCATTTGATGGGACGGCCGAGGCGTTTGCAGAAGTTCATCACATGGCACGCGCTGATGGAGCGATGCGCCGTTTCCGCATTCGATACCGTCTGGGTCCGGGTCTTCACATTGTCCAGGAAGGCCCGCACGTGGTTCTCCGCCGGGTAGCCGCCTTCAAAACCGCGGTTGCCCAGGAGCGACTTCGGATGCGTCTCGATCTCGCCCGAATCGCCCGTTTCCACCCAGCCCTCCGTGCCTTCGAAGCGCACGGGACATGAGCCGAAACGCAGGCCATTGCGCAGAATCAGCTTGGCACCATTGGCGTACTTGCCGATGAACCGGTCGCCTTCCTGCCAGTATTCGATCGGTCCCGTATCGTCAGAACTATTGGCCCACTGGCACAGGTCCGCCGTGTGGCTGCCCCATTCCGTGATGGAGGCGCCGCTGAAGTCCACGTGATTACTCCAGAACCCGCGCGTGGCGTACTTCGCGTTGAACGGACGCCACGCCGCGGGACCCAGCCACATGTTCCAGTCAAATTCTTCGATGTTGGGCTGCGGTTCTTCCGGCAGGGTTTCGTAGTTGAACGTGAACATGCCCGGCGCCTGCTCGGCGTGCAGCTCCTTGAGTTCGCCGAGTTTGCCGCTCTGCGCCAGTTCGACCGCGTAGCGGAAGTTGCCGATGCTGCGGCGCTGCGTGCCGCACTGGAAGATGATCCCCAGCCGCTTCATCGTATCCGAGACCGCGCGCGACTCCGCGACCGTCACGCTCATGGGCTTCTCGCAATAGATGTCCTTGCCGGCGCGGGCCGCCACCAGCGACACGCCCGAATGCCAGTTGTCGCCCGTCGCGATGAGGACCGCGTCGATATCCGGCCGTGCCAGCAGGTCTCGGAAATCCCGGTACGCCACACAGTCTTGGTTGCCGTACTTCTGATCGACATCCGCCTTCGCGGCTTCCCGGCGCTCGCGGTACACGTCGCATACCGCGACGACCTGCGTGTCCGGCTGGGCCAGGAACGCGCGCATCACTTGGCGCCCACGCCCGCTGGTCCCGATGACACCGACCCCGAGCCGGTTGCTTGCGGCGGCCTGTCCCTCGGCGCCCAGTGCGTTTGTGGTGATGATTGCCGGCGCGGCCACCAACCCGCCCGCCGCCAACGACACGCGCCGCATGAACTGCCGCCGGGTCCATCGTTGCTTTGTATGCTCTCTCTCCACGATTACCTCCCTCAGTATGAGTTTGCGGTGGGCGCTCAGGTTTGGCCCCGGTTGTTCGAGCCCTATCTTGACGGTCTCAGCCATTTCGCACCGGCCAAGGCTCCCCGTCTCCGCCCACGAGTTCGCCCAGCATACAAAATCCGGCCGCCGCATGTCTCTTCAGTACTGCCTCGCTCGCCGAGCGCGGCAGCGAAGGGCTTTGAATGCTTCCTATGCTTATGGCTTGGCACGTACCTTAACCCTCCCCAAATCAATCCTCTCGCAAAGACGCGGAGACGCAAAGGAAGAGAGGGTGCAGACAGTAGCCAAACCGACATGACTTCGATGTAGACTCGGTTTGTAGCCGCATCTCTTGGGCTTCGCGCCGCACTTTCAGCGCTCAAGATCGGGAGGGGGCGCCGAGTACCCAGGGCGCCGCTTCGCTTTGCCCTGGGCTAGTATGGCGCCGGCCCTTCAGGCCTCAAGAGGGGCCGCACGCAGTCTGGGCAGATCTCCCTTCCCTATTGGCGTTCATTCGCGTTCCTCTATATCATCTGCGTTCATCTGCGCCATCTGCGGACTAAACTCTTCTCCAGTTGCGACTCTGCCGCGCTGTGTAGTCCATAGGATCTTTCAGCCCAAAGGACCGGACCCCCGTGTTTAGAAAATAATCACGGCTTTTGGCTCGGAGAAGGAGTCTGCTGCCGCGCTCGGAGAGCGAGGCAGTACCAAGAGAGGCAACGCAATGTCATTGTTTGATATAGGGACGCCGGCGGGCGTGCGGTCCACGAGGACACGACGCGCCCGCCGGCGGAGGGCACAGGGGATTGGATTCGGCTCAGTTGTCTTCTCGCCGATGGGTAGATTCCAGTTCGGCGCAGAGGTCGCGCCACTCCTGGAGTTCCGGGATTCCGGGTTTGCGCTTGCCAAACAGCAGCGCGATATCGCGTCCGCTTTCATCGAAGAGTTCGATGCTGGTCACGATCCCGTCTTTGGTCGGCTTGCGAATCAGCCAAGCCTCGACGATACCGCGTTGTTCCATGTGGAGATTGAAGCCGGGGTCCATGATGTTGAACCAGCCGTGGGCTTCGAAGATGCGCGCGATAGGTCCTGTGTGGATCTGAATGCAGCCGTCGTTGCCCGCGAAAACCATGATGGGAAGTTCGCGTTCCGCCGCACGCGTGAACACGTCGAGGTAGACCTCCGGCAGCAGCCGCACGGCGAACGTCTCGCCCACGAGGCGGCACGCCTGCGTGCGCCGCACGCCCAGGCGCCTCAGCATCGGGTGGAAGTCATGCGTGTCCTTCAGGTTCGCCCACGAGGAGCGCAACTCCTGGACGTCGATGTCCGCATCAGGTTTTTCCGGTACGCGCTGTGATGCCGGTGCGACATCCTGCCACGGTGACTGGTCTTCCGCCGCATAGGCGGCGGTCAGCTTCTCGAACGCCTCAGCTCCCTCCTCGTCGATAAACACTTTGTGAACCGGATGCCCCGCGGCGTCGAAGAACTGGAAGCTGCGCGCGAGCCCCTTGCTCTCTGGATTGTGAACGGAGAAACCCATTGCCCAGTGGTTCATGAAAAGGCGCAGATCGATGCCCTCATCCAACACCAGCCCGACGTGTCCATTGAATGACACGGGCGCGTAGTGTCCCTTCTTTTCGTGCACGACGAGTTCATTGCGCGTGAGGGCCATTACCCGGCCCAGCGCATGGAATTCCTTCAACAATTCCTGCCAGTCGCCGTGGAGCCGTGTAACGCTGCTGCCGCAGTCGATCGCGAGCAACTGCGCCTCGCTCACTCCAAAGGTACGGGCCGCATCGTAGCGGAACGCGCGGCGGTTCCCCGCGCGGTACTCCTCCCACTGCTCGCGAAGGCGCGTGGTGTTGTCCATGGCGTGTGCGGTCTGTGTCATGAAGCTGCTCCTTGTAAGCCCGTGTTGCATCGCGCCACCGGCGGATGCGTGCGGGACGTTTGTGCGGTATCGACCGGCACCACCCACGGACAGCCCGAAGGATGGCGCCAGATCACGCATTCCAAGTTGAAACAGGTTCTCAGGTTTTCGGGTGTCAGTACCTCTTCCGGCGTTCCGATCGCCGCGGTGCATCCATCCCTCAACAAGAGGAGCCGGTCCGCGAACCGTGCCGCGAGGTTGAGGTCATGGAGCACCGCCACCGCGCACCCGCCTTGCCGGGTGTGGCGCCGGCACCACTCCATCAGTTCGATTTGATGTTTCGCATCGAGATGATTCGTCGGTTCGTCCAGCAGCAACAACTTCGGCTCTTGCGCGATGGTCCGCGCCATGTCCACCCGGCGTCTCTCACCGCCGGACAAGCTGGGATAGCTACGCGTTTCCAAATGCGCCACTCCCGCCTCGGCGAGCGCCTCCTGCGCAATGAAACGGTCATGCGGCCGGCTGGCCCACTGGCCCTGCCATGGGATACGCCCCATCAAGGCAACTTCGTAGGCGGTGAAGGGGAACGAGGCGCTCAGGTCCTGCGCCAGGCACGCGCGCACGCGCGCCAGCGCCCTCGGCTCATACGCGTGCAGGGGCGTGCCCATCAGTTCCACGTGGCCGGCGTGGGGCGCAAGCTCACCTGAAAGGAGGCGGAGCAAGGTGGATTTCCCTGCGCCATTCGCCCCCGCGATGACCCAGAACTCGCCGGGTTCGACACGCAGACTCACGTCGTTCACGAGCCATCGCGTGCCAACGCGGTATCCGAGATTCGCCGCGCTAAGCATGGAACGCCTCCCGCTTGTGCCGTAGCAGCAACCACAGAAAGAACGGGCCGCCTGCCAGCGCCGTGAGAATCCCCACCGGCAACTCGGCGGGTTGCGCAAGGGTCCTGGACGCTGTGTCCGCGCCGAGGAGGAGCAAGGCGCCTCCCACCGCGGTGCTGGGCAGCAACCAACGGTTGTCCGCACCGCAGAGCAGCCGGAACATATGCGGGACGACAAGTCCCACAAACCCGACCCCGCCCGCCGCCGCAACGGCCCCGCCCACCGCCAAGGCCGACCCCAGCACGATTCGGCGTTGGATCGCCGCGACGTGGACACCGAGGTGATACGCTTCGCGGTCACCCAGGGCGAGCGCGTTCAGGGCGCGCCCCAGCGGGGCCAACAACACCAGCCCGGGCACGAGCGGAATGAGCGCGGCCCACACGAGCGGCCAAGTGGTCCCATTGAGGCCGCCCAATTGCCAGAACGTGATTCCGCGCAGCTCCTCTTCATCGCTGCAGTAAATCAGCAATCCGATCCCGGCCCCAGCGATGGCGTTCAACGCGATTCCCGTCAGCAACAACGTCGCAGTGGGAGTCGCACCGTTCGTGCGCGCCATGCGCCACACGAGCCAGACCGTCGCCAGACCACCCGCGAACGCCGCGGTGGGGAGGCCCCACAAGCCGATCCGGCTGTCTGCCCCCGCCAGCGCAATCCAGGCCGACGCCGCGAGCGCAGCGCCGCTCGATACGCCAATCAAGCCCGAGTCGGCGAGAGGATTCCGGAACATGCTTTGCAGGGCCGCCCCACTCAGTGCCAGTGCCGTTCCCACTAGCGTGGCGAGGAATATTCGGGGTAACCGGATGTAAAGAAGCACCCGGTACCCCTCCCCCTCGATCCGGTCCCACAATATGGCGGGGATCCGGAATGGAGCGATCGAATAGGCGCCCATGCCCGCGGCCACGCACAGGGCAATCGGAAGCGCCGCCAACAGGATCAGAAACACCAGCTTGTATGGAACGGTTCGTGTCATGGGTGGGCCTTGGCCACGGTCGTGCCCTGTCCGTGCAGGCGGTCAAACAGTTGCAGGGCCGCATCTCCCGTTCGCGGGCCAAAGCCCGCGAGCAGCAGGTCATCCATGGCGATCAGGCACCGTGCCCGGCCCGCGGGTGTCTCCGCGAGTCCGGGGCGGTTCCAGAGGGCGTCCGCGCCGCCGGTTGCTTCGAGTCCTTCCGTGTAGCACAGGATGACGTCCGGTTGAGCGGCTACGGCGGCTTCCGCGTTCAGTTCCTTGTAGCCTTTCATCCCGGGAACAGCGAACCGCCCGCCGGCCAGACGCGTCATTGCGGCGGCATTGCTGTCTTCGCCCATCATCATGACCACCCCGGGGCGCAGGTAGACGATCAGCACGCGGGGCGCAGCCTCACCGGAAACGGCCTTCTTCTTTTCCTCGAGACGGTCCAGGTCGGTTTGCATCGACTCGATGATCTTCTTCGCGTCTTCTTCCTTGCCGATGAGACTCGCGAGGTTCTTGATGCGCAATTGCGCGACTTCTATCCCTGGGTCATCCGGCAACCGGACCACGCGCACATGGGCCTGCTCGAGAATGTGCATCCCCGGCCCGCTCATGGAGCGGTTGCGGCCTACCACCACGTCGGGTTTCAGGGCGAGGATCGCCTCCACGTTGAGCTGATGGCCCGTGCTGATCGCAGGCAGCTTCGCTGCCTCCGGAGGGTAGGTGGACCCTTCGTCGCGGGCGACCACGAGACCGCCAGCCCCCAACGCGAACAGGGTCTCGGTCGTGCCACCGTCCAGGCTGACGATGCGCTTGGGCGAAAACTCCTCCGCGTTCGCGGCGCTGCCTATCGCCATCAACACGATTGCCGTGCAGACGGCCATTCTCAATTTTTTCATGATGCTGTCCTTTCCACTTCCGCGCGGCTCAACTGCCGTGCTCGTCGAGTTGGCCGAAGACGAGCGCGACGCCAGGCACAACGGGCTCCTCCTCGTTAAACTTCCGGAATTCCACATGCCCGTCCATGAACAAGACGTTCGAGCCGCCTGGCACGTGGTTGTACTCGCGGGCCATCGTGCTCAGCCGGTCGGTCATGGTCCACACCGTGCTCTGCGATTGCGTCGAGGCCGCCGGGTTGTTGATGTCTGTCACCATGAACCTTTCGATGCCGTCGCGCAGGCGGTGAATCGTGTCGCCACCCGCGTTGCCGTTGCCGGGGCTCACGTCAGAGAGGTCGATGTCCTCGCCCGCGGCGCCGGAGAAGAAATTACCGATGCCCATGGCGATGCCCCACACCAACTGGGCCGGTCCCTCGCCTTCGGCGTCGTCTGCCAGTACCGTGATGGACTCGGTGGGGTACTCTTCGCTGACACGGTCGAAGACGAATCCGCTGTACCAATAGCTCTCGTCCGCGAGGGGAAGCCCCCGCTCATTGCTGAACTGACTGAAGGGAGGGCCAGGCTTGGCCTCGTAGCACACCCGGTAGATTTCCGTCTCTCCCGTCGAGGGATTCTCGAAGTCATCCGCCGTAAGCGAAGAATCGGACGGGCAAACCATCGCCGCCGCATCTGTCAGGTACTCGGGGTAGATCTCCGACATCTGGGGATTCAACCAGTGCGTGGGCGCACCCACGAAGGGTTGCGCGGGCGCGACCGTCACCCCGGTATCGCAATTGACGATGGGTTCCCAGGAAGTCTGCATGCGGGGGTACAGCCCTTCCCGATTCTCGCACGCGAACATGCTGAAGACGAGGCCCATCTGTTTGAGGTTGTTCTGGCAACTGGCGCGCCGGGCCGCTTCGCGCGCGCGGGCAAGGGCGGGTAGCAGAATGGCTGCCAAGATGCCTATAATGGCAATGACGACCAACAGTTCAATCAGGGTGAATCCACGGTTTCTCATCGTTCCGTCTCCTACTGGGCCTGTCGCGTCCGGCTTTTCGAGTGATTTGGCGATCTGTGAAAAGCCGGCAGGCAGGCTCGGTTCTTTTTCGTTGAAGCAAGCAGGTTTGGTGTCTAGATCAGGGTACGGCTAAGGCGGTTTATGGTTGCGGGTGCGCATCGTCGGGTCTCCTTGCAGGCGACAGGGCATACAGTACACAAGATTCTTATAAAAATCAATGGATAATTTTATTTATCTTTTGTTTAGTATACAGAATTTTGTAAATGCAGGCATATTGAGGGGGCGAGGGGGATCATGCCGCCATCTGTTGTGGTGGGACCACGTACTTGAAGCCTGAAGCCCATGGGATGTAGCCTTAGGGCGCGAGATCTGGTGCGGCATACTTGCCGTGCTGAACGATACCTTCGAAGTCATCTAAGGTGCGGCAGGAGATTCATGAAGTCGATTCAGGTACTGGTACTGGTACTGCTTGTGTCAGGTTCTGAGGCAAGAGCATTGGAATGGATAGAGAATGCCGAGGTGGGCGAGCTTTTTCGGACTGCCGGGGTCGACGGGACCTTCGTCCTTCTTGATGCCGCGGCCCAGACGTGCACGGGCCACAACGAGGCTCGTGCCAGGAAAAGATTCGTGCCGGCGTCGACTTTCAAGATTCCCAATACACTGATTGGTCTTACCGTCGGCGCGGTCCAGTCCGTGGATGAGCCCCTGCCCTATGGAGGTCAGCCGCAGCCCCTCAAATCCTGGGAGAAGGACATGGGGCTGCGGGAGGCGATCCGCGTGTCCAACGTCCCGGTTTATCAGGCCCTTGCCCGCCGCATCGGGCTCGAGCGGATGCAGGAGAATGTTTCCCGATTGGACTACGGCAACCACGAAGTTGGCGCCAGCGTGGATACATTCTGGCTGAAGGGTCCACTCGAGATCAGTGCCATCGAGCAGACCCAATTCCTCGGCCGGCTGGCTCAAGACAAGCTGTCGTTTCCCGCAATCCACCAGGCGAGTGTTCGGGAAATCGCCAAGCTCGATGAGGGTGACGGCTGGGTCCTGTACGGCAAGACGGGCTGGGCGAACTTCCCAGACAGCGGGAATGGCTGGTGGGTCGGCTGGGTCCAGAGGGACCGTCAAATCTACTCGTTTGCATTGAATATGGATTTGAGGGATGCTTCCGAGGCGGGTAAGCGTGTCGAAATGGGCAAGGCCTGCCTCAAGGCCTTGGGTGTACTTTAGCTGCAATTGGGTGCTTGGCGGTCGTGTGCGGTGTGACAGCGTGTTGCCGCTGAGTTCCGCACTCCACTCATCGTCAGGCGGAGCTTTGTGACAAGCGGCGCATGCCACTTCCACGACGGAACCAGCGTGCGTAGGTGAGGGTTCATGCTGACTAGCGGAAAACGACTGGAGTTCGAGGGCGATGTCCTCGCGCAGATATACACGCCCAGTGACTTGCGGCCGCGGGTGCGTGCGCGCCGGCGTACATTTCGCACGTTCTTGGCCGCACTGGTAATAACCGTGAGCGTGGCGCTGGGCGGCGGCATGCTGGTCCAGTCGGGCTTCTTCAGCGCGGACCGCCGGGCGATTACGCGCACCGCGGAAACCCTGTTGACCGGTATGGCCTCCGGAGACATGGCCCTTGCCACCTCCGTCTGCGCGGAGAGCAGCGAAGGTACCCGGAGACTCGCAAATGAGGAGGGGAATGCGTTTCGGCAGGTTGTGCCTGCGGCTTCCAATCAGGAAGCGTTGGAAGCGCGCAGAAACACCCTTCACGCGATACGGTCGGAATTGGAGCAGGCGGGCGTCGCGTGGAGTGACGTGCGTCCCGTAGCGTTCGGCGGGATTCGTGGACGCGTCATCGATGAGGCGGCGATGCAGAAGCCCATCACCGTTGTGGCAGGCACCCTCTACTTTGCCTCGGCGGGTCGCTTGTACGCCCTGGAGTTCACCGCGTGGCGCTGCGAAGGCGCCTATGTGATTACTGACGTCTGGCAGGGAAGCCCGGTGACCGGCGGCCCGGGCGAACTCAAGGCGCTTTCTCAGGGACAGTTCGACGCGTTCCTGCAAGAGCCGCCGGATGCGGGAGTATCCCTCGGTATCGAGTACCCCAAGCACATCTTCTTCACGCTGTAGCCGAAGGCCGGGGATGGCGTTCAGTAAGGATTGCTCTTCAGCATCTGATCGCGCCGGGCCTTCTGATAGCGGGCGCGGATCATCGGGTCGTATGAGGGGTCGTGGCTGGTGCGCCAGGCATCGATAAGTTGCTCGATACGGATATCGTAGCGGGGGGAGTAGTTGTTCAGCAGGTACATCAATTCGCTCTTGATCTTCTGCGCGTTTGAATCGCCGCCTTCGTTGCATTTCACCAGGAGTTGTTTGCGGCCTTGCTCCACGGCGTCCTGGTACTGTTTCAACCCCTTGACGCCGTGCTGGTTGCCGCGAATCCTGCGTTTGGCTTCCTCGCGAATCTGCTTCTTGAACTCTGACTTCTTCATCGAGCGACTCCGGCCTCTGGCTTTGCCCTGGCGGGGCGTTTCAACGACAAAATGATGTACCAGGAGTACCGTTTCGATCAACGGGGTTGCCTCAGATCCAGCCGGATGTTCGATATCTGGCCCGGTGAAGGTACTCTCCCCAATTGCCGTCCGGGATTAGCTCGCGGATTTTGCCCAAGTGAGGGAGAATTACGCGGGCGCATTGGGCTTCGCTGAACTGGTACTTCGTCCAGCGCTCCGGACTTCCCTCAGGGCCGGTGTAGACATGCCCTCGTTCCTCGTACCACTCGCCCAAGAGAGCGGCGACCCCGCGCGCGATGGCGGGATCCTCATGATTCAGGAGGGGCGTCAGCATCATCAAGCCCTCGGGGGAGATGGGCTGGACCGAGAGCTGGACCGCGGGCCGCGGAGGGTCCATACGAAGGATGAGCGGAGTATTGACGCGCCACACAATCCAGTCGACCGGCAGGACCGTGAACAGAAAGATTGCGAACACGAAGGCGGCGAGTTCCTTTCTCAACAGCCACTGGATACTGCGTTTACGGACAATCATGATGCATACCAGGATGACCCCGCACAGCACCAGCAGCGTGCCGCAGATACCAACGACCCGCATCCGTGTGAGCCCGTTGTAGCTGATGTACATGTGCAGCCTCAGCATGACCCACACCGCAATCAGGAGGTTCTGAGCGACCCAGATGTACGCGGTGTTCCGCAGGCGATGAGCCCGCGGATGGTACTGCAAATCGCCAGAGAATGCATATCCCAGCACGCACGTGCTCATCGCAAGCGCCACGGTAAGCCCGATGACGCCCTGGTGCGCGTATTGCGAATGGTCCAGTCCTGTCGGCAGTTCTCGCAGATAGGCCAAGTAGTACGCGTCAATCAAGTTGTACCCAAGGAACACCACGTTCACCCCGAGAAGTGTGTTCAGGGCGATGCGGTATGACAGATTTGCCCGAGGCTCCTGGGCTGGCCTTGGGACTGCTGAAACGAGCCAACGGCGGTGCCCCGGATAGAGGAATGCCTGGGGGCGGAAGAGCGAGGCCATAAACAGCAGTGCAATCAGCCAGAAGAGAAAGCGTTCGGGCGTCGGCGCGGCTTTCTCCCAAAGGTTCGAGAGCATGTCCCACAGCGGGTTCCAATTGTTGCTGAAGGCATCTCGAAGGATCGGATTCGCGAACAGGAAGACGAGAACGAACGCCAGCATGATCGCGATGGGCACCACGACAACCGCCAGCGACCTTGCCTCAATCCTGCGCCAAAGAAAAGTTGCGCCTCTTCTGCGGCCATACCCGATGTACTGAAACCAGCGGACGATCCCCGCCACGGAGGTCGGGAGAAAGGAAAGCACAAGAAACGGAACGTGCGCCCGACCGTAACGATAGACCAAGGCGAACACAACGAGGAGCCCAACACCCACGGCGACACCGGCGGCGTCGGACTGCCATGCGTGGTGCAATGCCAAGAGCAGGAACAACGCCAGCACAAGTGTCAGCGCGGGGGTGCACCGCTTCACGGGGGCGAAGGCCAACACCGTGCCAGGGATGGCCAGAAGCGCCACGGCAAATGAAAGGCCGCCCACGCCGCAGTAGATGAGATAATCGAGCAGCGCTGTCAGCGCGATAATTGCCAGTATCTCCGAGCGGCGCACACAGCGCAACGGACGGAATCGATTGTAGGAAACCGGCGGCGCGATGGGGACATGAGGCGGGACTTTGCGATGAGGAGATTGCTGGCTGCCCTCCGCGTCTCCTGGATTCGGGGGTACGTCCATGCTGTCAGCTTCCTTCTGCGGTGACGCCGTCATGGGGAGGAACCAAGTCCATCGTACGAGTCCCGCCATGCACTGTCAATATCAGGTTTCTGCGCATCCCCGATACGTGGTTTGCCTCGGTTTCGCTAGAATCCGTCTGATCGGTCCGATGCGTCCGAATTATCCCGTGTACATCGTTCTTGACCTTGCCCTCTTCGTTCCGTAACTTAGTGCGGTCCGCGCGTAGCGCCTGCGAGAGAGAACTACTGTACGGCACATAGGCCGCCGAGCACCTGGAGACAGCATCGTCCATGAAAGTAGCCCCCAAGGCGGATACCAAGGATGTGAGTGTCGTGATCCCCGCGCTGAACGAGGGGCCCAACCTTACCTGCCTGTTGCCTTTGCTGCGCGACGCCCTGTCCCCGCTGACGGATTCCTGGGAGGTTGTCGTCGTGGATGGCGAGTCGCAGGATGACACCCGGCGCGTGGTGGCCGAGTGCGGCGCCAATTTCCGCTACATCCGCGAAGAGGTGCCTGGATATGGGCGCGCCTTGTTGCGAGGCATTTCGGAGGCCTGCGGAACCTACGTGATCACGATGGACGCCGATATGTCCCACCCCGCGGAGTTCATCACGCAGTTGTGGGAAGCGCGCACGGCGGGCGATATCGTGATTGCGTCCCGCTACGTGCCGGGAGGCTCCGCGGATCAGCCCTTCTTCCGTTACCTACTCAGCCGCATTCTCAACGCCTTTTTCGGAGTGGGCCTGTCGATTCCGGTCCGCGACCTGTCGAGCGGATTCCGCTTATACCGCCGCATTGTGTTTGAGCGGATTGACGTCGAACACACGAATTTCGTCATTCTGGTGGAGATCCTGCTGCGGGTATTCGCGCGAGGATCGCGCATCACCGAGATTCCGTTCCACTATCACCCCCGAATCTACGGCGGGTCGCACGCGCGCATTCTCAATTTCGGTATGGACTATCTGCGGCTGTTCTTCCGGATATGGCGTCTCCGCAATTCGGTCGAGTTCCCGGACTACGACTGGCGGGCGCACGACAGCCGGATTTGGTTCCAGCGGTATTGGCAGCGAAAACGCCACGACATCATCATGCGTTTCACGCCGCCGGGCGTCTCCACCTGCGATGTCGGTTGCGGCAGCAGCCGTATCCTGGCGGACTTGCCTCATGCGGTGGGCGTGGACATGCGGCATGACAAACTTGCCTACATGCGCCAATCGAATTCGCAACTCGTCCAGGCGAACGGCATGGTCCTGCCCTTCGAGGATCAGATGTTCGACTGTGTGATTTCCTCGGAAGTCATCGA
The DNA here is from genome assembly GCA_020849535.1 of Candidatus Hydrogenedentota bacterium. Lineage (GTDB taxonomy): Bacteria > Hydrogenedentota > Hydrogenedentia > Hydrogenedentales > SLHB01 > JAHDWY01. Next base: position 24,593 of record JADLGB010000217.1, read on the forward strand.
GCACATCCCCGAAGAGAACGGCCGGCTGCTGGATGAACTCACGCGCATCTTGAAACCGGGCGGCATCCTCGTGCTCGGTACGCCCGACTACGGCGGTTGGCAGTGGCCCCTGGTCGAGTGGATCTACGGCAAGGTGGCCCCCGGCGCCTACGCCGATGAGCACGTGACTTTCTACTCCTTTGACAGTCTGAAGAAGGCCCTCGAAAGCCGGGGGTACGAGATACTGGACCACGACTACATTTGCCGGGCGGAACTCGTCTTCAAGGCCGTGTATCGGCCCACGTCCGCTTAGATTCCCCATCCGGGTGCATGCTATACTCCTTCCCGCTGTTCCCGAGTTCCGGGAACTGGACGACTAGCTGCAAGCAATTCGTAGCGACAAAGCGAGAATCACCATGAAGCTTCAGTTGACGCATACCCCTGCCCGGCGGTCTCTTTCCAAGCTCTTTCCGCTCGTTCTTTCTTGTGCGGCAGGCTTGGCACTTTCAGGTTGTGGCGGGTCCGGCGGGTCCCAGGAAATCACCGAGACCAGGACCGTCACAAATCCGCCTTCCGCCGCGGCGCCGATGGGCGCGTCGCCGGCTTCCATGGCCATGGCTCCGGCACAGGCTTCCTTTGCTTGGGAAGCGCCTGCCGGGTGGACTCCCCAACCCGCTACGGCAACCCGGATCGCCAATTTCAAAGTGGACGCGGATTCGGACGCGGAGTGTTACCTCACGGTCTTGCCCGGGACAGGCGGCGGCGTCGAAGCAAACATCAACCGCTGGCGTAGCCAGCTTTCCCTTGAACCCTATACCCCAGCGGAAATGGCTGAGTTGCCTACCCTGAAGGTCCTGGAGAAGGATGCCCTGTACGTGGGGTTTGAAGGCATCTTCACAGGCATGGGCGGCGGCGAGAAAAAGGAAGGGTACAAACTGCTGGGGGTGATCTTTGAAGACGGCGGCAGCGCTGTGTTTGTGAAGATGACCGGACCCGCGGCCGTTGTGGACCGCGAGAAAGCCAACTTCGAGTCCTTCTGTGCTTCGCTGAAGAAGACCGCGGCTACGCAAGTCGCCTCGAATCTGCCCGAAGGCCATCCACCAATCGGCCCCACGGCTGGATCGGACCTTCCCGCGGGTCATCCCGAGATCGGCGGTGCGATGGCGCCTGGCATGGATCCCAGCGCGGCCCTGCCGCAGGGGCATCCCGACATTGGCGGTGTCGTTCCCGGCACGATGGGCGATCGGAATGATGACAGCCAAATCACTCAATGGACCGCGCCCGCATCGTGGACCCAGACTCCCGACAAACCCATGCGCCTGGTCACGTACACGGCCGGGCCCGAAGGCAAGGCGGAGTGTTACGTGACCTCGCTTTCCGGTCCCGCGGGTGGTGTGGATGCGAACATCAACCGCTGGCGCGAACAGATGGACCAGACTCCCCTTGATGCGGCGGCTCTGGAGGCCCTTCCGAAGATCACTATCTTGGGCAAGCCTTCGCCGATGATCGAGATCGAAGGCTCCTTCGCGGGGATGGACGGCCAAGGGGGAGAGGGGTTCATGTTGCTCGGGGCGGTTTGTCCGCTTGAAGGTGAAACCCTTTTCGTGAAGATGACCGGCCCAGCGGCGATCGTGAAGCAGGAGAAAGACAACTTTGTGGCCTTCAGCGAATCGCTGAAGTAGGCCCGGATCGGGTGAGAACAATGCAGTATCTCAAGGCGGCCTACCGGGTCGCGGCCTCCTACGCCGTCAGCATAGCCATCCTGTTCTTCTTGCTTGTGCTCACATTGCTGGGCACGTTGGAGCAGATTGACCACGGGTTATTCGCGGCACAGCAGAAGTATTTCAGTGCGCTGTTCGTCGTGCAGGAGGTGTTCGGGCATCCCATACTTCCGCTGCCGGGGGTTTACCTCCTGCTCATCCTCCTCTTCATCAACTTGACGTTGGGCGGCATCATGCGTTTTCGTCCCGGCTGGTCGCATGTGGGCGTACTCATTGCGCACCTCGGTATCCTGTTCATGCTGCTGGGCGGGTTTGTTACCTTCAAGTATTCGACCGATGGCCACCTCACGCTCTATGAGGGGGAACGCTCCAACGAGTTTCAGAGCTATTTCGACTGGGAAATCGCAATCACGGAAGTACGGACGGACGGTCCCGCGAAGGCCTTTATCATCCCTGGAGCCCAATTCACTCATCTGAAACCCGGCGAGAATGTCACCTTTCACCGCGATGATTTAGCCTTCGACCTGGTCCTCTCGGACTACGCGCCCAATGCGGAGGTTCGCCCCGCGATGCCGGGTTCCGACGCGTCCAAGTCCGTTGGCAACCTTGTGCTTCAGCCCCGGCCCCTCGAGCCTGAGGGCGAGCGGAACGTGGCGGGTCTTCGCGCCAAGGCGGCCGTGAAGAACGAGGCCGTCACCCAGGAAGGTCTCTTGTGGGGCTTGTCCTCAGCCCCATTCCGGGTCACGGCCGGCGGTCAAGCCTACGACCTGACGCTGCGCCGGAGAAGCTGGCAACTGCCGTTTGAAGTCGTACTCGATGACTTCACGCGGGAGCTGCACCCCGGCACGAGCAAGCCGAGTTCGTTCAGCAGCGACGTCACGGTCATCGAGCCGCAAGCCACGCAGCAGATTCACATCTCCATGAACAAGCCCCTGCGGTACAAAGGCTATACGCTTTTTCAGGCTTCGTGGGGACCGCAGGACGCCGGCCCAAATGACCGGCTGTTCTCCACATTCGCGGTGGTCAAGAACCCTGCCGATCACTGGCCCCTCTATGCCTGCATCGTCATCACCATAGGCCTGCTGTTCCATTTCTGTTACCGCCTGATCATGCATTTGAGGAAAGAAGCGAGGGTGTCATCATGAACGGCAAGAAGACCGGGCTGCTCGTGGTTGCGGCTGCGATATGCGTGGCTTTGTCTCCCGCACCTGTGTGCGCGCAAGAGGCTGCGCCCTCGACCGATGCCCCCGCGCCTTGGTCCAAGGACGTGTTGGACACCTTTTCCGTCATCCCCATCCAGGAAGGAGGACGGATCAAGCCACTGGATACCTACGCAGGTTTTCAGCTCCTTGGCAGCAACGGCAGGCGCACGTGCAAGACTCTCGATGGGGAGTCTCTCACCCCCATGGCCTGGATGCTGGAATGTCTCTTCTTTCCGGAAAGGGCTAGCCAATACAAAACGTTTCTCATCGAGAACCCCGACGTGCTGTCCATCTTGGGTATGCAAGCCACCAAAGATCGGGACCGGTATTCGTACGGTGACCTGGAGCCTCACCGCACCACGCTGTTTCAAATGGCGGCGCAATTCTCCGGGATGCCGGACAAGTCGCGTTCGCCCGCTCAAAACCAACTCATCAACCTCGCGCACAATGTGAGCCAGTTTCAACAGTTGACGTCATACCTCCACTTCGCGCGGCACCCCTTCCCTGTGGGCGACAACGCCACCTTGAGTGCCCTTTTCGGAGGCAAGGAGAGTGTCCGCCTCAGCGACATCTTGAGTGCCGCGGCCGCACTCAAGGCCGAGTACACGCGCATCAACACTGCCGTGGCGCAAGGCTCTGATGCGGCCGCCAAGGCCGATCTGGAGCGCATTCAGACCCTCATCAAGGAGATGGACAGCTCGGTTGGCGAATCCACGGCCTTAACGCTCATACCTCCCGCACACCCCGAGGACAAGGAATGGTTGTCGGTTGCGACGCTTGCCACTTCCGTGTTCGCTTTCAAGGCAGACCTGGGTCCGCAAGTGGAGATCGTGCGTGCGCTGGAAGGATTGGTCGATCACGCGGATGACCCGGCTGCGTTTTCACAGAGCGCCACCGCGCTGAATCAGTCGATCGTCAACCTGGCGCGCGAGCGCGGCGAGTACGACAAGGTGCCCATGGAGTTGACCTACTACCGGGCTGACTTCTTTTGGAACAGCCTATATCTTTACATCCTCAGCTTCTTGCTGGTCGCGTTTCTCTGGATGCGCCCAAAGAGCCGGGTCCTCAACATCACGACCTTGATCGCCGTGTCCATACCGACGCTGCTGCTCGTCGCGGGCATCACGATGCGCTGTATCATCCGTGCCCGCCCGCCGGTCACCACCTTGTACGAAACGATCTTGTTCATCACCGCCGTGGCCGTGGTCGTGGCGCTCGCAATCGAGTTCATGTACCGCCAGCGGATCGCGTTGTCGCTCGCGGCGTTCCTGGGCGCTCTGGGCTGCTTTCTCGCCAACAAATACGAGGTGATAGAGGGTACCGATACCATGCCGAGCATGATCGCCGTGCTCGACACGAACTTCTGGCTGTCCACGCACGTGACCACCGTGACCATGGGCTACGCCGCGGGACTCCTCGCCTCCGCCATCGCCCACGTGTACATCATCTCGTATGCGCTCGGATTGCGCCGAAAGGACCCCGTTTTCTTCCGGAATCTCGCGGGAATGACCTACGGCGTCCTTTGCTTTGGACTCCTGTTCGCGACGGTCGGCACCGTGCTGGGCGGCATCTGGGCGAACTACAGTTGGGGGCGCTTCTGGGGCTGGGATCCCAAGGAAAACGGTGCGCTCATGATCGTCCTTTGGATGCTCATCGTGCTACACGCGCGCATCGCGAGGTACATCCGGGACTTTGGCATCGTGATGGGCGCTGTCTGCTGTGGAATGATCGTCGCTTTCTCGTGGTTCGGCGTGAACCTCCTCGGGGTGGGGCTGCACAGCTACGGGTTCACAAGCGGCATCGCCAAGGCCCTGACGACCTTCTACGCCATCGAGGTGCTTGTGCTGTTGCTTGGTGGTATCGCTTGGGTCTGGCGTCCTGTGCCGGCGGAGACTTCCGGCGAAGAAACGCAAGACACTACGCCGCGCAAGAAGCTGGCGTCCTCGCGTGCCTAGCAAAGGGGTGAGCGCGCCCTCAAAAACGGGTGGCTACTGGACCCCTAGATGAAGCCCAGGAAGAAGGATCCGAAGTCCAGTCCCAAGAAGAGCAACTGCATGAAGATCCCAGCAAAACTGCTGACGAAATTCAGGACTGGCTCAAGGAATTGCAGCACATATAAGAGGGTCGCGGGATCGAAGTTCTGCATGGCTCGTGTGTCCTCCATCTCCGCGCCCAGGAAGCCCGTGCCCCCACACGTCGCGGTCAATACGCCCCAATACCCCGCCATGGTACCCGAAAACGGCAGTCATCGCAAAATGGAACCTTCCGCATGCACCAATTAGGGAAGGGCGCAAGCCTCGGTCGGCTATCTTCTCAAGCTTGCCGGAGCAGTGGGTCGCCCACGGCCTCCATGCGCTCCTGAATCTTCTGCTCGAGCCACGCGCGCGTGTTCTTCGCGTCAGGGTCACCAGCCAGATTCGTCGTCTCGCCAGGGTCCGCCTCCAAGTGATACAGCTCGTCGCGCTCCGGTTGTCCGAAGAAGCGGATCAACTTCCACTCCGGAGTGCGGTACATACGCATTTGGGGCTGCGCGTAATGGTGTTGACTGTATTCGCCGTAGAGATCGTTGTCCCAGTCGATGCCGCTTCCCTGGAGCAGCGGTGTGAAGTCGCGCCCACGGACCGTGATCGACTTGGGAGTCTTGAGTCCCGCCATGGATAAGAGGGAGGGAAACCAGTCCAGGTTGTTGACCGTCTCGGTGATGGTGGCGCCTGGCTTCACGACTCCCGGCCACCGAATCCCCGTGGGCACGCCCAGCGACGAATCGAACATGTTTGAGCGGACCGCTCGCGGGTCGTAGCCCTGGAAGTCGCGGGTCTCGAGCGTGAGCTGGCGGCCGTTTCCCTTGTGCCAGACCCCGTGGTGCCCGACATTGTAGCCATTGTCGCTCGTGAAGATGACGATGGTGTTCTCCGCCAGACCCTGCCGGTCCAGCGTCTCCAGGATATACCCAACGTTTCGATCCACCCCAGTCACACTCGCGAGGTAGTCCCGCAGGAGCGATTCGCAGCGCTCCTTGTCGAGGCCGGGGAAATCCGGATTGGGCAGGGTCATCTTCCTGCCCGCGTAGTGCACCATGTCCTCGTCCGGCACGGGCGTGTAGGGTTGGTGCGGGGAGCGGTAGTGGACGTTGAGCAAGAACGGTGCGTCATCCGGTGCATTCCGCAAGAAGTCAATCGCGTATCCGGTCAGGATGTCCGTGGTGTACCCTGTGCGCGGCCCGATCTGTCCGTCTACCTCGAGGACGGGGTCTTGGACTGTGGTGCCCCCTTCCAGAAAGCCCGCGAAGTACCGGAAGCCCGCTTTTGTCGGGTGGTACTGGGGCGCATTTCCCAAATGCCATTTGCCCACGAGTCCCGTGTGATACCCCGCTTGACGGAGCAGTTCCGGCCAAGTCGTGTACCCGGGGTCAAGCCCCAGGCTCGCTTCGGACGGCAATCGGTGGTTAATCCAGTCCGTGATACCGACTTCCGTACCGTAGCGGCTGCACATGGTGGACGCGCGGGAAGGCGAACAGACCGGCGTGACTACGAAACTATTGGGGAGATAGGCGCCTTGCCCGAAAAGTCTGTCGAGGTTGGGCGTATGGGCATCGGGGTTTCCCGAGCGGCCCAATGCCCAAGGGCCCTGATCGTCCGTGCAAATGAACACGATGTTTGGGCGTCTGCGGCGAACCGCTTGGGGGTGGTGCGTTGTTGAACAGGCCCCCAAAACCGCCATGGTACCCGCGGCGGATGCCGTCGAGAGAAACTGACGTCTGGATAGGTGGGTTTTCATGCTCCCAGTATACGATTGTCGTGGATGCGAATCGAGCAGAAACTGGGGGAGGCCCCCCGGGAAGGGCCAAGGCGCCGGGGGTCTACTTCCCCTGTGGTTCCACGGAGGCCACACTACCGTGGATAGGGGAGATTTCTTCACACAACTCGTTGTTTCTGCGAATCTGATGTGCTATACTACGGGCAAGCTCCATGGGGGGCAACGAAGATCGATCAACAGGAAAGGAGGTCTAAGTATGCTGTTCTTATTGCTGTGGGGGCTTTTCTGGTGGCTGGTGTGGAATGTCTTCTACGCAGGTCTGTACCCGTTCTAAGACTTATGCTTAGACCCAGTTAGTTGACCCGGTGGTCTTGTCGTTCAAGGCGGCCGTGGTCACTCGGATGCGGAAGGAGAAGCAGTTGAGCGTGCTTCGTTGTTTCTCCCAATCCGACAGTTCGCTGGTGGGGTTAAGCACTGCGCGAGCATTCGTAGAAACGAAAGGAGAACTGGCTATGTTTTTCTGGTGGTTTTGGGTAGCTGTGTGGTACATCCTCGCCGTTTTCTGGAGTGCAGGCTGGAACGTTTGGC
>JADLGB010000218.1 GCA_020849535.1 Candidatus Hydrogenedentota bacterium
ACATTATGGGGAGTCAGACACCTGGAAGAGGGCAATGTCCTAGCCTGAATTTCCACGGACGCGATTCTACCTAACACGCAAGCCCGCGGCACGAACTGATGTGCTATGCGTTCAACTCCAATCGTGCACCATCCCACCAGGGAACGGCGACGGACTTCGTGAGAATCCCCGAGGCGAGGAGGATTGGCAGGTGGGCGCGTCGCTGGAAACGGACACGCACCGCGGCGGGCGCGACTTCAACCTCGGCTGGCATCTGGACGAGGTCGCGGAATATCTGTCGCGCCTGCGCCTCCGCATAGCCACGCATTTGCCTGGCAAAGAGCCGGTAGAGCCCGCTCGCGAGCACGAGCAGGGCCATGTCGAAGTCGACTTTCATGCCCACTGCCGACGAGAGCGCGTCCATGTGGAAGAACCGAACCGCGTCCGAAAGTGCGTTCTCGATCAGCATGCGCTGAGCATAGCGCGTGATGAGTCTGGGAAGAGTCGCCTTGCGTTGGTTGGTCAGGAGGATCGTGGGTTCGTCGTGTCCGAGGTCCTGGATATAGAGCTGGCGAAGCCTGCACCCGCCCAGAGTAACCGACTTCTCATAGACACGCGGCGTGCGGAACTTGCGCGTGACCGCTTCGAGCTCGATCACCCGCCATGCGGATCGCGGGAGCGTGGCGATCTCGGCGAGCAGCTTGTGGGAGCGTCGTCGCAACGTGATGAACTCGATGCCCATCGCGTCGAGGCGGGCGAGGGTCGCGTAGGTTGTGAGCTTGGAGTCGAATACGAGGTGGCGCGGGAGATGACCATGATGTTTCTGCCAGAAGTCTATGAAGTGGAGTATCTCCTCGGCCTCCTCGCCCTTGCGCAGATCCGCGTTTGAGTAGCAGAACGCACGACTCACGGCGTCCTGCGCGAGGAACGCGAGGACGCTCGGCTGCCGGCGTGAGCGCATCGAGACGAAGTGCTTCTCGACCGTCGGATCCTCCCCGAAGTACGGGACGGAGTGGAAGTCGAGATTGAAAGACTCGCCCGTGAAGAGCTTGTCGCCCGCGAGCGCGTCATGCCACCCGGCGAGTACACGCGTGGTGCCCGCATGGTCGATTCGGTGGGAGTATTCAGACAGATAGCTCTTCTTCGGAATCGCGTTGAGTCCGGCGAAGAGTGCGAGTCCAGGGTCAGCCGCGAGCGACATCACGTGGCTCTTGCGCTCGATTGACCAGAGCTTCAGCGCCAGTGCGGATCGCAGCGCGTGCGGTGCGGGAATCAACTTGGACCCCGGCAGCCGGGCTGCATCCGCAAGCTTGGCGACCTCAAGACGCACCAAGTCAGGGATGAAGAGCAGGAGCCCTCCACACGCCGTTGTGAACCTGCGCGCCTCCATCGAGAACATGCGCACGTCGGCAACAGGCTCAACCGTCGGTCGCGGCTCATGTGGGCGCTCTTCGTCGAGGCGCCGCGGCAACTTGGCGAAGCCCTCCTGCCGAAGAATCTCACGGACAGCGGTGGGACTCAACGCGGTCCTGCCGTCCTCCTTCAAGATGCCGCTGATCTCGTAGACCGAGTGGTTCCTCTTTCGCAGTGCGACAACCTGCGCGCGGGCGGCGCTCGTGCGCGAACTGGAGCGTGGGCCGGTGCGCGGGGTGAGGAAGAACTGCGGATCGGGGTCGCGCCGGAAAGAGTGGCAAAGCAACCGAAAGTAGCCGGCGCTGTAACCGAAGCGCGCGGCGACCACGGCCGATGGCAGTCCATCGACAAAGTACGCGCGGAGGGCGTCGTACTGGCGCTGTCGAGGATTCTTCGGTTCCAGAAAGAACCGCCGAATGGCTGTTATGTCACATTGTGCTCTAATAGACATAGTTGCACAGTAGTATATATGCAGGCACAAGTCAACTAGTTTCGCGGAGAATGGCGCCGATAGACGTGTAAGATGCAGTACTTATAGAGTCACGCAGAGTCATCAGGCCACGACACGCACCCTGTGGTTGCAGAACGTGTGGCTATATACTGCCTTCTGTGTATGCTGTTGGCGCGATCTATACCTAACATCGCAGCGCGGGAATACGTCGCGCAGTGCGCAGAAGTGGGGCGGTCGCGATCTGAACGTCAGGGTAACTCGGCGACGTGGAAATTCAGGCTAGTGTGTCAAGGCTATAGGTACTTCACACTCGAGAAGCCGCTTCTACCTCCTAATTCAGTGGGGACGAACCGAAAGTTGGTGAGCCTATGACTGTGAGCAGATCTCACGACGGCCTCTGTGCAGAACCAAGCACACGGTGAGAGGTCCGTTGTAAGTATGTCCCGTCCTGTCCATGTCCCCTCCCGAAACACTTCCGGGCACACGCTCCCATGCTGACGATCATAAGTGGCATCGATGTTGTCCATCCTTCGACCGCACCGATTACAGAAGCGTACGTCCACATAGCCCGCGCGATCGAAGTCTAGCATCGCACCGCGAGCATGTTCGCCGTCCAACCAGTAATATGGGGGGGGACGGCGGCCGATTAGTCCGGATGGCATGGGGGGACGAATGCGCAAGGGTCGCGCACGAGGAACACCCGAAATTCGATCTGCTTCCCACGCATCGAGAACCTTCTTGGAGACAATGAGTAAGGGCTCGGCTCCGCATCCCAAGACGTCTGGCCATGTCCTGCCTTTGTGGTGATCGAGAGCCACCGTAATCTCCTCTGAAAATGTCGATCCGATGCCTCCGCATTCCACGCACGGATCGCACATGGTCATCCCTTCTAGGATGCTTTGGGCCCACGGAAGACCTGGAGACTCGATGGAATCATCGCCAAGGCTGTAGAAAGACGGACGCTTAGCCCCTGTCATTGGAACCTCGGGTCATGCTGAAGTCTCTGCATTTGTGCTTGGACCTCCGCCGCAGAAGCACGCGGGTGGGCATCCATCCACTTCCTCCATTCTCTGCTGAACTCCGCACTCCACGTTTGGTGCTCCCCACATGGACTACCCTCAACCCATCTCGTGTACTTGGGATCGTGGATGTCTGAGATCCCATGGGACCGGAACCACTCCTCATGTGTTTGCGGCAGGGGGCAGGAGCTGAAGCAATGTCCGAGACCGCCCCCATCGCGGAATCCGATGCCGACTCCCTGACGGTCGCGATTCTGCGTCGGGGGCGGGATTTCGGTTTCTGCAACAGTCCACGGCCGATTTACAGCACGCTACTCCGTCCGGCGCATGCGCGTGGACGGCTGGCCCCGTGAACGGTTGCGAATCTTCAAGCCCCCCGTGAACGGTCCCCATCCCGGTCGTAGCGTTGTAGTACTACTTCGAGGGCAAAGGCGTAGACTGACTCCCAGCCGGGGGCCAAGGAATCTGCGCATGGATCGTGGCAAGACATCCCGACATATCTATCTGAGCTGTCGCAATTGCCGTGTATTGGTCAACAGAGCGCTCACCTGAAAGTCGAATCCTCATGACATCATCTTCGGGGTCATAACTACACTGCCACTCTTCGCCGCTGTTCACCAAACAGAACGGCTTTGATGGCGGCTGATCGAGTCCGGTAGACAGGGCGAGATTGATCACCTCGATGCCAACGATGAACCCAAGGACATTGCAATCAACGACACAGTACTGGAGATCGACAAGCGACATCGCCCCCTGCGAACGTTCCCGTCCGTCGAACTCGATCTTGATGGCCTGATACCGCAAGACACTCACCTGCATTGCCTGCCTCTCCCACCCCCACTCGGCTTCCCCTTGTGTGATGAGATGATCCCGCGTTTTCCGGTGACGACAGTGAGGTTGTTCTTTGGGTCGTAATGTGCGATTTTTCCTCCGCCGATATCCATCCCGGCTGGGTCTTCCCGGATAGCCTCATCAAGAGCGCTTCCCGGGATGTTCCTGCTCGCTCGATCTCGGGCGTAGTGTGAACCCAAGGGACGGCCCGCCGGCGTCTGCCCATTCTGCTCGATTTGCCTCGCAGTTGAAAGCCCGCGGATCAGTCCTCCTAGAACTCCGCCCATGACACCGTTGGCGACATAGTCAGCAACCGTCACGCCTGGAACTACCTGCGCCTCAGAATCTCCGTTATGGTAGTTCGAAGTCATGTGGTCTACGGCAGTCGTGGCAAGACCGATGCCCGCCCCTTCCGCCACACCACCAATGGTCTGAGCCAGGATAGTCCCGCCCCGTGCCAACGGTACGAAGGACCCTATCGCTGCTGCGGCACCGACCTTCACCACACCGGCTGCCGTCTCAACACCGGCCGATTTCCACATTTGGCCTTCTGAAATGCACCCCTCCTCAAAGGCATCGGCGATTGCATCTTGTCTATGGACTGTGCCGAAGGTCACGGCATTCCAGACATTGTAGTAGAAGAGACCCGCATAACTGATGTACGCCGAAATGTAGTCCCCTTGTTCCGCGTTCTGGACAACCCCATCGGCCAAGTCTGCCTCGATGTTCAGCCCAAATGGGTCGGTGAATGCACCGGGCGCGTTAATGGCATACCGAAACACATTCGCCAGCCCATCCCCCGCCATCCCAATCGGATCCGGGCTGACAAACCGGCCCGTCCGCGGGTCATAATGCCGCGCGCGGTAGTAATACAGCCCCACCTCGGCGTCCCACTCGCGGCCGGTGAACATTCTCGTGTTCCCGATCGCGCTCGCGCCGCCTTCGGTGCCTGTGCCCCATTCTTCTTCCTGCGCGTCCCACACGAACACCGTTGGCAGGCCGTATTCTGTGTACTCGTACTTCTCGACGTTGTTGCCTTCGTCGTCCGTCACCAGCACCACGCTGCCGAGGGCGTCTTCGTGGAAGTAGT
>JADLGB010000219.1 GCA_020849535.1 Candidatus Hydrogenedentota bacterium
ATCACGGGTATCGCGTGAACTTGCCGAAGTCCGGCTTGCGCTTTTCGTTGAATGCGTTCCGGCCTTCCTGGCCCTCTTCGGTCATATAGAAGAGCATCGTCGCGTTGCCTGCGAGTTCCTGCAAGCCCGCCTGACCATCGCAGTCCGCGTTGAGCGCCGCCTTAAGGCAGCGGATGGCCATGGGCGAGTTGGCGAGGATCTCGCGGCACCACTGAATGGTCTCCTCTTCCAGGTGCGCATACGGCACGACCGCATTGACGAGGCCCATGTCCAATGCTTGCTGCGCGTTGTATTGTCGGCACAAAAACCAGATCTCGCGAGCCTTCTTCTGGCCCACGATGCGCGCCATGTAACTGGCCCCATACCCGCCGTCAAAAGACCCAACCTTCGGCCCGGTCTGACCGAAGATCGCGTTGTCCGCCGCGATCGTGAGGTCGGCCATCAAATGGAGAATGTGCCCCCCGCCAATGGCGTAGCCCGCCACCATCGCGATGACCGGCTTGGGGCAGGTCCGGATCTGCCGCTGGAAATCGAGCACGTTCAACCGCATGGTCGCCTTGGCATCATCCTTGTAGCCCGCGTCGCCGCGGATCTTCTGATCGCCGCCACTGCAGAACGCCTTCTCGCCCTGGCCCGTCAGGATGACAACCCCGATCTCCGGATCGAAGCGGGCGTCGTGCAGGGCATCCTGCATTTCGTCCACCGTCAGGGGCCGGAACGCGTTCCGCACTTTCGGGCGATTGATGGTGATCTTCGCGATACCCTCGGCCTTGTGATAGGTGATATCCGTGTATTCGCCCGATTTGACCCACGCAACAGACGCCATGCCTGAACTCCTACCGTTCTGCAAAAAAGCCTCGCACAAGTTCAGTATAGTCTGCCGGTGCTTCCAAGTGCACGTTGTGACCCGCGCCTGCGATAGTGGCGACGCGGGCGACCGGGCATTGCTCCCCCATTTCACGGGCAAGCATGGCGTACTTCTCGTCCAATTCGCCTGCAATCAAGAGCGTGGGAATGTGGTTGTTCCTCCAATCGGACCAGAGCGAAGGCATGTTCCCCGTGCCGAGACTGCGGAGCGCCGAGGCCAGTTGCGTGGGATCGCCCTGCGCACGTCTCGCGATCAATGATTCCACCCGGCCAGGCACGCGGTGCAGGGAGTCAAAGAGCGGTTGGGCATACCAGTCGCGAAGAAACAGCTCCAAGCCGTGCGTCTCCAACCGCTGCGCGAGTTCCTCGTCCTGGGTTCGCCGCGCATCCCGCTCGGCTTGCGTGCGCAGTCCCGGTGATGCCGATTCCAGGATGAGCCTATCAATGCGCATGGCGTAGATTGAAGCCACGTACTGCGCGAGGCGTCCCCCCATCGAGTAGCCTAACAGCGAAAATGATGCGGCATCGGCCTCGTCAACCGCGCTCACGATCGCGGTCGCCGTCTCGACAAAACCCCACGGGCCCGCGGGCACAGGGCTTTCGCCATGACCCGGAAGGTCGATGGTCATGCACCGGACTTCATTCGCCAACGACGATGCGATCGCGTCCCATTCACTCTTATCGCCCAGAAAACCGTGAAGGAAGACCAATAGAGGCCCGCGCTCAGGACCTGTGATTCGATACGAGAGAGCATAAGACTCGCTCATGGGAGTGCCGCGCCATCCACTGCGGATGCCACTGCCTGCTGCAGTTCGCGATGGATGCGCAGATTCTCTTCGCGGTCCGTGCGCACCTCGATGATTGTGGACCCAGCCCGCTCGCGCGCCGCGCTCAAAGCGGGAACCAACGAGGCCAGGTCTTCCGGACGGTCGTATGCAAGGCCGAACTGTCGGGCCGCGTGCTCGAAAACAAGGCCGTGCGGCGTGCCGAAGTACCGCTCGAAGATGGCCGTCTGCTGTGCCACAGGCAAGAAGTGAAAGATGCCCCCGCCGTCGTTGTTGATGACCACAAGCGTGACGCGAATCGCCGGATCCCGCAGCAACGCAAGTGAGTTCAGGTCATGCAGCACCGCAAGATCGCCCAGCAACGCCACCACTGGACTGCCGCTGCACGCCGCGATTCCCGCGGCTGTGGCTATACACCCATCGATTCCGCTCGCACCCCGGTTCGCAAACACCGAAGCGCCTACCGCGGCCCCTTCGCCAAACATGCCCACGTCACGGATCGGCATGCTGTTCCCCACGAAGAGCAGTGCACCCTCCGGGAGCTGCGAAGAAACGGTCGAGGCGACGGCGGGCTCAGATAGTCCCAGCTTGGAATGCAGCGCGGCGCCGATGGTATCGCATGCAAGCCCGTTCATACGAAAAAGCATCTCGCTCCATTCCTTGTTTACGCGCGGCGTGCATGCCTTCGTCAGGCCCGAACACAACACCTTCGTCCCAGCTTCCACGCGCAGCGTAACCGTGTGGGCGGGATCGACGCGAAAGGGATGGTCCGCCACACGGATGTATTGCGCGGGCGGATGCTCATGCAGGTGCTGGTTCACACGCTTGGAAGTGATGGCTCCACCCACATGGATGACGGCATCCGGCTGAAAGGCCTCGCGAAACGAGGCGCTACACAGCAGCAGGTCTGTATAGTGAAGCACACCGGCTGCATTCGCATTCAGGCGAAGGCCCGACGTCACATCCGCCACAATGGGCCAGCCCAACGTCGCGCCGAGTTGGGCCACGGCTTCCGCCTCGCTGCGGTTCCTCAGTTGTCCCGCCAGGAGCACGCCCCGCTGCGCATTCGCAATGACGTCGGCCACGTGGCGTGCCGCCGCGGGATCCAACTCAGATGCGGGGCCGGCATACTGTGTGTAGGGCTCGCCCGATGCCTTCCAGGCCGATAATGGCGCGAGATACTCGGCTTCGTTCAGGTCCGCCGCATAAGGGGCCAGCGGTTCGCGATAGGCGCAGTTCACGTGAACCGGACCCGCTGGCGAGTGCGTCGCGCGATACACCGCTTGGTCGATTGTCGTCAGGACAAACACCGGAGATACCGCGCGGTCCGGACACGGCAGGCCGCAGTACCACCGCGCGTATACGCCGTACAGACGCGCCTGATCGATCGCTTGATTCGCGCCCGAGTCCAGCAACTCAGGAGGTCGATCTGCCGTGAGGAGAATAAGCGGAATCTGGGATTGCGAGGCCTCGACCACCGCGGGCAGATAGTTGGCGGCGGCGGTGCCGGAGGTGCAGATCAGCGCGACGGGCCGCTCCATCGCGCGGGCCTGCCCCAACGCGAAGTAGGCCGCGCCCCGTTCATCGAAATGCACCGTGGATTTCGCGCGCGGCTCTTCCGCCACGGCCCCGGTGAGCGGCGTACAACGTGAGCCTGGGGACAGCACGAAGTAATCCACCCCGCAGCGGAGCAACTCCTCCACGATAAGCCCGGCCCAAAGCCGGTTAAGATTCGCCGTGCTTTCCATCAGTCCGTGCCCAGAATCCCGGTGAAACTCCCTATCTTGTTCTCAATCTCGGCCCACTCATCATCCGGCGTTGATCCCTCGACGATGCCCGCGCCCGCGTAAACGGACAAGGTGTTCTCGTGGACCAAAGCGGACCGGATGCCCACCGCGAACTCGGCCGAGTCGGACCCGACCCAGCCCACCGGGCCGGCGTACCACCCCCGATCGAAATGCTCCGTGTGCGCGATGGCGTCCGCGGCTAGATCGCGCGGCCAGCCGCCCACCGCGGGCGTGGGGTGCAGCGAACGGAGCAGATCGGCATCGGTCACACAATCCTGCAAGATGCCCTCGACGCGCGCACACAGGTGTTGGCACTCGCTCAGCTTGATGAGCGACACGTCTGCATCGGCGTGAACCGCCGTGCAGCGCCGCGCAAACTCGGCGCGGATGGCGTCCAGCACATAACGGTGCTCCCGGAGATCCTTCTCGCTCGAAAGCAGATCCTCGGAAAGCGCGCGGTCCGCATCCTCGCTATCGCCGCGTTTGCGCGTTCCGGCCACGGCCTCGCTCCGCAGTAGGCGGTCCTGCCGCTGGTACAGCCTCTCGGGAGAGACGCCCAGAAACGCCGCTCCCGCCTTGGGCTGGAAACAGAACCGGTAGCTGCGATTGGCTGCCCCAGACAGGCGGCGCAACAGCGTCACCGGGTCCAATCCGTGCGCGAAGGTGAACACCGATTCCCGCGCCAGAACCACCTTCTCCAGCGCCGTCGTCCTAAACAGGTCCAGCGCGGACCTGATGACTTCTCCCCATTCCCGCGAACCGGGACAGTCCTGGCGTTCCAGCATATTGGGAAGGCTCCCCGGCGTTTCGATTCCCGGAAACGGCATCGCATCCAACGCTTCCAGGATTCTGCCGGGCAGATCGCCAGCCTGCTCGTCCAGGATCGCGTTGCACGCGAGATAGGTCTGCGCCCCGCGCGTGAAAACCTCGAAGCGCGGCAAGACGAAGCGGTACGCCCCGAACGGTTTCCACTTCGGAGCCGCGGGCGACCGCTGGCTGAATCGCATGCCCCCGTAGTACCTGAGATTGGGGTGCACCGCCGAAATGCCTCGCTTGAGCGTGGCGAACAGCTCGTCGTAATCGCACTCCACTTCGGCGGACAGGATATCCGCCGTGCCCACGCCCGCCAGTTCGAAATCGCGGTCTCGGGCACACCAATACCCGCGGGACCGGTTGCCCTGGGCCTCCAGCCACGCCAGGGGTTCTACCCCCTCCACCGGCACTTCCACGCGCAGCGCGCGCCTCCGCTGGCTGCCGGCCGTCACTGAATCGAAGGCTTGCTCAATGAGCATCGCCAGCGTCTGCTTGGCCACGCCGGGTTCCACCGTGCTGGGGTATTGAAAAGGCTTTGTCATAAAGCGCGACCTATTCCATTCCGGCCGGGAGTTCTCGGCTCATCCTGCATCACCTTCATAGATGGTCGCAATCCCGAACGTGAGCGGATGCGCCAGCACGCGCTCGAATCCCGCGTCGCGCATGAGCGCGCAAAAATCCTCTCCATACGGAAAACTCTCGACGGTTTGATTCAGATAGCGGTACGCGTAGCTGTCGCCGGAAATCAAGGCGCCGATCCGCGGCAACACATGCCGGAAGTAGAACAAGTACGCGCGGCGGAACAGCGGATTGCCTGGAAGGGAAAACTCGAGCACCAGCACCCGGCCACCGGGCGCCAGCACACGGCGCATTTCACGCAACGCGCAGGGTACGTCCGACACGTTGCGGATCCCGAACGCAATCGTCACTGCGTCGAAGGAGGCGTCCCGAAACCCAATGCACATGGCGTCCCCCCGCACCATGCTGAGGCACTGGCCCAAGCCGCGGTCCGTGATCTTTCCGCGCCCAAAGGCCAGCATCTTCCCCGACATGTCGACGCCGACTCCCGAGGCCACACGCCCGCTCCACCGATAGAGGGACAAAAGCACGTCGCCGGTGCCTGTGGCCAGATCGAGCACTCGCAAGTCCGGGCGCTCCGGCAAGAGCCTGGCCAAACGCTTGCGCCAGACAACGTCCTGCCGGAACGACAGCAGCCGGTTCAGCAGGTCGTAGCGGTGGGCGATGCGGTCGAACATCCGCCACACCTCGCGGCGTGATGGAGGAGCTGCCTCAGGGTCCGCGGAAATGGTGGCCACAAGTATCTCCGAAAGACGGCAAATCAGCGATTGTTTCTATGCAAGGGCTTACGTCATATCTTCCCATAATTGCTTCGGGTCCGTCCATCTTCCTCAGCCAGCCACGCTGGAGACACACCCGCTTGCGCGGGCCGTCTCCTCAGCCACAAGGCTCTTGCGTGGGGTATAATGGAACTGCACGGAAGTTTGGGGCTGCGCAAAATTCGAGATTTCGCCGCTCGAAGGAACCTTTGGCAAGGAGATGGCCGCCTCTCAGAGCTATACGCGAGCGGAATATACGGATCCGAAATTCAATAAATATTTAGCATCTCGTTACATTTTTAGCATTAAATCAACCTGGAGTCTTTCAATTACTAACGGGCGATGTCCTCACCACTCTAGCGATAAGTAATTAATAGAACTGAAGTTACGAGTTCATTGTCCGAACGGTTGTGAGTCCAAGGCTCTTCTAAAGCTTTATACCGTTCCTGCCGATATACGGATGGAGCGGGATTGCCCTGTGGGGTTGGGCTCAAAGCCGCGCGTTTTGAGGTGACGGCCAAAAGGCCCGGCGGGGAAGTAACTTGGGAGTGACCCAATGAGCGGTTCATTCAGTATCAGCGGTCTCATTTCGGGTTTGGACAGCGCCACGCTCATCCAACAGCTCATGTCGCTCGAGCGGCAGCCAATCACCCGCCTGGAGACCCGGCTCACCACGCTCAACCAGCAGCGGGAGGCGATTCGCGACCTGCGCACCACGCTGACCACGCTCCGCAATACGGTCCAGAACTTCCGCTTCGATACCGTCTTCAGCCAGTACGCGGCCGCGTCCAGCGAAGAGGACGTGCTGACCGCCGAGATTTCCGGAGCGAGTCCCGTTTCGGGTTCGTACTCCGTGGAGGTCCTCCAGTTGGCCAGTGCCACCACGGCAAACAGCAGTGCGGCGCTGGGCAGCGCCATCGATCCGAACGCCACTCTTGAAAACAGCGGGATCGCCGCCGCGATCGAGGAGGGATCCTTCGCAATCAATGGCGTGGAGTTTACCGTCGACCCCACGACCGACAGCCTCAATTCGATTCTCGCGGACATCAATGCGAGCGCCGCCGGGGTCACCGCCACGTACGATTCTTTGACGGACCGGATCACCATCGCCAATTCCACCGCCGGCGACACGAGTGTCATCAACTTCAGTTGGACGGGCGACGCGGATGATGAAAGCAATTTCCTGCAGGTGGTGCGTCTGACGGGCGCCACCCAGTCGACCAATACCAACGGTTCCACCGAAGTGACCAGCACCGGCAATCTGGGCGCCGTCAGCGCAACCGATACACTTAACTTGGTGAACTTTGCGAATGGCGCGGTCACTTCGGGTAGCTTCAAGATTAACGGCATCACGATCAACGTGGACGCGACCACGGATTCCATTTCCGACATTCTCGGGCGCATCAACGACAGCGATGCGGGGGTCACCGCGAGTTACGACTCGGCGACGGACACCATTCGCGTTGTGTCGGACACGCTGGGAAGCCGGACCGTCAATTTCACGTCCGGAACCAGCAACTTCCTGGACATCGTCAACCTGACCACGGCGACGCAAACTGCCGGTAGCGACTCCCAGTTCAAGATTAACGGCGGCGCCGTGCAGACCCGCAACTCGAACGAGGTCGCCGACGCCATCGGCGGCGTCACGCTCAACCTCCTGAGCGCGGGCACCAGCACCGTGACGGTATCCCTCGACGATGACGCCATCGTGGAGGACATGCAGGAGTTCATCGAGCAATACAACACCTCCGTGACCGCCATCCAGGATCTCGTGGGAACCAGCGGCGTGCTCGCCGGAGACAGTTCTATCCGATTCATCCAGGACTTCCTGCGATCGGGCATCTTCTCCAACGTGAACGGCATCAGCGGCGACTTCTCCAGTCTCGCCGAAATCGGCTTCAACACGGGAGACAGCTTCGACTCCGGCTCCATCTCCGCGCTCCAACTTGACGAGGACGAATTCCGCGAGGCGTTGCGCACCAGTCTGAGCAGCGTGAAGAGCCTCTTTACGAACTCCGGCGAAACCGGCATCGCGGACGTGTTCTTCGATTACCTCGATGAAGCCACCAACACGCAGGGATTCCTCAATGAGCGCGTGCGCAGCAACGGCATCATCGACCAGCAGATCAACAGCATCAACGACCGCATCGAGCAGATGGAAGAGCGCCTGGAAACCAAAGAAGCGCGCCTGCGCGCACAGTTCACAAGACTTGAACAGTTATCGGCGACCTATCAGGCTCAGGCGTCGGCCTTGAGTTCGATTGGCGCCAGCTTCTAAGAGTTAGGCGAGAGCATCAACGAGGAGACAGCGCATGGCCAGCACTGCCGCAGATTACGGCGCCTACAAAAAGGTGAACGTGGAAACCGCCTCCCAGGGAAAGCTGGTGGTGATGCTGTTCAACGGCGCCATTCAGCGCGCCGAAGAGGCCAAACGCCAACTCTCGAAGGGCAAGACGGAAGGCGTGCACAACAACCTCTTGCGCGCCCAGGACATCGTGGCGGAACTCCGCGGCGCCTTGAACATGAAGGCCGGTGGAGAAGTCGCACGCAACCTCGACCGCATCTACGAGTACTTTCAGCATCTGCTCATCAAGGCCAACATCCGCAAGGAAGCCTCGCACCTGGACGAGGTCATCGGCCACCTGACGACCATGCGCAACACGTGGCAGGAAGTCTTCGACAAACTCGCCAAAGAGGAGGCGCCCGTCACCAAGGCGCCTGTGACTAACCAGCACGGATCCGCGATCATCAACGTACAGGGCTGACCACTCACATTTGGCTTACGTTGCTGGAGACGCCGGGCAATCGCGTCACCGCGGTTGCCCGCGTCGCATTTCAGCCCGGCTCAGATGCGCTGCAGCAAACGCACCAACGCATCCACCCAGGTGGGATGGCTGTTCAGGCAGGGGATGAATTGAAAGGCCGTGCCGCCCGACGTCAGGAAATCGCTCTTTGCGCGCAGCCCGATTTCCTCCAGCGTCTCAAGGCAATCCGCCGTGAACGATGGGCACATGACCGCCAAGCGCTTGATTCCACGTTTCGGCAGTTCGGGAACGACGATATCCGTGGCGGGCTTGATCCAGGGGTCCCGCCCCAACCGCGACTGGAAACTGACCGAATATTGGTCGGGGCCGAGACCGAGACGCTTGGCCAGCGCGCGGCTGGTCGCGTAGCAGTGCGCCCGGTAGCAGTACTGATTTGCGGGACCAATACTCTCGCAACAATCCCCGGACTGAAGGCAATGGCCTCCCGTCATGTCGCTCTTGAGCACGTGGCGCTCGGGCAGTCCGTGGTAGCTCATGAGCACGTGGTCCTGCTTGAATGCATCCAGCAGTGGCTTGCTGACCGCGGCCCACGACTCGATGAACCCCGGGTCATCATAGAAGGGCGGCAGCACGGAAAGCGCCGGCACATTCCATAGCTTCCCCGCGAGCGAGAAGACCAGCTCCAACGCGGAGCCGTTGGCCGCGGACGAGTATTGCGGGAACAGCGGGGCAACGATGATCCGATCGACTCCGCTCTCGACAAGTGCGGAGAATCCCTCTTCGATAGAAGGCGTGCCATAGCGCATGCCGATCGCGAATTCCGCGTCCGGCATGTTCTTCTTGAGAGCATCCCTCAATTCGCGGCTGAAAACGATTAAAGGCGAACCCTGCTCGGTCCAAATCTGGCTGTAGGCGTGCGCCGATTTCTTGGGCCGGGTCACAAGGATGATGCAATTCAGCAGCAGCCACCGCACGACCGGATTCATGTCCAACACGCGCGGATCGGACAGAAACTGGCGCAGGTAGGTGCGCGTCTCGGCGGGGCGGGGCGCCTCCGTCGATCCGGTGTTGATGAGCAGAACGCCGACCTTCTCGCTTGAGTGCATGATGATACCTTCTCGATTCTAGCGCAGCCGCGATAACGCCGGGAAAGCCCGGTACAGGCGCATGAGCCACTTTGTGCGCCGGTAGAGAAACAGCTCGTCTTCCTGGCCCGCGATGGCGCCCTCCAGCCGCCGTGCAAACACTTCCGCGGGAATTTGCCGGGGGCCCGTGCCAATGCCCATCAGGGCCACGTTCAGAACGTGATACCCGCGCGGACCCAGCTCCGCACGCAACGCGTCCGAAATCGCGTTCATTCCCGCTTTCGACACACTATACACCGTCTGCCGCGGGTTTGGCTTGTACCCCGACAGCGACGAGATGTTCACGATGACCTTGTCGCCCGTATCCATCAGGGGAACCAGGAGCCGGCAAAGCTGAAGCGTGCCCGTAATGTTGGTGCGAATCTGGGTCTCGATTTCCAGCAGGGACGTTTCCATCAGCGGTTTCGAGGCGACGTCCGCCGCATTGTTGATCAGAATGTCGAGCCCCCCCCACGCCTCCTGGATGCGTTCCGAAAGGGCCACCAAGCTGTTGGAATCGGTCAAGTCCGCCAGCACGCACAGCGGCGCATGGCCGGAAGGCAACGCAGACGTTGCCTGGGCGAGCCGCTGGGCATTGCGGCCGCACAGCATGAGCCGCGCCCCGGCGACGGCCAAATGCCGCGCCAAGGTCCGGCCCACCAGGCCGGACGCCCCGGTCAGCACTACCCTTTTGTCCTTCATGTGGCGGCTTCCATGCTTGCGGCCGGGACCTCGCCCAGCGTGTCCCCCGCTTTCGTGGCAATGATGGCAAATTTGTTGGGGACGTTGCGATACAGAAATGCCAGGGCCAGCGTGAACGGGGCCTTGGCTAGACGCTGCCAGAGGGGGAACACGGACCGTTCCACCTGCTCCCCTTCGATGTGAATGGGGCGGCAGGACACATCGTACCCGCGCGCCTCAAGTAGAGGCAGCAACTCCCGCGGATCGATCGCGGGTTCGTTATCGAATGGAGCAACGCGTATCGGCGAGCCCGGGGCCTGGGTCCACCGCACAAACGTATTGCGCGCATCCGGCTCGACGATGACCAGGGTTCCGCCGGGCCGGAGCACCCGGCTCACCTCATCGAACACCGGCTGCCATCGGCGCTCCAAGTGGTGCAGCACGTCCACACAGTAAACCGTATCGAAGGCACCCGCCGCATAAGGGAACCCTCCGCCCGCGTCCGCCACGACCGAGGCAATCCCGCGCCCGCGCGACAGCACCGCGCAACGATGCGAGACGTCGAAGCCAGTAACCCACGGCGCATCAAAGGCCTGCGGGATGGTTCCGTCTCCACAGCCTACGTCCAAGGTGCGTCCTTTGTCTTTTACCAATCCGTTCAGCTTGCGCAGGGAATCGGGGGGATACACGTACAACTGGGAACCCGCGGCCAAGCGGTCGAACAACGCGGACTGCGGCCGCTTCACGGCCCCGGCTTCCTGCCCACGTAGAGCACGGCGTCGCCGCGAAACTTCATGAGAAAACGGTGAATGCCCCGCGGAAACAGGTTCCCGGCAATGAAGAGGTTGTGGTTATACGGTGAGATTTCAACGGTCTCCATGCCGTGCGTTTCAAAGAGGAACTGCAGGGCGCCGCGTGTGAAGGGGCGCTTATGCGTGATGTCATTCCAGAAACGGAATTTGTACTTCATGATGTCGGGCACGGTGATAAACGCAATGCCACGCGGTTTCAGAATGCGGTGGATCTCCGTGGCCATCTTCTCCGGGCAGGAGAGGTGCTCGAGCGTGCTGGTCATGGCTACCAAATCTAGGGCGTTGTCCTGAAAAGGCAGCCAGCCCTTCTCCATGTCTGCCAGCACAAAATCGACTCCTTCGGCACGCAACTCGGGAGCGAAATGGCTGTCGAAATCCAGGGCGATACGTTGCGCGATCTGAGGCACGTTGTAACTCAAGAACCACCCGTTCCACGCGCCGCAATCCAGCACGCGAAGCTGGTCCTGCCCCGCGAAGTACTCATCAATCACATACTTCAACGACCAGATCTTATGGCTCTTCTGTCCGAGGCTCTGCGCCTTGCGCGTCAAGAGCGTCATGAACCAGCGTTGAAGCGCATTGGTGGATTCAAGACAGCAGCGTTCGTAGTGTTTCGCGTAGTCCACAGAGTTGAACCCTTCGCCATTCCTTCCAACGTATCGCATTGTAGACGAAGCGGGCTGAAGCGCGCTATGCGGCCGCCGACAGGCCCTCAGGGAGGACCCCAGCGGTAGAGAATGACGTCCTCGCCCGAGGCCGCATCGAGCCGCTCCATGTGCTGCTCGACCCAGGCGACATCCTCCGCGAAGAAATACCAGTGGTGAAAACGCCGGCGCTCGGCCACGAAGAACCCCTTCGGATGCTCCCGCACGTAGGCTTTGAGGTCATCGAGGGTCTTGAGTCCTTCCATGCCGCTCTCGATATGCTCCCACACGATGACCCGGCTCGGGTACCAGTTGTCCACACGGCCCACGTAGTACAAGGCCGTGATGTACGTCGTGGTCAACACAACCTCGCCATTCAAGTGGTCCCGGATGTACAGACACGGCTTTCGCCACTGAGGATGTGCCACCGCGAGGGTCGCGTCCGCGCCGCCGGCCACCCGCATGGAGTCCTGCACGAGCCGAACCGTCGAGATCGCCAGCCGCGCGCCAAACGCCACAACGCATACCGCCGCGACTGCCCGCGGCCACGAGCGCCGAAACGATGGCAGGAACGCGGCCAGCCGCACCAAGGCGTACGAAAAGGCCGCAACGTAGAACGGATACGCGAAGAAGATGAAGCGGTGACGCCGGTATCCGATCAGGAAGTTGAGCACGAGGATAGGCGCCAGAAACGCGATGGCGGTAAACACTCCCCGCCGCCCCTCTTTGACTACCATCCACACAAAGCCCACACACGCCAGGATGAAGTAGCCGGTGCTGAGGTTGTTCGTGAAGAAGCGGAAGTAATACAGCCGGTCGGACTGGTCGCGATCGCCGGGGTCGGGGGGAGACCCGCCGATCTGCGCGTCCTTGAAGGTGGCATCGAACTCGGCCTGAGGGAGTGTGAGGAAGTGCCCAGTCACCGTCAACACGCCCAACAGCACGACCGCGGCGGCCATGAGAAACCAGCGCGATTTCACGCACCTTTCACGCAGCACATGCAGGCCCGCATACGCGCCAACAGGGGCCAGGAAGAAGACCGAATGAGGACCGGAAAGCAGTCCAACCACATAGGCGCCGCACGCGCCAAGTCCCCAGCGCACGATCCCTCCGCGGTCCGGGGCTTCCCCGCAACGCCAGACCGCATACAGAGTGGCCAGGTACATGGTCTGCTGCAACGCGTAGAAGCGGGCTTGACGCGACCACGCGACGCTCCACGGCGACAGCGCCAAGGCAAACGCGGCTACGAGAGCGGTGGGTGCACCGAGGATGCGCCGCACGACAAGATAAGTCCCGAGGACGTTGAGGGCATTGGCGATGACCGATGGGGCGCGGACGGCCGCCTCCCCATCGCCGAACAGCAGCATCACTCCCGCGAGCAGATAATTGTAGAGCGTGCCCTCGGTGAACATGCGCCCACTGGGAAGCTGGGGCAGGCCGCTGCCGATAATCCCCTTGGCGACGAAAACGTGGATCAACTCGTCATGCCAGAGACTGGGCCACGACAGCCTGCTGAAACCTAGAACCAGCGCGATGGCCACGGCGAGACCGGCCAGCATCCACTCCCACGCGGGAACGGGGCGGCACGACAGCAGAATAGAGCCATCCCCATCGCGCGGCGCAGTGCTCATGGTTGCCTTTCCGCGGTGTTTCGATGCCAAGCGGCCTTCATTTCTTCCGGATTTCCAGCGAAATCATACTGCCGGGCATGAAGAAGAGCAACGCGTCCTCCATTTTGCAGAGGATTAGAAGCGGCAACAAAATCAACTCCTTGAGAAACCAGAACGCCGTCACTACCCCGGAGTTGCGCCGGAGCGCCGGCCCTTCTCTCGGCGCCTGCATGGGGTTCGCGCGCACGCGGAGCACTCTGGCAACCAGGTGCTGGAGGTCCGCGAAATTGCTTTCGAGGAAACGCCCCTCATACGTCCACCGGGTGACCTCCAGCTCTTTGGGCAACAAGGCCGCGACGTCTTCGGCACGGTATCCGATCACCTTATGATCGGGAGGGTCGAGGCTCAAGCCAAGCCAACGGCCAATGCGCAGCGCGTGAAACGTGGATGGGCACGAAACGCGTAACACGCCGCCAGTCTTCAAGGCGCGGCTAACCTCGCACAGCATACAGTGCGGCTCGTCCAGATGCTCGATAATGTGCGACGCGGCCACGGCGTCCACCGACGCGCCGCGCAGCGGTATCCGGCAGCAGTCGCCCACAACGCCCCGAATTCCGCGCGGGGGCCGCATGCGCGCGCCCGCTGCTCGCGCATCCCGAAGGCCGTGGATGGAGAGGTCCATACTGATCACCCGAAACCCCATGCCCGCCGCGAGCAACGACGTGGACCCTCCACCCGATCCGATGTCGAGAAACACCGACCGTTCCCCTCGCCGCGCGCTCCGCAGAAAGCGGACGACAGGACGCACCCCCATTCTCGCCCCGAGGTGCCAGAACGTGAGATAATCCCTGGGAAAGCGGTATGCCTCGAACATGCGTGCGTGTACCTGAGTTCGTATGGTGGCGTCGCGCATTGTACTGAAACGGCAAAGCGGAGTCCCAGTGAATGGACGCACCCGGTTTCCATCAATGGCCGGAGAGCCAAACCCGTACGGCCGGACGCGAACGCGCTCGAAACGCCCTCGCCGGTTCACTGTGCGTGTTGGTTCTACCCGAAGATGAATCGCTGCGCGCCTTCGTGGATGCCGCGCTCGATTCCTGCGCTCAACATTTGCGGGCGTTCACCGCTCCCGGTATCCAGGCATACAGTGCCGCCGTGGGTTTGCGACCCGACGTCATTTGCCTCAACACCGCACGCTGCGACGCGCACCTTCTGCGCGAGTTGAAATCAAGCCTGATTTCGTGTTCCGGCATTCCCATCATCGCGATCGCTCCCGCGGCGAACGTCGAGTCGGAGGCCGATACGTGGATTGCGCGCGGCGCCAGCGCAGTCGTGCGCGAAGGCGACCGCCCGGCCCTGCGACACGCGGTGCAAACGCAAATCGAATTCCAGCGCCTCGAGACGGAAGCGAACCTTCTGCGCAAGGCACTATCCCACCGCCTGGGCTTCGAGGCCTTGTTTTCAACGCTCTCCTCGCAGTTCATCCACTCTTCCGCACATGAACTGGAGGATGTGATCGACCACGCGCTGGAGATGGTGGGAGAGTTTACGGAAGTGGACCGCTGTTTTGCGTTTCAGGTGGCCGAGGACCAACGAACGGCCTACTTCAGCCACGAGTGGTGCGCGCCGGGAATCGAGGGCCATCGTGAACTCTATCCTGTCGCAGACGTCGCGCTCTTCCCATGGTCCATTCAGATGCAAACCCAAAGGCAATACATATACATCCCCGATGTGGACGCCATGCCGGATGAGGCCGCCGCAGAAAGGGATTTCTACAGGGCTACCGGCACGCGATCGATGATCGCGGTACCTGTCATTGTGGACAGGCGCCTCTTGGGTGTGTTTGGACTCGCAACCGAGCGCCGCAAACAGACCTGGTTGGAAGAAGACATCCGGATGTTGGAGGCCGTCGGGCAGATGATCGGCAATGCCCTCGAGCGCAAGCGTAAGGAAGAGGCACTGCATCGTAGCGAGGTCCGCTTTCGCGAATTCGCCGACCGCATGCCGGTTCCCATCGGCATTCACGACGGCCGCAATTTCGTCTTCATGAACGATGCTGCGGTCAAAGCGACCGGATACTTGCGCGAGCACATCCTCGGCAAGGAGTTCCTCAACCTCATCCATCCCGACGACCGCCAGCCTATCCGCATCCGAATGGAGGAGTTCGCCCAGGGCGCGCAAGGGGACCGGCGGGAGGTGCGCTATATCACGCGGCAAGGCGAAGAGCGCTGGGCGGATGCGCAGAGTTGCCCCATCGAATTCGAGGGAGAGCAGGCGTTCCTGGTGGTCGCCATCGACATCACCGACCGCAAGCGCCTCGAACGGCAAGTCCTCGATATCAGTGCGCGCGAGCAGATCCGCATCGGCCAGGATCTCCACGACCGGCTCGGCCAGCACCTGACGGGGATCGGCTTCAAGAGCCAGACGCTGGCCCAAGCCCTCGCGGAGAAAGACGATCCCGAGGCGGGCGTTGCCGCCACGATCGTGCACCTGGTGACTGAGGCCATCGTCATGACCCGCAACATGGCGCGGGGCCTCTACCCGATCGAACTGGAGGCGGAAGGCCTCATGACCGCCCTGGAGGAGATGGCCGTTTCCACCCAGCAGCTCTTCGGCGTTTCCTGCAGGTTCGTTTGCGAAGAGCCCATCATGCTTGACCGACCCACCGCCGCGACACACCTATACCGTATTGCACAAGAGGCCGTGAACAACGCCGTGAAGCATGGCAAGCCGGCGTCCGTGGAGATTGCGCTGGCCGTCGAAGGCGACTTGCTGGTGCTCAGCGTCACGGACGACGGCGTGGGCATTGTCGCCGGCGCCGATCCGGGCGAAGGCTTGGGCATGAGCATCATGAGCTATCGCGCCAACATGCTGGGGGGCACCCTGAACGTGGAACCCGGCCCTTCCGGCGGGACCCGTGTCTGCTGTACGATTGCGCTGCCCCAGCGCGCAGATATCGACGGCGGGCAACGAGGAGAGACTGCATGAACCAGGCGCCAGCCAAGGTACTCATCGTCGATGACCATCCCATCGTGCGCGAAGGTCTCGCCGAGTTGATCAATCGCGAAAAGGATTTGGCGGTATGCGGTCAGGCGGATTCCGGACACCGGGGCTTCGAGGCCATCGAAGCCCTGGCGCCCGATGTGGCCATCATCGATCTCTCGCTGGAAGACATCAACGGATTGACCCTCATCAAGAATCTTCGCAACCGCGGCTTCACCCTGCCGGTGTTGGTTCTCTCCATGCACGAAGAGTCGCTGTATGCCGAGCGTGCCCTGCGGGCGGGCGCGCAAGGGTACATCATGAAACGCGAAGCGCCCACACGCGTTATCACGGCTATCCGCAAAGTGCTTGGCGGAGAGGTGTATTTGAGTGACAGCCTGGCCGCCCGCGTGATGCAGCGGATCGTTGGCGCGCCGAGCCCGTCTGGCACTTCACCCGTATCGCGCTTGAGCGATCGCGAACTGGAAGTGTACGCGTTTATCGGCCAGGGCCTGAAGACCCGCGAGATCGCGGCCAAACTGAACTTGAGTGTCAAGACGATCGAGACGTACCGGGAACACATCAAGGAGAAGATTGGCTTGCGGAACGCCACCGAGCTGGTGCAAAGCGCCATCAAGTGGGTGCATCTGGAGAGCGCCCGGGAGTAGGCTCAGGCAACGAGTGCTACCGGCCGCCCGAGCTTCCGCCATGCGGCGGCTCGTTCTGGTGCATCCAGAAATGGTTGAGGGGACCGTGGCCCGACCCCAGCGAAAACGAGTGGCGGATGGCCTCCGTTAGATAACTTTTGGCCCGTTCCACCGCCGTGATAACGCTGAAGCCCAGAGCAAGGTGCGCCGCGATGGCCGCGGAGTACGTGCAACCCGTTCCGTGGGTGTTGGGCGTATCGATGCGCCTTGCCGAAAACGTGTGAAATGCGCGGCCATCGTACAAGAGGTCCGTGGCCTCTCCACCGCCCAGATGTCCACCCTTGATGAGCACGTGGTGTGAGCCGAGGGCGTGGATGGCGCGCGCCGCTTCAGCCATATCGTTCAGCGAATAGACCTTCAGGCCGGTCAGGGCCTCCACTTCAGGCAGATTCGGGGTCACCACATACGCAAGGGGCAGGAGTTCCTTGATGAGGGCCTGGCGCGCGTCGCGCTGGAGCAGCGGATCGCCGCTCTTCGCGACCATCACCGGATCCACCACAAGGAGCTCGAGGTGGTTCTTCTCGATGCTCCCGGCCACCGCGTGAACGATTGCCGCCGAGGAAAGCATGCCCGTCTTGGCCGCATCCACTCCGATGTCCTGCGCCACGATATCGATCTGCTGCGCTACGAACTGCGACGGCAGATCCTGGACGCCGCTCACGGTCCGCGTGTTCTGCGCGGTGACGGAGGTAATCGCCGACATGCCGTACACGCCAAGCGCCGTGAAGGTCTTCAGGTCTGCCTGGATACCGGCGCCGCCGCCCGAATCGCTTCCGGCGATGGTGAGCACTCTCGGAACAGGGGGTGACTCATTCATAGACCAGGACTCCCGCAATGCACGCGGTCATGAAACACGCCAGCGTGCCACCGATAAACGACTTGAAGGCCAGTTGCGATATATCGATCCGGCGCTCCGGCACCAGCGCGTCCAGCGCCGCGATCGCGATGGCCATGCTGCCCGGATTGGAGAAGCCGCATAGCGCGTAGGTCACGATGGTCCGGGCACGCGGCGACAGGGTGTTCTGTGCAAGCAACTCCTTGAAGTCGAGGTAAGCGAGAAACTCGTTCAGCGCGGTCTTCTTGCCCAAGAGTTGCGACACCGCGGGCACATCGTCGGGCGGCACACCCATAAGGTAAGCGAACGGCCAGAACAAATAGGACAAAAGCTCCACGAATGACTTCCCGGTGATCGTCTGCGTCAGCATGTCCAGCAGATAGACGAGGCCGACGAACACAATCACCATCGCACCGACTTGCAGCGCCATGGTCAGACCTTGCGCGGCGCCCTGCGTGGCGGCATCAATGGCGTTGCGCGTTTCCACCTCGATGCGGACCGGGACATCTCCCGAGGTCTGCGGTTTGCCCAACTCGGGGACCATCATCTTGGCGATGACGATCGCGGCGGGCGCGCTCATCAGCGAGGCGGTCAGCAAATGGCCGGGCTCGGCCCCGAACGTCGCGTAGGTGACCATCACACTGCCGGCAATCGTCGCCATGAACGTCGTCATGATCGTGCACAGCTCGGAGCGGGTCATGTCCTTGAGATAGGCGCGGATGGCCGTGGCCGATTCGATTCCCAGGAAGATGAGGAGCGCCGCCGCAAAGGTCTCCGCACCGGATGTCTTCAGTGTACGCCGCATGATCCATGCGATTGCGGAGACTGCTGTGGGAATCACGCGATAATGGAATAGAATCGACGATATCGCCGACACAAAGATGATGACCGGAAGGACCCGGAATGCGAAGTGGGTGCCGTATTGCTCCGGGGTCCGCGCGAGACTGCCAAATACGAACGCCGCCCCTTCCGTCGCGGAGTTGGTGAGAATGCCCACCGCCTTGTCCATGGCGGAAAACAAAACGCCCTTCACCGGCGTCTGCAGAATGAGCAACCCCATTGCGAATTGGAGCGCCACACCCCAGGCCACCAGTCTCCAGGGGATCTTCGATCGATTCTCAGACAGCGCCCACGCCAGCGCGATCAGCGCCAACAAGCCGGCAACGCTCATCAATCGCAGGCCCAACGCTTGTTTTCCTCCCCAAGGGCGGCACAACCCCACCGACAGTATACTGCACTCTCTGGGAGAAAAGGATACTGGGCCGGTTGCCAAATGCGGGAATCGCCTGTACCAGCGGGCTACTGCTCCCCGTCGAGATTGTTGAAGGAGGGCTTGCTCTCTTCCTCTTTGATCGCGCGCAGGACGGTATCGGCGTCTGTGGCGGTCTTGAGCTTGTCACGAAGCGAAGCGTTCTCGAGTAGGTGGGCAATGCCCGCCATCGTGTGGGGATTGCGATAAAACGTGCGGCGAGGGAGCACCAGCAGTACGATGATTCGGGCGGATATCCCGTCCAGACTCTCAAACGGGATCCCTTCCTTGGAAATACCGATAGCCGCGATGATGTCTTCCACCCGGTCCGTGTGGCCATGGGGAACGGCCACTCCGTACTGCATGCCCGTGCTGTGGTGGCTTTCCCGCTCGTGCACGGCCTCCAGCACAGGCTCCCGGAGCGACAGGGGTATCTCGTGCGCCTCGAGCAGCACGTCGACCATCTCCTCGAGGGCCTCTTCTTTCGTGTGGGCCCGCAGACCCACGCGAATGACGTCGCGGTGAAGTAGATCACCCAGCCTCATTGAAGCGCCTCCTTCATGGCTTCGGCAGCGGCCGCATCGGCCTTCTTCTTCTTGATGCGCTTCAAGCGGAACGTATCCTCGCGTTCGCGTTCATCGAGCACGCGGGCAATGGTCCGCATTTCCCCGCGAAGCTTGGGCAACAAATACTCGTTGAGGGCGTTAATGCGCCGGCTGACCTTGCGCACTTCTTCACCGATGATCTGAAGGTTCTGCTCTTTCGGCGCGCACACCAGCAACTGCGCGACCATCTTCTCCGCGGCTTCCGACGCCTCGACGATCTGGGAAGAAATATCCAAGAGCCCAATGCCCCGATCGGCCGGACGCCGCACCACGTCGAAT
This sequence comes from Candidatus Hydrogenedentota bacterium, assembly GCA_020849535.1. Taxonomy (GTDB): domain Bacteria; phylum Hydrogenedentota; class Hydrogenedentia; order Hydrogenedentales; family SLHB01; genus JAHDWY01. Next base: position 19,883 of record JADLGB010000219.1, read on the forward strand.
TGTTCGATGTCGCCCAGGGAAAGTCCCCATACCTTCTCCGTCGTGACCCGGACGTTCATCTCGCGGCGGGCCGCCAAGGCGGCGGACCGGATCTCCGGTGTGCCCCGGACCCCTCGCGCGATCGCCATCGCCGCCACCGCCGTGCGCCCTAGAGCGTGCAGGTCGTTGCGGAGCGACCGCAGCTCGCGGGCACGATCGATCAGCTCCTTCAACAGGGCCTCCCGCTTGCCTTCCAGCAACTGCACGCCGTCCGACGCAAATTTGATTTGCGCCTTGCGCGCCAGCAGGTTCATGCGGGTCGGGGATACGCTGTCCAAACTCATCGGGTCTTATTTAACCTCGCTATTGCGCGGCGACGCGGCGGCTCGCGCCAGGTCTCCGCCAAACAGTTGCGCGCATCCTCACTGCGACTCTTCGTCGTAGGGGCGATAGTATTGCTCGACCAGTGCTTTCGACACACGCGTCAGTTCGTCCGGGGGCAGGATCCCCAGCAGCTTCCACCCGAGATCCAAGGTGTCCTCGATGGTGCGCCGGGTCTCGCCCTGGCCGATCATGTACTTCTCGAACTCGATGGCGAACTTCAGGTACCTCTTGTCCAGCTCGCTCAAGGCATCCTCACCAACGATGGCCATCAACTTGCGCACGTCGCGGCCCTGCGCGTACGAGGCGTAAAGCTGATTGGCCAGCGCGCGGTGATCCACACGCGTACGCCCTTCGCCGATACCATTGTTCATCAGCCGCGACAGGCACGGCAGCAGGTCCACCGGCGGAAACACGCCCTGACGGTGCAACGGTCGGGACAACACGATCTGCCCCTCCGTGATGTACCCCGTCAAATCCGGAATCGGGTGCGTGATATCGTCGTCCGGCATGGTCAACATGGGCACCTGCGTCACGGAGCCCTTCTTGCCGCGGATGCGCCCGGCGCGCTCGTAAATGGTCGATAGGTCGGTGTACATGTACCCAGGATAGCCGCGGCGTCCGGGAATCTCCTCGCGTGCGCTCGAAACCTGCCGGAGCGCTTCGCAATAGCTCGTCATGTCCGTCAGGATAACCAGCACCTGGTAGTCGTGCTCGAACGCGAGATATTCCGCCACGGTCAGGGCGCAACGCGGTGCGAACAGGCGCTCGATGGCCGGGTCGGATGCCTTGTTGATGAAAGACACCACACGGCTTCCCTGGCCCCCTTCCTCGAAACTGCGAAGGAAGTATGCGGCCTCGCGCTCGGTGAGGCCCATGGCGCCGAACACCACCACGAATTCTTCGCTATCGCCCTTCGTGGACGACTGCTGCACGATCATGTTGGCCACTTCATTCGCGGGCAGACCCGCGCCGAAGAAGATCGGCAGCTTCTGGCCGCGTACGAGCGTGTTGAATCCGTCGATGGTCGAAAGACCCGTCTCGATGAAGTCATTCGGCTTGTCGCGCGACACCGGATTGATCGCCGTGCCCGAAATGTCCAGTTCCTTGTCCGCCACCACGGGGGGCAACCCATCAATCGGATCGCCGGTGCCGTTGAAGCTGCGCCCGATGAGATTCTTGGAGCACCCGACGCGCGCGGCCTCCTTCTTCAGCGACACCGACACGCGCTTGATGTCGAGGCCTTGGGTGCCCTGAAGCACCTGCACGACGGCGTGCTTCTTGCTCGCCTCGAGTACCTGTCCCTGGCGCACTTCACCGGTCTCGCTCACGAGGTCGAGAATGGAACCCGTGGCGAAGCGATCGCCGTTGCCCAGGAACACCAGCGGACCGGAGATGTAGTTCAGATCCCAGTATTCCTTGTGCAGCAGGTCGGGCGCGGCGCCTGGGCTGGTGGTCATTGTTTCCATGATGGCCTTATCCTTTTCTCGATGTGAGGTCGGCGAAGAGCTGCCTCATCTCTTCCAATACAACCTTCTGCCGCGCGACAACCTTCGCGTTGGGTTCTTCCCGC
>JADLGB010000220.1 GCA_020849535.1 Candidatus Hydrogenedentota bacterium
GCCCTGTGGAAGGGCATGCGCGCGATCCGCACGGAGATCATCGACGCGCGGGCGGTTCGCTTCGACCACGCCGAGGTGCACGCCGTCCTCAAGACGCCGGGCGCGGACGCGCTGCTGAATAAGCACACCGTCGAAGAGGGGCACGTGGGTGTCTACTTCAAGGACGGCGAGTATGTGGCGACGCTGGGTCCCGGTACTTACGCGTTCTGGCGCGACGTGGCCAAGGTGGCCGTGCACGTGCACGATATGCGCGAAACGGTCCTCGACGTCACTGGGCAGGATATCATCACCCAGGACAAGGTAACCCTGCGACTGAACGCCGTGGTCACCTACCGAGTGACGGATGCCTTGAAAGCCATCATGACGGTGAACGACGTGCGCCAGTCGCTGTACCGCGAGGCCCAGTTGGCCCTGCGGGCCGAAGTGGGCGCGCGCGAGTTGGACGCGCTGCTCGCCGATAAGGCGAGCCTCGCCGGCGCCGTGGAGGCGGCCATCCGCGACCGTGCAACGGCCTACGGGCTGGCGGTGACGGGGTTTGGCATCCGCGACATCGTGCTGCCGGGCGAGATGCGCGATCTGATGAACAAGGTGACAGAGGCCCGCAAGGCCGCCGAGGCCAATTTCATCACGCGCCGCGAGGAAACGGCAGCGATGCGCAGCCAGGCCAACACGGCGAAAATGCTGGCCGAGAACCCGACGCTGATGCGTCTGCGTGAGCTGGAGGTCCTCGAGAAAATCGCGGCCACGTCGAAGCTCAACGTGGTCCTCGGCGAGAAAGGTCTTGCCGAGCGCGTGGTGAACTTGCTGTAACCCAAGCGGCTGCCGCCCTCCGAAAAGGGGGGCGGCAGCCTGAATCTGGTGAACGGCAGTAACCTTAGTCAGCGCAGAGCACTCGCAACTTGTTTCTGGAGCCTCTTGCCACCGCAGATCTGAAAGTGGTACACTCTGGGTAAGGAATCCCGCCATGACCTCGTGTCGTGGCGCCCCCCGGTCTTCAGGGACCGGGGATTTCTTTTATGAGACGTGTACACCTCTACATAGACGGTTTCAATCTCTACCATGCCCTCATGAATGCTCCTTCCCTGCGTGGGTATCGCTGGCTGAACTTCCGAAGGCTGGGCGAGTCCATCATTTCCAGCAAGGAGCAACTGGCGGCCATCTATTACTTCACCGCATTTTACCCCGGGGATGCCGCGAAGACCGCCCGGCACAAGACCTTCATTCAAGCGCAGAGTCTCGTCGGAGTGCAGACCATCCTCGGCGAATTCCGGAGGAAGGACAAGTACTGCAGGGCCTGTCGCCAGACTTCTCCCGGATACGAGGAGAAGGAGACCGATGTAAATATCGCAGTCCAGATACTGGTGGATGCAGCCTTGAATCTTATGGACAAGTGCATAGTTCTTTCAAATGACAGCGACCTGCTTCCGGTCATCCGGGCACTCAAGAAGACCTATCCGCAGATCGCCGTGAAACTCGTTTTCCCGCCCAATCAAGCGTCGAAGGCGTTGAAAGCCGAAGTGCCTGACTACATGAGACTCAAAGAAAGGCACTTGGCCGCCAACCAGTTCCCGGATCCCCTCCTGGTCGGCAAAGCATCAATCCTGAAGCCACCTGGATGGTGACTCCGCGCGGCGTTTTGATTGTACCTCCGTGAACAGAACGGGAGGAGTGTCCGCTGTTCCGACCGGGGACCTCTCTCCTGCGTCGCGGCTACCATGCAACCTCACTCAGTAGACAGCCAGCTCGCCCACCTGACACGTCCCGGCTGCGCCGGGGTCCGTGTGGTCGACGGGGGCGCCGCTGTAAGGGATCTTCCCCACGGAGATACTCTCGACCGGTCCCGTGAGCGCGCCGGCGTGCTCGAAGAACCATACGGCCTCGTAGTCCTTCCCGTTCGCGCTCGTTTCCACCACGCCGGAATGATGAAGCCACCGCGCGCGAATCCAGGTCCATTGGCTCGGATCGTGCTTTCCAAACAGGTGCTGTTCCCCGCCGAGGTCGGCCTGCAACAGCCCATCGCTTCGAAGCCCGGCTCTGAAAATGGTACCGGCCTTCCAGCGCAAGCACACCGCTGGTCCCCATGACATGCCTCCGTCCGTGTTCTGCCTGAGCCGTATCACAAAACCGTGTGCAGCGGCGCTCAGAGGAGAGGAAAGAAACGCGTAGGTGTGCGCTTTCGCCGTGATCGATAGCGCTCCGCCTTCGTTGTTGAACGGCTGCGCGTTTGCGGGCGAAATACTCGGCGTCCACTTCACGAGATCCGGCCCTTGCGCCACAAACGCGGGCTGGCCCCATCCGGGCGGTGTGCGTAACGCGCGATACTCCTGCGCGCGTGCCTCGGTGGCTTCCGCAATTCGCGCTTGGCGCTCATCTACCCCTCGCTCAACACGCTCGCGCAATTCCGCCGTGAGATGCTCGCGATAGGAGTCATGGACGACTTCCATCACCCCCGGATCCGCCAACCACCCGGCGATGGTGTGCATGCGGCAATTGGCGTTCAACAGTTGCTCCGCGAGGTCCACGGTGGGCTTGGACCCGTTGTTGCAGATGACGCCGATGCTGTTGCTCGAGTTGTAGCAAGAGACAAAATAGCGCAGGTAGTTGAAGTCCGTATAGGTGCTGTCGCGGCCCTCGCCCCGCAGGATGAAGTCCACATAGGCATCGGCCTGCGGCAGGAAGCACAGCCCTGTGCCGAGTGCAAACGTCGAGTGCCACTCGAGGATGCCCTCTTCGCCCAGGAGCGCCCGTGTGCGCCGCGCCAGTGCATACAACGCGGGCGTGTTCTCCGTGTATTGGCCATCGAAGTAGAGACCGTCCGGCTTATGCTGTGCCATGACCCTCGCAATCTCGTCCATGAACAGGTCCATGTTGACGCCTTCGGGCCACCCCGGCGGAAATCCCGTGACGCTGAAGTTCTCAAAACTGTTCATGGCCTTCGACTCGAGCGGGGTCCCTTTCAGGAAGTAGTATGGGCTTGTATAGACAATGAAGCGCATGCCCTGCTCATGGATGGTCTTACGCACGCGCGCGAACTCATCCTCGCCGAGCCGCGGCACGAACGCGAGGTTCCAGTCTTTCCACAGCATGACCTCGGATTGCAGCAAGACGGTGTTGCCTTCCTTCGCCCACGCGATCAAATCGGAATCCGGCGGGTAGCCGAGTTGGTTCGACCAATGCCACACCACATGGTCCTTGAGAGAGCGTTCCCAGTCATACGGTTTCGGCGGGCAGATGCCAATCCACAGCACCGCATCGGCGGGCAATGTGTATCGCGCCACAACCGGTTCATAGGGAGTCAGAGCGGATTCCAGTGACGGGTCGGAACCAAACAAACCGAATCCGCCCCATTCGTCCAGCACGATGCAATTGGATTTGTGCGACGCAGTAAACCCAACCTCGATGGCACGCGTGATTTCGACAGCGACGGGCTCGTGCGCATGGAACATGAACAGCGAGTCGCCGTTCACGCGCAGGTCGAGTTTGGGTGAGTCGAAACGTGCAAAGGCAAGCCCGGGGGCAGAATGCGTGAGCGCGGGCGTTCCAGCGATTCCCTCGATGCGGATGCGGGCGACTTCGCGGGGATGTCCGATGCGCTGAAGAAAGACCCCGCTTCCCGCAGCGTCGAGCGCAAACTCCGCGCCGGTCGTCACGACGCGCAGTCCCTCTGGGGTCACCTTCGCGCTTTCCACCACCATCCCGCGCTGCGGCTCTGGGAACACGGAGGGGTCCATCAGATCTTGAAACGTCGGTGCCCCGGCATGAAGCGTGCAATGAGTCAGCGCGCATAGCATCAGCGTCCGGGCTAGCATTTGTGGAAAACGGATGGTCGCCATCTTCTCTCCCGTGCTGACAGACCGTTGCATCATTTCTCCGCCAGTTGACAGAGCAGGCGTGCCGAGGTGTTGGCAATCTGTTCCCCTGTGCCGGGGGCGAGGAAGCTGCTGCGCGCGGTGCGGACTTCGTACCCGCCACCCAGGTAGGCCTCGGAGGTGGCGACGTAGCCACAATGGCCATTGGCCAGTTCGACGACCATCGTCGGTTTCCAGGGGGAGCCGCGTTTGATGTCGAGGCCAAGCTCGCAGAACAACTCCGCGGGATTGCCGACGATGCCCGTGGACCCGATCCGCATCGCCTGCACCTCAACGTTCACCGTAGGCGACTTGGCCTTCATCGCGCGGACCAACGCCGCCTCCTTGAGAAACACCTCGTCGTTCGAGCCAAGTCCGATGCCCGGAGCCTCGCGCTTCACGAGTTCTTCGTCGGAATCAGCAAGGTCCCGGATCGGCAACGCGAGCGTTTCCGTCGTGATGGCCAGCGGCGCATCCGCCGTGAACTCCGCTTTCGCCAGCACGTTCAAGGCGACTGCGCCCACGCTCATCCCTACGCGGCGCGCCCATACCTCGCCGAACTCGCCGGGCCGCGGATTGAGATTGTCGACCTGGGTGACATCTCCGCAGGCCCCATTGAGAAACACGACACCGATATCGGAACCCACACCGCCGCGAATCGTTTGCCGCAGATAGAAGGGCCAATCGGCTGAGATTTGGTTTCCACCGAGCGTGGTGCCATGCAGGGCGAAGTTCACGACGCAGCCGAGCAGCTTGCCCTGCATATCCTCCGCGGCGATCACGGCCACATCCGGATCGATCGGACCCGCTGGCGCGACGATGTCCGGGTTCATCTTGCCGGGATGCGTGCGGATCGTGCCATCCCTCATGCGAAAGCGCCGGTTGTACCCCACGCCACCTTCCTGTCCAAGGCCGCAACCCATGCGTGCCTCGACGGCCGCCTCGCTGGCCTTCACGATCGCGTCGGCAATACGCTCAGCCGCGAGTGCGAGATACGCCGTGTCTTTCTCGCCGTCCCAACTGCTTTCAACCGGCCCGCCATTGTGCGTGTGGCTCGCGCCAATCAGGATGTTGCTTGCGGGTATACCGCAACGCGCTTCCGCCTGTTTCCGCGCCTCCTGGGCCATGTCGTTGGGGATGACGATGAGGTCGACGCCTACCAGCGCGAGACTGACCGTCCCATTGCTGAAGAAGGCGGCCTCGACCCACAACGGATCATGCACGCCGGTCGATGGGTTTTTCGCGAAGCCTCCCGGGATATTCGACCCTACAGTGGGCGTCACATCGGTCCGCGCAAACCCTACGCGCAAGGGTACGGCATTGGCTGTCGGCGCCGTGGCGGCTTCCTGCGCGTGCGCCAACGTGCCGAACGGCAACAGCACAGAGGCGAACAGAACTGAAGTTAGACACAAGGTCTTTGAGAAGGTCATCCGCGATTTCATCACGAATCTCCCATGTCGAAGTGCAATCAGGCTTGGCAATGAATCTACGCCCGTCACGGCGCAAGCCGCAACCTGAAAGCACAAAGCTCCTTGCAGATGCGCCGAATCCGAAACTCCGCTATAGTCTGGAGAATGTGGACAGCGCCACATACCCGCCGCGGCGCGCCGCTTGCAACCGGATCGAACGCAATGTCCCAATCGATTCTGGTACCGCGAGGCGTGTGTCGGGTCTGCACCGCCGACGGCACCAAATGCTACCCAATCGGATGAAGGAGGAACTCATGCCCTTTGTATCTGTACGATTCACTCAGGCCGTATGCCTGGTCTGGATTCTCGTGAGTTCTGCGACGCCCGCCGGAGCCGGAGACTCCAAGCCACCGCTGATCAAATTGCCCGTGACCTTCGGCACCGCTATGGAGAATACGCCCGTGATTTTCAACGGCCGGCCATTGTTGGCGCTCAACCATCGCGACGACACGAAGGACAGCCCGATCCCATACACAAAGCGGATGCACCTCTACATCAAGGATCTATGTACCGGACAGGAGGTCGCCCGGTTCGGCGACGGCTACTCGTTCGTCAATGCCTTCGTCAAGGGCCCCGAGATGCACGTCTTCGCTAGCCAGGGGACGGACACTGACTGGTTCAAGAGCATCTACCACTTCGTGTCCACCGACCTGAAGACGTGGTCGAGCGAGTTGGCCATTCCCTTGGAGGACGATGAACACCTCTTCAATTGCTCGGTATGCGCCGATGAGCAGGGCTATGTGATGGCCTACGAATCGAACAAGCCGGTGATGTTCTGCTTCAAGTTCGCGCGATCGAAAGACCTCTCAAAATGGGAGAAGATTCCCGGACTGGTATTCACCGGCGAGAAGAACGAGTACAGCGCGTGCCCGGTGCTCCGGTACCTCGCCCCCTACTACTACGTGATCTACCTGCACGACGCGATTCCCGGCCACAACGGGTACGTCCCGTTCCTGGCTCGTTCCAGCGATCTCGTTACGTGGCAGCTCAGCCCGATGAACCCGATCCTCGAAGCCTCGCAGGGTGAAGGCATCAACAATTCCGATATCGACCTGTTCGAGTGGGAAGGCAACACGTACCTCTTCTATGCCACCGGCGACCAGCAAACCTGGGGCAGCGTGCGCATGGCAATGTATGCCGGCCCGATGCAGGCGTTCTTCGAGAGTTGCTTTCCCGCGGCAGCGCAACTCACGGAAGTGAGCACGAAGCGGGAATAACAGATTCGCTGCCGTGACGAAGGCAAAGTCCGTAAGCGGATGCAGTCGCACGTAGACTGTGCCTGCTCCACTGCATGGGCCTTTGTCAACGCACACAAGTTCCCGTTCTTCCGCGCGTCAGCCAATTACGGATGGGTTGCTCCAAGCCCGCCTCGAGCCGTTTGCGTACTCGCCAGAGAGTATTCCGAGACGACTCGACATCACCGCGATCGAGGA
>JADLGB010000221.1 GCA_020849535.1 Candidatus Hydrogenedentota bacterium
CAACACCGTCCGGAGGAACAAAACCAGCAAACGCGGGGTAAAGGGAAAACGAAAGCAAGCCGCATGGAACAATGACTACCTCGAGGAACTCCTCATGCAGGTGTGACTTTTAATGCGATTGCCCTGGCGGATTGACTCACACGGGGTCACGCACTACGATGGTAGAGGCATGCGTGCCAGTGTCCGGACCAACGAACAACACACGGTGAGAGACGCCCCCATGTTTCGGGTTCGCGCAACACAAAGTCTGCCGGCCAATTTCCCGGAATTCGTCGAAGAAATTGCCGAGGGTCTCTCGTCTCTGTACGGCCCACGAGCGGGTGCGCACTACCGGCAAAACGCCGAACTGTCCATTCAGACCGCAATGAGGCATCCGTCGGTGCAGTGCGCCGCGGTATTTGCCGGGGATCGGGAGTGCCCCACACCTGACGCGGCCGCCATGCTGCTGTCGGTTACTCGCCACTCCGTGGCACAGTTCTCGCTGGTGCACGTGCTGCGCCGCTTCACGGGTATGGCCCTGGAGAACCAACTCATCACGCACATGGTTTCCACCCTTCGGGAAAGTGGGACCGGCGGTATCGTGTGCGAATCGTTGCCCATGACGGCGGTGGACTTGGATGGACCGTTCCGTGCCCTCGGCTTCGAGCAAGTCGAGCGGCTGCTCATGGAAAGTCCGCTGCGCCCTGACGGTCTGGCCCGGCCCACGTTGAAGGAGAGCGTACCCCTGACCTCGGACGACCTTCCCGGATTTGCGGACACCATCGTGGACGCCTATCGCGGCCACCCGGGACGCTGGCTCCATGCCGAGGTGAGGTCCGTTCCAAACGCGCTTACCTTCCTGCAAAGCGCGCTGCATGGCGGGTATGGCGCCACGCGCGCCTCGTTTTGCCGCGTGGTCCGGCGCGAGGGCTGTGTCGTCGCCGGTCTCGTGGGCACGGAGATTGTCCCAGGGATAGGTTTTGTCCTGCAGGTGGCCGTCCGGCGCACGAACCAGGGGCACGGCTTGGGTACCCTCCTGATGAAGGAAGTGGCACAATGTTTTTGCGAAAGCGGACTGGAACGCGTCGCGCTGGGCGTAACCGCCGGCAATCCCGCGCGGCGCCTATATGAGCGGCTCGGGTTTCGGCCCCTGCGCGCCGTCAATGCGTACGCGTGGTGGGACGCGTCCAGCGACATCGTTTCTTCCCAGGCGCGAATTGTATAGTCAGTGTAAGATGTTCAACGACACCAAGTGACCGACCACATACCGGGGAACGACTATGATGCTTATCCGAGTTGCGGCCGCGTGCGTGCTGGCAGGCGCCGTATTGAGCGCGCAAGAGGCCTCCTTTCCGCCCGAACTCGACCAACTGAACGCCCTTGCCGGCGACGAGACGAAGTTGGTGGAAGCGGTTCGGCAATTCGACGTGTTGCAGCAAGGTCTCATCGAGTGGGATAGGGAAATCGCGTCGGAGGCGGCGAAGACCGGTGACAGGGATGAAGTGCAGCGGCGTGAAGAGGCCGTCGGTGCGCGCGTGGAACTGCTGGGGAAAGCCTATGAAACGCTCTTGGCCCACTACCCCAGAAATGCCCGCGCCTTGAATTACTACGGCGAATACCTGTGCGATCAGAAGGGTGAGATGGCGGGCGCCCTCAGCATGTGGAAGAAGTCCATCGCCGAAGATCCCAAACTCAGTCTCCCCCACAACAATCTCGGCATCTACTATACCCATGTGGGCGAGTACAGCCGCGGCTTGGCCGCATACAAGAAAGCGATCGAGTTGGAACCGGACAATGCCGATTTCAAGTTCAATCTCGCCCAAGTTTACCTCATCAACCGGCCCCAGGTGAAAGAAGAATACAAGTGGGATGATGCGCGGCTGTACAAAGAGGCCATGAAGCTGTCCAAAGAAGCCGCGGACCTCCGGCCCACGGACTACGAGCTGGCACAAGATTATGCCGTGAACTTCTTCGCGGCCACGCAGATAGGCGTCGAGGCGGACTGGAACAAGGCCGCCTTGGCATGGCAAAACGCCCGCGCCCGCGCCACGCAACTGGATCAGGTTTTCTACACGTGGCTGAACGAAGCCCGCGCCCGGCTCTTTCAAGGCGAAAACGAGAAGGCGGCCGTCTGTCTTCAGGAGGCCCTTAAAATGGATCCAAATAATGCGGTCGCCAAGCAGTTGCTGGAAAAGGCCAAAGCAGGACAGAAAACCGGGTAAGAGCGTCGCGTGAATTCTATCGACTCTGAAGAAACTCCTCCAATTGAAGCGCCACCGCCGCCCAGGAGGCTTTCCAAGACACGGCGTGTCTTCTACATCGTGTTCATCGCGTTTGCCGGCGTCTTCATCTATTACTTTGGTTTCGTGGGGGTGCGGCCGTTCCTGGTGCCTTCCGCTTCGATGGTGCCCACGCTGCAGCCCGGTGATTTCCTCTTTGCCGTTCCCGCGGACACCTATCGGCGGGGTGATATCGTGGTACTGAGGGATCCACTCATTCCGGGAGGCTATCTCGTCAAGCGTATTGTGGGCACTGCGGGCGATCGCATTAGCGTTGAGAACGGCTATCTGTCCATCAACGGCGAGTATGCCTCGGAACCGTACATTCGCGAGCCCATTGAATACCTCATGCCCTCGCATGAAGTCCCGCCCGGCGAGGTGCTCGTCCTGGGAGATAACCGGAACGAAAGCGATGATGCAAGCCGCTGGCTGATCAACCCCAAGACGGGCGAGGCGGTTGAGAGCCGCGACACGACTGTCGACGCGGTGGAGGGGGTGCCGTGGAAGCGCACGGTGCCAGTCGGCAGTATCGTCGGAAAAGTCGAATACATCTATCTCCCCTTCAGCCGGATGGGCGCCATCAAGCAGTTTCCCCTGACCAACACCCGCGGCGAATGAACCGAGTTTCGGAATCAACCGCGGAGTCACGGGGACAGGACATGCAATGACCTCGTTCTTCGCCGTGCAGATCTACGACTCGCTTGAAGCACACCTCTCGTAAAGGCGCCTTCGCGCCTTGGCGAGAGGAATTCCTCCGTCCTCATCTCCCTCCGTGTTCCCCGTGTCCCCGTGGCCGTGTTCTTGTCTGACACCCCCTTTGCTGTTATCGAGGCTGTTTGCGGCGGAAGGGGTCGATCTGTCACGCTATGAGGAGAACTCGGCAGCCCCGGCCATTGGCCGTAGCGCCCCTCGAAGGCCGCAAGGACTTCTGCCAAAACTGGACTGACAACATGAGCACCTATTACTACCGCGAGCGCAGCGCGTTTTCCTTCGCGCCCCGTAACCGCATCACGTATGCGGTGCAGCGGCTCATTCTTGCCAATGTGCTCGTGTTTGCCGTGCAACTCCTGGTCAGCATTCCTCTTGGAAGTGCGGGGGTCTTGGGTGGGGCCGCCGGGCGGTGGCTGTCTTTTCAGGGGGACTGGGTCCTTCGGGGAGCCATCTGGCAGCCCTTTACCTACATGTTCCTTCACGCGGATCTCAGTCACCTTTTCTGGAACATGCTGGGGCTTTATTTCTTCGGGCCCGATGTCGAGCGGGTGCTGAGCACGCGGCATTTCTTCCGCTTCTACCTGCTCTGCGGGGCGCTGGGTGTCTTTGCCAGCCTGCTACCTGCTTTGGCAGGTCTTCCCTCAGGTCCGGTCGTCGGCGCCAGCGGCGCCACCTTGGGGGTTCTGGTAGCTTGTGCAGTCGCGTATCCGGAAAAAGAGACTTTCTATCTGCCTTTTCCATTCCCCCTGAATATACGAGTGCTTGTGCTGATCTTTATCGTGATGAGCTTGGTGCAAAGCGGTTCCGGCGTATCCGCATCGACGCATCTGGGCGGCATCGCCGTCGGATTCGTTTACATGAAATTCGCCCCCAGGATTCGTGATTGGCTCGAAACGTGGCAGAAGAAACGGCCTCAGCCCAAGGACCACTTGGACGCCCTCGGGGAAGCGGTCGATAACATATTCAAGTTTGAAGATGAAAAACGCCGCCGTAAATAGACGGACTCTTAGGCCTTCGTCTCTGAAGAGCGCTGTTGGATCGCAACGATGATGACGGGGTTCCACGAGCTGATCTTCCTCATCGTGATCGTGGCGATCCTGAGCATGTCGGGACTGTGGCCGCAGATCATCCGGGGGATTCGGCAGCTGCGCGGCGAGCGCACGGAAGACGAAGCCCCTCCCAGCGCCACCAATGTAGACCTTTGCTACAAGATGCTCGGCGTCTCGCCTTCATCCACATGGGAACAAATTGAGCAGGCCTACCGCCGGAAGGCAAAACTACATCATCCAGACCGTGGCGGCGACGACGACACGATGCGCGCGCTGAACGACGCGTATGCCCTGCTCAAGCGGATACGCAAGAGCGCCACGCGCCGATAAGCCTCAGCCCACGCACGTCGCGCCCTAGGTGCCTGCACCGGAGTAGCACACGGTCACGAGGGTGATGTCGTCCGTCAAGTCCAGGCCCCCCAAATGCGTCTCGACGTCGCTCCGGATACGCGCGAGGACGTCGGTAGCTGAAAGGCCGCAGAGCCGCCGTAATTCCTCGTGGAGGCGCTTATCCCCGTACAAAAGATCATTGCTGCCCCGGGCTTCGGTAATGCCATCGCTGTACAGCACGATGGTGTCGCCCGGCAATAGGGGGACCTCATGTTCCCGGAATTCGCAATGCCTGTCCACGCCCAAGGGCAGTCCCACGGGACAGGACAGCAGCAGGCGCCGTTCGGGCGCGATGCCCAGCAGCACGGGGGGATTGTGTCCACCCTGTGCGTAGCGCAGGATGCCGCGGCCGGTGTCAACCTCCATGGCGAACAACGTGACGAAGCGTCCGCTGACACCGACGGCGTCGCACATCGCCACGTTGGTTCTGGCGAGCAAATCGGCGAGGGAAGTCACATCGGCGGCGAGGGCGCGCAGGGTGCTCCAGCACTCGCTGGTAAGCATGGCGGCGGAAAGCCCCTTTCCGGTGGCATCGCCGATGACCACCCGGATACGCCCGGGGCCGACGGCGAAGTAGTCGTAGAAATCGCCGCCCACCTCTCGCGCGGGCTGCGACCAGCCCGACAGGTCGAGTCCCGCGATCTCCGGAGGGAATTCGGGCAGTAGCGCGCGCTGCATTTCTGCCGCGATGGCCAGTTCGCTTTCGAGGCGCTCCCGGTGCTTGGTCGCCGTTTCCAGTTCGCACATGCGTTCCTGGAGTGAATCCGCCATGGAGTTGAAGGCCTGAGCCAGGCTCTGCATTTCGTCGCGAGAATCCAGGCGGATGCGGTAGGCGAGATTTCCCTCGCCGAACTGGCGCGCTCCCTCGGCCAACTGGCGAATGGGTCTCGAAAAACCGTTGCTCAACACCATGATGAGCACGACGGCGACGCCAATCGTGACCACCGTCAGCCCCAGCAGGTAGAAGAAGGTGTCGCGAACAAGCTGAAACCCTTCTTCCGTACGGTGCTGGATAAAGAGGGCCATCGGTGGCGCATCGCCGGCGCCTTTGAGCCGGGTGGCGACCCCGAACTCGCGGCCAAACGCTCGGGCAAGGAACGGATTGGTGTTCTGGGCAAGAAAGCCCTTGCAGAAATCGCGGACCTCCGGATCCTGAAGCATCTCCTGGGAAAGGCCGGAGCGTCCGGCCGCGGCGATGACCGCTCCTTTCCGGTCCACGACCATCATCCGCGTGGCATCGAGATCTGGGAAGAAACGGTCCACGACATTCTGGACCGAAAACTCGGTCTGAATCCCCTGGAGCAGGCGCTCGCCGGCTCCCACCTGGATGATGCGCGGTTTGTCGACGCCGCCCACGCCCACATACTCAAAGGTCTTGCCGTCCTCGTCGCGCGGTTGAAACTCCTGGATGATAGGTTTGGTCCCTGGAGTCAGCAAGGAGTAGAAGATGTGGGACTGGGGCGATTTCGCCGGGTCGGGTGAGAATTGGAATCCGGTGACCTCGTTGGCGCCGATGTACTCTTTGCCCGATTCATCGGTCACCCACATGTCGTCCACGAGCGGATAGCCCCGCACATCCGCGGACCGATCGCGCACCCCCCGCAGCATCGCCGACACCTCTTCCGGTGTCATGCCCGCTTTCCCCTCCGCCACGGCGACGAGTTCCGAGATCAGAAGGGCGCTGACAACCATCTGCTCGCCTACGCGCTCCATGACGCGATCGGGAAGGGCCGCCCCGTATTCGATATTACGGGTGGCGAGCTTGGTAACGGTGACCCCCATGGCGTTGTAATGATCGACAATGAGGGAAATGCCCGCCCATAACGTGAGAATCGCCATGGCGCTGATCGCCACGGCGATGAGCAGACTCATGGCAAGGCTGAGGCGAGTCTGAAAACGCAGGGCCATCAGGTGTCCTTACGGACGTGCGACCACGCTTGCTCCTCGGCCTGAATGGCGAGCGACCGCGCGTAGCGCAAGACCGCTTCATCCACGGGACCGTAAATCACGAACATCTTGTCCAGATTGGTGATCTCGAAAACTTTGCTGATGTCCTTGTTGAGCGCGCACAGCCGCAATCCGCCGCCCGCGTCTTTGCAGGCCTGGTTGATACGCAGCAGTTCCGTCAGCACGGCGCTCGACAAGTATTCCACGGAATGAAAGTCCAACAGCAGGTTGACCCCGGCATGCGTGTTGACATGGTCCAACACTTCCTTTCCGAACTGGGTCACGTTGACCGCGTCGAGCACGCTGCCGACCTGGATCGTGCCGATCGTAATCACGCCGCGTTCGGTGAAGGCGACCAAGCGTGCGTCACTCATGGCGGGCTCCCCCTTTGCACAATGTGTTGCGCCGCATTTTCATTTCGAGACAATTCTCCTCGTGATTGTAAGAGACTTCATCCATGCAATATCGAATCAGGCAGACGCCCCGGCCGTTGAGCTGTTCCAAGTTCGGCAGCGCCACGCGCTCGGGACTGAACCCCGCGCCCTGATCGTACACCCGAATGAGGCAATACTCCCCCTCCTCGGACATTTCGATTCGGACTTTCAGGCACTCGTTGCATTGATTGCCATGGGTTATGGCGTTAACCAAGGCTTCTTCCAGACAAAGCTGCGCGTAGAAGGTATGTCCGGATTCCACCCATCCTCGTTCCACCAG
>JADLGB010000222.1 GCA_020849535.1 Candidatus Hydrogenedentota bacterium
AACACCGTCCGGAGGAACAAAACCAGCAAACGCGGGGTAAAGGGAAAACGAAAGCAAGCCGCATGGAACAATGACTACCTCGAGGAACTCCTCATGCAGGTGTGACTTTTAATGCGATTGCCCTGCCGCATGCCCGCTTGCATCCCGGCGGGCCTTTCGGTATATGCTCTCGGCACGAATTCGACGCCGCCGCATGCACGCGGCGGATGGGAGCATCATTCAGCACGACACGTCGCGAGTCCGCTTCGCCCACGCCGCAACCGGCTTACCAGACACGCCCCCCTGCGTTGGCATGCACTCAGCCGCGTGTGCTCGCCCAGGCTCAAGTGCCGGCGTTCTAGAGGCTTAAGGCTCGGCGATGGAAGCAAACTCGGAAGCTGGACGCAGGAGGCAACTTTTCCATGACACGAAGGATTGTATGGCGGGAGATGGTGTGCGCACTGGGTATAGTAGGCGTGTGCTTTGTCTGCGCGGTGACGGGACTTGCGCAGAATACCGCGCCTCCAGTCCTCGAAGACCTGGAGGGGCGAATCGTTTTCGCGAGCGACCGCTCGGGGCAGTGGCGAATCTGGGAGATCGACGCGAACGGCGAAAATCTCCAGCAGCTCACCCAAGGCGATGAGGAAGTCCACGATGTGGATCCTTCCTTCAGCCCAGATGGAACGAAGATTCTCTACAGCTCGACGCGGGGCGGCTCGACGGGGATTTGGACCATGCCCGCGGAGGGCGGCGAAGCAACGCGCGTCTGCGACGGGGACCAAGCCGCGTGGGCCCCGGACGGGAACGCGATCGCGTTTCGACGCGAAAACAAGATTTGGGTTCGCGACCTCGCCGCGGGGACGGAACGCGTGGTGAGTCCCGCGGATTGGCCAACCTGCTCGGGACCGGCGTGGAGTCCGGATGGCAAGACCATCGCCTTTGCCGCCCGGTGGGACGCCGGGAATGGCATCTACACCATCCCGCGAGATGGCGGCGAGCCGGTAAAGGTGTACGACAAGAAAGGCGCTTGTGAACCGTGTTACACGCCCGACGGCAAGCAGTTGATCTACGAAACGGAGACCAACATTTGCAGCGTCATGCCGGACGGCACGAAGAACCGGATGGTCACGTTTCAGGCAGGCGTCCAGCGGTACGCGCGTGTCAGCCCGAATGGGAAGCATATTGTCTATTGCCAAGGTATTTCCGAGCGTGGCCCCTGGGAGTTATACGTGGTGAGCATTGCGGGCGGGTACCCCGTGCGGCTCACCGAGGGCGGCTCGGACATGAATCCAGACTGGAAATAGGTTGAGGCGTTGGGGGTGGACGTGATCAAACCGGCCGCGTTGTTGACTGCGAGTCTGTTGCTCCTGATCGGGCCGGGTGCGATGGCGCAAACTCCCGTGCCGGACGTAAACGAGACCATTGCCGCGTCCGGCGCCTTGTTTACCTATCTCCTGGACACCGGCACCCCTTCCCCCACCTCCTATACCTCCGAGTCGATTCGTGAAAAGACGGGCTGGACACTCGTCGCCGAGGACGACACCGCACATCAATTCCAAGGGGACGCAATCCTGTTGAATGACTCCGTGGCCGTTGTGCTGCGCAAAGGCTCTTCCGGAGCCGACATCTACGCGAAGGCCGCCGACACGTATGCGCCACGCGCACACCTCGAAGCTGTCGATGCGAAGGGGCAGCCTTCTGGCACAATCTTGGAGTTGCGCGTCGAAGAGAATTCGCCCGCGTCGGTGATGGTAGCCTGCGGCTTCGGCAGCGGACCAAACGCGGTCTCGACCCTCGCTTTCCGCATCTCCACTGGGCAGATCGTGGTCGAAGTGCAGCCGCGCCAAGGCGCCGCCGCTTTGGGCGTCCGGCTGGACAGCGAGTTTCTGGTCATCCCGGACTTTTTCGCGGATGACTTGGTCTATACCCCCGACGACCTGATGACACTGCGGTCCGGCCTGCCAGCCGAGAACTTCCTGATGCTGTTGGCATCCGGCGGTGACGCGATCGCGACGTGCGTTTGGCCTTCGCGTGAGCAACACGCCGTCGCGATACGCACAGAAGCCAAGCCCGTCCGCATCGTTGGGGCCGACATTTCATTTGAGCGTAATGCTTCTGTGTGGGTCGCGTTTCACGAGGCCAAGGCACTATGGCACCGACAGCCACTTCCAGCCAGTGCGGAGGCACAACCCCAAGCGCTGGCGTGGACTCCCCCCTTCCCCGCACGCTGGCGAGCGGACTTCCGGACGGATTCGGAAGCAGCGCTGTCGCAGAGTTTTGTCGAGAACTCCCCCGGCTCCGATCCTGATGCCGGCGTCCAAGCTGCCGCCCAATCCTGCTGGTTCGCGGAGGGCCAGGCACACGTGCGTCCCCTGGATACCTTGAAGGCTCCAGCGGAAGTGATCGTGTATCCAATCGACCGTACGCAGGGAACCCCGCTGAACGTGTTCTGCCTCGTGGACATCATGCGCGGCACGCTGGGCTTCGGCGCCTGCCAGTACGTTCTGGACTTGGAAGGTTTGGACGCGCAGAGTAGCCCCACTCCTGCGCTGGTCATGGAGTGGATCGAGAAACAAGTGAAGGCCGGGCGTGCCGCCAAGTCCCAGGACAAGATCGCGCAGCGGCTCGAACAGATGTGCGGGCATGTCGAGCACGCGGACAAGAGGATTCGTGCCTACCAGGAGTTCGCCCGCGCCATCGCGCAGGAAACGGGCACGAGAAGTGATTCATCATCGGACGCGACGTCGGTTGCTCGGATCGGGGTGATCGCGCAAGAACTGTTGGATGAAGTCAATGCGTACACGCAACGCGGCAGCGCGCCGGATCTGGCCCGGAAAGAGATGGAATCCGTGATGCAGGCATTGGGGTCTCCGCAACCGGCGGATGCGCTGGCGCCCGTCAGCAAGCGGCTGCACCTTCTCGGAGAGGCGCAAGACCGCGCGCTGTCCAAAGGGCGCATGGCCGTGCGCCGAATCGATCAGCACGCGCTCGATCTGCTGAACGAGGATGCGAAGTTTTCCGCATTTGCCCAGACAGCGCATGAGCGGGCATCGAGACTTCTTCGCGAACCCCCCGAACGCTCGGAGTGAAGTTGACTTGGGTGGCCCGCGCATGCGCCGGGCCTGGAACAGACTACGAGGATTGGAGTAGTGCCATGAGGTTTTTTCGCAGTTTGCCTGTAGTGTTGCTCCCGCTGGTGACCACGATGCTCGCGGTCTTCCCGGTGCGTGCACAAGGAACCGCGGGAGAGGTCCGTGTATACGACACCGTGACCGGGTCCTTCGCACCTCTGACAGCGGTCGCAATGTCTTCCCCGTCCCGGTGGAAGGCCGTCGACACGGCCGCGGGACCGCATGCGTTCGCGGGAGACGCGGTCATCATGACTGACAAGATCGCGACCGTCTTTCGGAAAAACAGCGCGGGCGCGGAGGCTTATGCGCGAACCGCCACGGGCTGGGTCCGATACGCGAGCCTCATTCCCAAAGGCGAACAGATCGCGAAAAGTGTCGATACCCTGACCGCCTTGAAGTCGGGCAAGGATGAAGCGGTGCTCGAGGCCGTATACAAGACGGGCGGCACGGAAGCACTCTCGGTGCGCTTTCAAATGCGCAGTGCAAGCGGATCACTCGAGGTCTTGCCTTTGAAGAACGCCAGCCACCTGCTGCTGGAGGCAAGCGCGCGATACGCCGTCTTGCCCAGCACAACCGGTGCGGGGCTACTCGTGGACCCCATGTCGATCAAGACTCCGGAGACCCGAGTGAGCGGCGAGCGTTGGATCCTTCACATGATCGAGCAAGGCGACGCCATCGTGCTGTGCGAGTGGGGCGGCGAGGAAACCGGAGTTACCGCGAAGGTAGGCGGGCCCGAAGACGCGCGAGTCATTCTGTCCAGCGAGATTCCACTGCCTAAGGAAGGCGTGCGTGCCTCAGGACTCCTGCTAAAAGGCGCCTGGAGAGAGAAACAGGTCGCAGGCGCCGCCGGTGTCCAGCAAACCCACGTGTTGTGGAGGTGGCCTGAACCCGCGCCCTGGGCGGAGGCTTCCGCGGACGCACAAGCCCCCGGCGCGGCGGCACGCACCAAGCTCGCGGAGTTCGAAGCCCAGGCGGATGCCGTGGCCGGTGGCGGCACGGTGCCCTTCGCTGTACTGCTAGACTCAGGCGCTGTTTCCGATGCCCCGCTCAGCAGCGAGGCGATGGCGGGGTTCCGAAAGTGGACAAAAGTGGAAGCCGATGACACGGCCCACACGTTCGCGGGGGACGCCGTCGTCATGAACGACAAGATCGCGGTGGCGGTGCGCAAGAACGGAACCGGCGCGGAATTGTATTCGCGGGAGGGGAACACCTTCCGTCCGCAAGCCACGGTATCCCCGAGCACGAATGGAGCGGTTCAGAAACTGGCTTCCCTGAAGATTGAAAGCAACGCGGACGACGCGGTCATCTTGAATGCCGCATACGCGACCGCCGACGGAGGCACGGCGGGGATTCGGTACGAAGTGAATATGGGCCAGGTGTTCTTGAAAACACAGCCAATGGACGGAACTGCGAAGGCCGTTGTCAAGGCGCCCAGCCGTTACGCGGTGCTCCCGGACTTCTTCGCGGACGACATCATTATCGATGCACGCGGCTTGCCTTCGGACCACGCGGAACTGCCTAGCGAGAACTTCCTGCTGCATATGACCGACGGCGGCAACGCAATCGTTA
This sequence comes from Candidatus Hydrogenedentota bacterium, assembly GCA_020849535.1. GTDB lineage: Bacteria > Hydrogenedentota > Hydrogenedentia > Hydrogenedentales > SLHB01 > JAHDWY01. Next base: position 4,680 of record JADLGB010000222.1, read on the forward strand.
TCACGGTGTGGGACAACCGCGAGCAGGAAGTTGGCGTGGCCGTGTCCGGCACGGGCAACCAACGCCAGATCGCCGCGACCGAAGTCGCATACGGCGAGAAGGGCGCGGTATGGGTGGCGATCCTCGCGGGTCAGGGCGTCTGGCATGAACGCGAGATCGGCCTCGATGAGAAGGACCGCATCCTTCCCCTGAATTGGCGCACGCCCTACCCGGCCATTTGGCGCGTAGACTTCACGCGCTCCGATAGACTGACCGATAGTTGGGAAATGCTCTCCGAAACGGGCCCGGGGAAGTTCAAGAAGCACGGGTTATTCACCGAGAGCGAAGACTCCTGGACCATTCAGGATTGGTGGGGCAGCGGCGCACGCACACGCATCGCTTCGGGTTTGGGCAGGTTCCAGTACCCGTGCTGGGTAGACCTGAATGGACAAGGCTTCCTGCAGCCGCTCAAGGAGGGCATCGAGTTTAAGGGCCCGGCCGTTCTTTACCCCATTAACCGGCTCGCCGCGACGCCGCTCGAGAAACACACGCTCGTGGATGTCGTGCGCGCGACCTTGGGCGTGGGGCCGTGCCAGTACATTCTCGATCTGGAAGGCCAGCAGGAGCAGGCAGCCGGATGGCCCACGTGCACCGTACAGGACGTGTTGGACGAAATCTACGAGAAGAATCAGCAGGCCGCGCAGCGTGAAGAAGTCAAGCAGGCATTGAAGAATGTCGTCGATTTCATCACGATGATCCGCCACCGCATCGACGCGTACGAAAAGTTCGGCAAGGATATGCAGGCCTACCTGTCGGACGCGCAGACCAAGGACGCCGCGCACGCCGCATTCTTTGGCGAGATGTTGGAGATTGTCAAAGAGATTGACGCCCACATCGCGGCCAGCAAAGACAAGATCAAGTCCATTGAAGTCGCACAGAAGCTGGCGGACGATTTCCGCGCCCAAGTGTTGAATGACGACAGTTCTGGGGCCGTAGAGAAGTGCAAGAGTTTCACGAGCCAATGGGTGGAAATCGGTGGCGCACAGGATGAATTAGTGGCAGAATGCCGTAAGGTCGTCAAGGTGCTCCGGCAGCGCGCCGGCATGGCGTTGGCCCAAGACGAAAGCCTCGGCACGGCCGTCGGCCACATTCGCGAGCAGACCCAGAACATGCTGCGAGCCCCCGTGAACTACGAGGCCGCACGTCACTGATACGGCATCTGGAAAGGGCGGATACTTCAATCATGAGCGTGAGGAATTCTCTTGTTCTGATGGTAGCGGCTTCGCTGTGCGCATGTGGCGGCTCAGGGTCCTCGGCTCCGGCGCCGCAGGAAGGCGGACCGAAAACAGAGGCGACCGCGAAGTCCTCTGCCGAAGTGGAGCGCATCACCACGAAGACCGGCGTGGACATGGTCCGAATCCCCGCCGGTGCGTTTCGCATGGGCTCGGACAACGGCGGCGACGACGAGCAGCCTGTCCATGAAGTGAAGGTCGGCGCGTTTCTCATGGATGTCTACGAGGTCACGCAGAAGGACTTCGAGGCCCTCATGGGACAGAATCCCGCGAAGTTCAAGGATCCCACGCACCCGGTGGAGCAGTTGGGATGGTTCAGCGCGATCAAGTACTGCAATACGCGGTCCATGCGCGAGGGGCTGACGCCGTGTTACGACCTCGATACGGCCGCGTGCAATCTCGCCGCGGATGGCTATCGACTTCCCACAGAAGCGGAGTGGGAATACGCGTGCCGGGCGGGAAGCGATACGGCCTATTCGTTCGGCGATGAGGAACGGCAGCTTGGCTCCCGCGCCTGGTTCGATGAAAATGCCGAGGCATCCACAAAACCCGTCGGTCAGAAGACCCCCAATGCGTGGGGCCTTTACGATATGCACGGAAACGTGTGGGAATGGTGCACGGACGTCTACAGCGAGAACGCCTACGAGACAACGAGCGGGCCCGATCCTTGCAACCAGACCGAGGGCGAAGGCCGCGTATTGCGTGGTGGCGGCTGGGACAGTCCAGCCGAGCTTTGCCGTTCCGCCACACGGTATAGTGAGGAGCCCGGGCTCGCCGACGTGTGCTTTGGGTACGAGGAATACGGGTTCCGCTGCGTGCGGCGCGAGAAAGCGACGGAGGCAGTTGCACAGTAGTTGGCAGACTTCGACCCAGGAAGAGTTGAGCCGACGGATGGCAGATTTTGATACCGGACGTGTGACACAGGCGAGGGCGCCTGTGTCACACGTGCTCGCCATGCCTGGTAGAGTTCATCCTGTGTTGCGCTACTTGGTTTGCACTCAAGCCACAAGCGTCTCGGACAAACGAGGAAAAGGAATAGGACGTGTGGCACAGGCGCCCTCGCCTGTGTCTTGGCTCGGGATCGCTTGAACGCTTCCGCGCCGTTTCTCCGGGAGCCGCGCGCACACAGTGAAAGCTCCGCAAGGGCATTGAGGGCTGAAAGTGTATTGTGTAGCATAGATACTGGGGTTTGGTTTGCTCTTTCACACCTGGACATTTGCGGTCTTCTTTCTCGTGGCGTATCCGGTGCATCTGGCGCTGCGCCACACGCGTTTTCGCAGCCATTGGCTCCTCCTCGTATCGTACGTGTTTTACGGTGCGTGGAATCCGCTCTATCTTCTGCTCATCGTCTACTCCACCTGGCTCGACTATGCCTGCGTGAACCGCATGGCGAAAAGTCCGCGCAAGAAGTTCTGGCTCGGCGTGAGCATCGTGAACAACCTTGGATTGCTCGGCTTCTACAAGTACGCGGGCTTCGTTACGGATAACCTCAACGCATTGCTTGCGGGCCTGGGCTCAAGTTTTCACTTGCCCGCACCGGACGTGCTGCTCCCGGTTGGAATTTCGTTCTATACGTTTCAATCCATGAGTTACACGATTGACTTCTACCGGGGCCACATCGAACGCGAGCCCAGCTTCATCCGTTTCGCGGCGTTCGTGTCTCTCTTCCCCCAACTGGTGGCCGGACCGATCGAGCGCGCATCCAATCTCCTGCCCCAACTGCAACGCAACACGCCCATCACGCGGCAGGCCATCGCGGAAGGCATGTCGCTGTTCGTCGTGGGGCTGTTCAAGAAAGTGGCCATCGCGGATTACCTCGCCGTGTACGTGGACAAGGTGTACAGCGACCCGGGGCAGCACCACTCCCCCGCGCTCATCCTGGCCACCTTTGCGTTCGGCTGGCAGATCTTCTGCGACTTCAGCGGCTACACCGATATGGCCCGCGGCATCGGCCGGATGATGGGTTTCCGGTTCATGCTTAACTTCAACAATCCCTACCTCGCGACCGGACTCGGCGACTTCTGGGCACGGTGGCACATCAGCCTGTCCACGTGGTTCCGCGACTATGTGTACATCCCCCTGGGTGGCAACCGCAAAGGCACATGGGGCACATACCAGAACATGTTTATCACCATGGTGATCTCGGGCTTTTGGCACGGGGCGGCGTGGACCTTTCTCGTGTGGGGCTTGTTGCATGCCCTGGGGCGTGTGGGCACCCGCGAACTGGAGCGAACCGCCGTGTACCGGGAGCGCGTGCCGAAGCTCGTCAAACAGCTCATGGTGTTCACATTCGTGACGTTCACCTGGATCTTCTTCCGGGCGGAAGACATGCCCCAAGCCTGGACGATAATCTCGCGCATCTTCACATCGGGATGGGCCGATCCGCAGTTCCCGTTGCTGGCCCTGGGTCTCGTTTTGGCCCTGTGGGCGTATCAGTACATGATTGAGTCGCGCGCCAAGGTGGTCTTCGACAATCCCGCGGTGCGCGTGGCGGGGATCGTCGCCATGGTGGCGTATGTGGCGGTGTTTTCGGCGGCCAGCGATCAGGCCTTTATCTACTTCCAGTTCTAGGAATGAGCGCAGGAATGAACAGAGAGCACGAACCATTCCCCTCCAACGCGCTGAAAATGTCCGCACCGCTATGGTGCGTCGCGGGACTATTCCTGCTAGTCCTCTACTTTGCCGTGCCGCGACTCTGGAAGGGAATCGAGCAGTTCGAGCCTGGCCCAGACTACCGCATCCCGTACTCGCTCAGCGAGGACTATTGGCTCTACCACCGCTACGCAGGGCTCGCCTCCCAAAGGGACGCTATTCCCATCGTTGGCGACTCGGTCATTTGGGGACAGTACGTGGTCGGAGACGAGACCCTCTCCCACTTCCTCAACGCGGAGCTGGGTTCGGCACGCTGCGTAAACATGGGCGTGAACGGCACTCACCCGGCGGCCTTGGCGGGCTTGGTGAAGCATTACGCGCAGCCCCTGAAGGACAGGCGGGTCGTGGTCCACCTCAACCCGCTTTGGATGAGTTCGAAGCGGCATGATCTCCAGGACGAGCGCGCCCGGCGCTTCAACCATCCTCGTCTCGTGCCGCAGTTCTACCCTCCGATTCCCAGCTACGAAGCGACTTTCGCCGAGAGAATAGGAACGGTCATCGACCGGGAATCCAGTCTGCTCTCATGGACCGCCCACCTTCGGGTAGCATATTACCGCAACAAGAACATCCCGAACTGGACTCTCGAGCACCCCTACACGAATCCCCTTCAGCCGATTACCCTGGAGTTGCCCAAAGACGGCGACACGCCTCCAAGTGAGCCCATACCATGGATGAAGCGCGACATGGGTATCCAGGATTTCGCATGGGTGCCCCTGGAGGACTCACTGCAGTGGGGCTTCTTCCGGGAATCGATAGGGGTGCTGCGGAATCGAGGCAATCAGGTCTTTGTGATCCTTGGACCTTTCAACGAGCACATGCTGTCACCCGCCAGCCTGGAAACCTACAAAAGACTTCGAGAAGGGATGGAGTCGTGGCTTCGTGCCGAAGGGTTGGATTACGTTGCGCCTCAAGTCCTGCCGACCGAACTGTACGCCGACGCCAGCCATCCCTTGCGGGAGGGCTATGCGCTCCTGGCCCGCAATCTCCTTGACGACCCGACCTTCCAGGAGTTTGTGACTGCTCCCCAAGCCGCTCTGTCCGGCTCCCCTTGACTCCCTCCCCCGCGTGCGGGGGCCGTCGTTGCCGTTCTTCCAGTCGTTGCCGTCCTTGCAGTCGTTGCAGTCCTTGCCAACCTGCGCACCCTCCTCGCGTGCGGGGAGGGCCGGGGTGGGGTTCCCCCTTGCCTTACCGATCCGCGTGACGCCGATCCACGAACACGATGCTCTTCCCATTCGGCTGGGCCATCTGCCGCGCCTGCGCGAGCACTTCAAACATCTTCTTCGCGGACTTGAAGTGCCGGTACTGCGTGTGGGCCACACCGATGGACAAGGCCATCAGGGGATACTTGGCCTCGCGGCCCTTCTTATCCGTCGCGATGATGAACCCCTGGTGGAGTTCCTTGGGGGTGTAAAGCTGGCCGACCGTATCGTCAAACGTCTGAACGAGGGAGCTGCAGAACCGCTCGTAGTCCGGCATATTCAACAGCACGACGAAATGCTCGCCGCCCAGGTGGGAGATGAAACTCTCATAGATGCCGGTGTTTCGCATCAGCTTCACCAGCGTTTGCGCCATGAACTCGAGGGCGCGTTTCTGGCCCTGTTGGCCATACGCGGCGCAATAAGGCTTGAAGCCCACCATGTCCAGGTAGCAGGTGGCAATCGCCATGCCGCGTGAGAGCCGGTGGTTGATTTCCCGCTTGATGGCCTCGGTGCCCGGCAGATTCGTCACCGGGTTGAGCCGCGTGATGGAATCCTGAAGGGCCTTGAGGCCAGTCAACTTCTCGATGAGGTGGTCCAGCTTGAACGGTTTGGCCAGGAAATCATCCGCGCCCTGCTCCAGTCCGTGCAGGACCTCCGGCTCCTCCCCCAGGGCGGTCAGGATGAGGATACCGATCTTGTACAGTTCCGGGTCTTTTCGGATGCGGCGGCAAATCTGATAGCCCGTCACGCCCGGAAGCATGATATCCAGCACGGCGATATCGGGCCGGACCTGCTTGGCCAGTTCAAAAGCGCCCTCACCCGAATTGGTGACGGAGACCTCGTGACCCTCATCAACCAGCTTGGTCCGAAGGAGTTCGGCCAAATCCACATCATCATCCACAATAAGAATCTTATTCATGACAACCTTTCCCGAGTGGCTGGGCTTCCACCGCTACCCATAATGATAGTACATACTTAGCCCAAACGGCAAGAAAAGTTGTCGCGGAAGTAACCAGCGGGCCGTAACCTGCCTTTCCCTCCCCTCCGCTGAGCCTTCAACATGTTCCACGGCATACGTTTGAACCGGCTATTTACCCCTGTTAGGCTAAACTCATGGAAAAGTCGGCACTGCACGATTGGGATCAGGAAAGCCCGGAGGCCAAAGCGCGGTGGTTCCAGTCTCTATCCATGGAGGAACGGATGGATCTCCTCTGTGAATTCACGGACCTCGCCCTCGCCATAAACCCCGACTTGCAGGAGCGGAAGCGTGCTCAACCAGTTCCAGGACGTATTCAGGTCATTAAGGCGCCATGAAGTAGCGTACGGGGGGACGATTCAAGGGGGAATGAGATGCGCCGTGACGTTCAACCTATCCTTGCCGACCGCTTGTTTATTCTGATTGTTGCCATCTCCGCAGGTCTCTCCGCAACCGCCATGGCCCAGTCCATCGGCACCGATTTTGCCAACCCTCCAATCGAATGCCGCCCGCGGACCTTCTGGTTTTGGCCCGGAAACGCGGTCACGCGCGAAGAAATCACCTGGGAACTGCGGCAGATGCATGAGCAGGGGCTGGGTGGCGTGCTGCTCAATAGCGCCTTTGGCCCGCTGTACGAAAAGGGCTCTATCCCGTTCCTCTCTGACGAACATCTCGCCATGGTGCGCCACGCGGTGTTGACGGCCCGCGACTTGGACATGAAGGTCACGCTGAACTTCAGTGGCGGCTGGGTTTTCGGCGGGTTCTGGGTCCCTCCGGACGAACGTAGCCAGAGCCTTGTGCCTGCATCGTTGGAATTGACGGGGCCGCAGGCGTTTTCCGGTGAATTGCCCAAGTTCGTAAAAGCATCCGACCATCGCGGTGAGATCCAGGTCGCCGATATTCCCGATGTAGACAAACTCGTGGCCGTCGTCGCGGGTAAAGTGGTCGAGGGCATGATTGAAGCCGACTCGCTGGTCGATCTTACCGCGCGCGTCAAAGGGACCACGCTCGTATGGCAGGCGCCCGCAGGCACGTGGCGCATCATGGCCTTCTGGCTGAAGCCAACCGGGCAGCGCACCATAGCCAAGGACTTCGGACAGGATCACTGGTGCGTCGATCATTTCAACCGGACCGCCATGAAGCACTACTGCGATTTCATCGGCGGCAAGTTCTATCAGGCGGTTGGCGATGAGTTCGGCAAGACGGTGGAGGCTCTGCACTGCGACAGTTTTGAAATGGCGAGTCTGCCTAATGGCTTCTACTGGAGCGATGGCCTCATGGCCGAGTTCAGCCAATATAAAGGCTATGATATCGCGAAATACCTTCCCGCCCTGTGGTGGCCTGTGGGCGACATCTCTCCCAAGATCACCTACGACGTGAATGACTTTCTGCACCACGCCGGGATGGAGATATTCGTCGAGACCTTTGTGAATTGGTGCCATGAGCATCACGTGAAGGCCAGCATGGAACCCTATGGGTTTACCACGGACACATTGGAAAACACCGGCGCGGTAGACCTTCCTTTCATGGAAGTCACCCCTGGCGAAAAGGACGCAGTACCCTGGTTTGACACACGCATCGGGCCCCGCCGCTACGTCGCATCCGGAGCCAATCAGTATGGCCGGAATGTCGTCGGCGTCGAGGCATACACCTTCGCCCATTGGGAGCTGTATCGCGCGACCCTGGAAGAGCTGAAGATCGCCAGCGATGGATTCCTGTGCGCGGGCGCCAACCAGTTCTACAACCACCTCTACTGCTATACACCCGAGCGCGAGATCGCGCCTTCGCGTGCCCTGCCCTGGGAGGTTGTGCTCAATCACACGAATGTCTGGTGGCAACATTACCGCTTGCTCGCCGATTACCTCGCACGGTGTTGTTACCTGCTGCGGCTCGGACATCCGCAAAAGGACATCGCAATCTATTCTCCCCTCGCGAATCAGTGGACGCTCGATGTGAAGAATGCGCGCAAGTGGACGCGGGAATTCTATTGGGGCGACCTAGGAAAGCTGATCGCGGCCAATGGCTATGACTTTGACCTGATTAACGACGATGTTCTGCAACATCACGCGGACCTTGGCTCGGGGAGGATCCGCGCCGGCGGCATGTCCTATCGTGTGCTCATTCTCCCGAACATCCAAGCCATACCCCTGGCGACACTGCAAAAGGTGCAGCAGTTCGTGCAGGACGGCGGAGTCGTCATTGCACTCGAACGCGTTCCCGACAGCGCCACCGGATTGACGGACTGTGCGACAAACGATGCTCAGGTGCGCACCATCGTGAGCGAGATGTTCGCGGCGCCGGCCGGCGATAACGGCACCGGGCCCAGGGATTACGGGAAAGGCCGCACGCACTGCATCAAGCTGGTCATCAACCGACAGGACATTCTGGATGCGCGCAGCAGCATGCTCGATCCATTCGTGAATTCGCTGCGTGAGCATGTGACGCCAGATCTGGGCATCGACTTTGCCCAGGAAGGACTACGCGAGAACAATGGCTTGACCTTTGTCCATCGTGTGCTCGATGACACGGACATCTACTTCGTGAGCAACATTCAGCAAGTAGCCAGCACTATCCCTCTGACGTTTCGTGTGCAAGGCAAAGTCCCGTGGCGCTGGAATCCCTATACCGGAGCCATCGCGCGTCATTGGCAATACCGGACTGTCGAGGACGGCATCGAGCTTCCGCTCAAGTTGGCACCATATGAGTCCACGTTCGTGCTCTTCGAATCCGGCGAGGAATCCCCACGCGTTGAGCAAAGCAACTTCACCCAAATAGCCGATATTACGCAAGACGCGGTACAGGCCCTGTGCAGCGACAACGGCGAACATTTTGTCGTCATGAGCGCCGGAGGCGGATCAAAGACATGCTCAGCCACGGTGCGCGGCATCCCCGCACCTCTCAGAATAGACTGCGCGTGGCAGATGTCTCTTGAGGGCCACGGTCTCGATAAAGTTGAGCGCACGCTCACGCAGCTTATCTCCTGGACAGAGGACCCCGCCACGAAACATTTCAGCGGCACGGGCCGGTATGAGACGAGTTTCACGTTACCCAAGGAGTATCTGGCGTCCGGACTCGAACTACTTTTAGATTTGGGCCGCGTGGGCAATGTGGCCGTCGTCGAACTGAACGGCACCAAGATCGGAACCACCTGGATGCGCGGGCAGACTCTGGATATCACCAAATCCGCGCGCCGCGGCCAGAACCGCCTCGTCGTCCGCGTGACCAACACGGACATCAACCGCGCCAGCAGTTTGACCGAACCGGTGCCCGTCCCCGAAGACCTCGTGCCGCACTACGGAAGCGGCACCACGCCCTTCACCGAACACTTCCGCGGCCCCGCCGGCTTCAAACCCCTCCCCGCCTCCGGCCTCCTGGGCCCCGTGCACATCGTGGCGATGAAGAAGGTCGGGATTCCGATACGGTAAACGGAACTGGCACGCATCGTCGTCACTTGAACCGTGCCGGCGACAACACCTGCCTTGCCCAAGTGCCCTTGGGCAAGGAATGCTGACCAGGCGATTGCTGAAGGCCCCATACGATGAGCGGGATCTGCAGCTCAATTGCGGCTTTCTGACCTCGCATCGGCTCGGCCAGGCCAATACTTGTAAGGCACGATCATCGTAGCGACAGTGTCCGGGTGGATAAGTAGAGGCAGAAAAGTCTCTGCGAGCACCCCTCCCGGCAGGTGACGGCGAATGACCATTACTGATGTCGAGCGGACTACCATGCCTCCGGTAATGCTGGCCGGCACTGTCCACCCCAGGCCCCGCTCCAACTCATCAGTGATCATGTCCGCCAACTGACGCTCGCCTGCGTCCTGTGGCGTTGTGTTCTTGAGATCGAAGAGATACGATGCAAGTTCTCCAAGCCACTCGGGGCGCGAGTCAACCGAACGATCTGGACAGTAGACGACCATCGCGGGATGATCCTCGGGACCTTTGTCAAAGAGCAATTCGTTCGCTTGCACAACTGCGGCCCATACGATTTCGCCTTCCCGGATCAGCAGATCCTGTTGCCGGTAAATCTCCATCAAATCATCGTCGGAATCCATCCAGTTCGGGGGCTTGATCCTTACATAGCGCCGCGCGAGAAACCCGAAACTCCGCGGTACCTTCCCAAACTGTGCCCGGATCGTCTCAATGGTGTCTCGCATCGACAGATTACCCTCCTTCAGAACGGATCAGAGTTTCATTAAGCCGCGGTCGGCAGCGTGGTCAATCCGGTTCACCTCTCACCACATCGGTGAGGCAGCCCGCCCCTGCGGAAACGACCGCCAGCATCAAGAAGAACAACGCGCCCAGAAGCACCAGCGACCAACCGTTCCGGCCCCGTGATTTGAACGCATAGATGGGAAAGCCCACGAGCGCGATGAGGAAGATGGTCCAGCGTAGCCCACGGCCCAGGGTGAAGCCTCGCAACTGCGCATCGCACCCGCACCACAGCAACAAGCAGAACATGAACGAAAGCGTGTCCAACATAAACAAAGACTTCGCCCAACCAGGAGTTGAAGCAAAGACGCTGTCCAGAACCCCAAAAACGCCGGACAGTAGCAGCATGACTGCCAGGAGGATGAACTTCTGCCGTGTGAGATACTCGGCGAGATCGAGTTGGGGATTATCATTGTCTCCCAATGACTTACACTCCCGCTACCAAGGTCAATGGCCAAATCTGAGTGCAGGGTGGATCTGACATGCCACCTCTTACTTACGGGAGTAAGTCTATCACAATATGCACCACGCGGGAGATATCTGTAGCGGGAGTTGTGATCGACGCACAAGGGCAGTAGAACAAGACGGGCATCGTCTTTCGTCCTGCCAATGCGCGCCGAGATTCCTATCGCCGCGGCGAAGCACTGTTAGGATGGATGTCCCACGCCCGCGGCGTTGTGACATGGCCGGGCGGGCGCGTTCCGCTCCATGCGTCGGAACAGCGCCCGCCGAATCGGCCGGTCCAGGATTGGGGTCCTAGAAATCACGCAAATCATCATCGTCAAGTGGTATCACGGATTCCGGCGCGAGGGCCTTTTCTCCCTGGCCTCCATGGAGGGCCAATGCCTTTACTCTGTCCTGCGCTGCACGCCGCGGCATCGAGGCACGTAAGGTCCCGGGCAACGAGGGTGATGCGAGGGCGCTGCGACGCTCACGAGAGCGAACTTCCACGTGGCCGTTGTGCTTCCCGTTTTTGGACATGCCGGACACAATCGAGGTCAATGTGCCTACCATTTCGTTGAGTTCTTTGGCCTGCGCGGAAAGCTCTTCGCTTGCCGAGGCCGCCTCTTCCGCACTTGCCGCATTCGACTGCGTTACCTGATCCATTGCGGCCACGGCGGTGTTTACTTGCTCGATGCCCTTTGACTGCTCTTCCGTGGCGGCAGATACTTCACCCGCCAATTGCGCGACCTTCTCCGCGGCGCTGGCGATTTCCTCGAGGATCGATGCCACCTCGGTCGACACGGAGACACCGTTGTCCGCATTGTTGCGCGCTTGTTCGATCAGTGCGGAGGTGTTCTTCGCAGCTTCGGCACTTCGTTGCGCCAGGTTGCGCACTTCTTCGGCCACCACGGCGAATCCCTTGCCCGCGTCACCGGCACGCGCCGCTTCGACCGCGGCATTCAGCGCGAGGAGATTGGTCTGGAAAGCGATCTCGTCGATGGTCTTGATGATCTTCGACGTCTCATCCGAGGATTTCTTGATCTCGATGATGGCGTTCGACATCCGGGTCATGGCCTCCCGGCCTTTGTCCGCGGCGCCGCGCGCGTCATCGGCCATCCCGCGTGCCTGTCTCGCACCGTCCGCGTTCTGGCGGACCATCGATGCCATTTCCTCGAGCGAAGCAGACGTTTCCTCCAGGCTGGACGCTTGCTCGCTGGCTCCCTCCGCCATGGCCTGGCTGGATGACGCCACCTGGGAGGATGCGCTCTCCACCTGTACCGATCCTTGCGTCAGACCGGCAATCACGGCGCCGATCGACTTGGTTACTGAGCGGGTGATGGCAAATGCCAAGAGGACGCCTACAACGACACCGGAAATAATCGTCGCGATCATGGTGACGCTCGCTCGCGCTCCCATCTTCGCCCCCGCTTCCACGGAGTCCTTGGCGACGTGCGTGTTGATGTCCACGAGCGTACCCAGAAGGCCCTGAACCTCAGCCCCTGATGCGTCATTCACCTCAAGCTTCTGCGCCAGCATCTTGTCGCGAACTTCCCGCGCCCGGCCCGCTTCGGCCAGGATCTTATCGTATTCCGCAAAGGTCTTTTGGGCTGCGCCGGCAAGCTCGCCATGGATGATGGCCAGCGCGCCATCCCTGTTCCCCGAGGTGGCGGCTTCTTTTACCTGGTGAACACAGGCGTGGAAGTGCTCGTGATTGGGGCGGATATCGTTCAGGCATTGCTGGATAACGGGATTGTTCGTCTCATAGGAGGCGAGCCATTTACCGAAATTGCAGGCCGAGGCGTCGTCACCTCCGGTCAATTCAGCGCCGGTCAATGCCAGCTTCGTAGCCGCCATCTCGAGCTTGTGGTGATCGCCCCTGAATTGCTGAATGTTTCGCTCGATAACGGGCGGATCGGGGATTCCCGTCGCATCGAGTTCTCTGACCATCGACACATAGGTCTCATGGTCCGCCCACCATTTGTCCCACGCGGGCACGAACTTCTTCCAGGTTTCTGCCTCTTCGGGGGTTTGCGGAAGAGGCTCATAAATCTTCCACGCGTCGTCTATGGCCTTCTTGTACTCGTCGAACTCGCCATACAGCGCGTCGTGTTCGGCTTTGTCCATATTGGCGCACAGGAGCGCGTTCTCCGCGCTTTCAACTCCAATCTGGTTCTCACTCATGACAAGTAGCGATTCCACGCTGGGGAGCCTGACTACGCCAATCTCATTCACATACCCATTGACGCTGCGGACACTCCACACGCCGGCCAGCCCTATGGCCACGAGGGCGATGAGGAGCAGGCCGAACCCAATCCCAATTTTTGTCCCGAGACTTCGATTTGTAAACATCGATCTACCTCCTCGCATGAGCCGCTGTGCTTACACGCGGCTTTGATTACGGCACGAACCGTTGTCAGTCTTACCCGTCCTCACCGAGACCTGCTACGGCATCCATCTCCTTGCCACTGAGTACGCGATCGGCGTCGAGCAGCAAGATGACCTTTTCACCGGCCTTGCACATTCCGAGAATGAACTCCGTATCGATATGCAGACCGAACGAAGGTGGCGGCTCCAGTTGTGACGCGCTAATGTCCAGGACTTCTGAGACTTCGTCCACAATCACCCCCATCGTGATGGGAAGCCCCCCGCGATGGACCTGCACCACGATGATGCAGGTGCGTGGGGTGTCCTCCTGCCCCTCCATCCCGAACTTGAGACGCAGTTCCATCACGGGAATGACCTTTCCACGTAAATTGATGACACCGCGCACATATTCGGGTGTCCGCGGCACGTGAGTGACCGCCATCATCCCGATGATCTCCTGTACCCTCAGAATCTCCAAGCCGTAGCTTTCTCCACCCACTCTGAAGGTCAGGAACTTCCCAGCCTGAACCAGCGGCACAGGCTGTCGCTCCAGCAATGCTTCACTCATGACCGTTCTCCTATTCGCCGATGTCGGGCGTTGTTCCGGGAGTTATCTCATCTCCGCTTGGCGCGGCCAAGGCTCTCGCAGGTGTGTCCATAACCGCGCGCGTCTGCCGGGTATCTCTGGAAGAAATCCCTGCTGAACGTGCTGTGGACCCCGTGGCACTCCTGCCGTCCCGCGCGCCGATCAACTTGCGCAGTACCGCAGTGAGTTCGTGAAGACTGCTTGCTCCGCATAGAATCAGCCGCGGATGGAAGCTATGGGCGAGCGCGATTGTGTCGTGATCCATAGCGGGGATAAGCATCACCACACGAACCTGCCGGACCTGCTCCCGAAACTGAAAGAGTTGCTTCACGTGGTGCCTGTCGACGATTCGTATGACAAGCAGACCAACCTCAGCCTCGGTATTCAGCAACCTCGTGGGCAGATCCTGCACTTCGGGAAGGGTTTCAACAGTCAGCGCGGGACCTGCCATGGTGACCGCGTTGAGAATTCGCTCTCGCGTCTCATCAAGCAGCGGACTGTGAACTACGACATGCATGGCTTCAATCCTCTCCTCGCCCCGAGGCTTCGATCGCCCGGTTCAAGTTGGGGCTCCGGCCCACGACCACAGGGGAGCAAGGTCCGTGCCCGTGACGAGGGATTTCGCTAAGTCAAGGATTTGTGGGTGCTTGCGCGGTTAGTCCTTTGATGAAAGGGGGATCTGGGAGGTCGATCTGCTTCAGAGTTTCCGGCGCGGGCGGACAGTTTCCCGTGAGAGCGGAAAGTGGACAGGGAAAGTCCGCATGCCGGCGATTAAGACGGGTATGCTTTTCTGGGGATATTGTATTGCTTGAGTAACTCGTAAAGCCGGGACGGAGAAAGTTCCGCCACCCGGCATGCTTCCTGAATATCGCCTTGAGTAAAGGTGAGCAGATCGTTGAGATACTGCTCTTCGGCCGCCGCAATTGCCGCGTCCCGGACACTCCTCATGGGTTGAATCGTCTTCACCGGGGCCACCGGAGATTGGACCCGCCCGTCAGTCGGCGCCTCCCCCTGCGCCTGATTCTGCATTGCGCTGATCCGCAGCCCCGTCGGCAGGTGCTTGGGATAAAGAACCGAGTCACTTCCCGCAACGGCAAAGACGCGATCCAGTGTGTGGAGGAGTTCGCGGACGTTTCCCGGCCAATCGTACGCCTCCAGCACGGAGAAGAACTCGGGCGAGAAGCCCTTTGCGGCAACATGACACTCGTCGCACAGCTTGTGAATGCGGTGAATCGCAATCGTTTTGATATCCTCCCTGCGGCATCTAAGAGGAGGCACTTGCACCGTCAGCACGCAGATGCGATATAGCAGGTCTTTCCGAAAACGGCCTTCGCCAGCCAACTGGTTGAGATCGCGGTTTGTTGCCGCAAGAAGCCGGAAATCGCTGAAGCACTCCTGCTGGCCTCCCACGGGCCGGAAACGCCGCTCCTGAAGGACGCGCAAGAAGGACTTCTGTAGATGCTCGGGCAGTTCGCCAACCTCATCGAGGAAGAGCGTGCCGTTGTGTGCCTGCTGGATGAGCCCTTCCCGGTCACGTTCCGCGCCCGTGAACGAACCTTTCACATGACCAAAGAGTATACTCTCCACCAGATTCTCCGGAAGTGCCGCACAGTCCACCACCACGAAGTTTCCGCTTCTCCGTGCGCTGTTCTCATGGATCAGCGTCGCGATGATCTCTTTGCCAGTGCCCGTTTCTCCAGTGATGAGAGCGCTGGCATCGCTATCGGCCGCTTGGGCGGCGGCTTCGAGACAGAGATTGAGGCACGGCGAATTGCCCACTAGTCTGCTTCGGTCGAAGACCCTCGATTTCAAGGCGCCCCGCACGTCCCTATACTGTAAGGCCCTGATTAGGGGCAGTGTCATTGCGTCATTGGACGTCGCCTTGGCCACGTAGTCCCACGCGCCGTAGTTCATCGCCAGTTCCGCCCCGTCCGGACTACCCGATCCCGTGATAATGATCACCTCCGGCCGGGAAGGGAGTTCACGGATTCTGGGCAGAATCTCCAGCCCGTTCCCATCTGGCAAATTCACATCCAGGTAAATGACATCGTACGGACAGGCGCCCGAAGCGCTGAGCGCGTCATGGCGCGTGCCCACGCAGGCCACTTCATGGCCCAGCCGCATGATGGCACGCGACAACATGCTGGCAAATCCGTCATCATCGTCGACGATTAGAATTCGAGACATCCTGAGTTAACTCCTACGCGCCATTCTTGTCATCAACAGTCTTCAAGGCCCGGTTGATGGCTGTTGCGAGAACCTGCGTGGTAATGGGTTTTCGGAGAATGTCCCGCACACCACAGCTTCTGGCCAGTTCCTCGGTCTTTCGTTCGCCGTATCCCGTGCACAGGATGACGGGGCAGTTCGGGCGAAGCCGGAGCATCTCCATCGCCATCTCGAGTCCCGTCATATGCGGCATCGTCTGATCGGTGATCACCACGTCGAATACACCAGGATTCAGCTTGAAGGAGCCAAGCGCCGCCCGGCTATCAGTCGAGGCGATTACATGATAGCCGAGGCGGGAAAGGCGCCGGCGGGTGACAGTGACGATGGATTCCTCGTCATCGACCACCAGGATTTGTTCTCCGTGCCCAAGCGGCGCAGTCCTCACTGCGGAGACCTCTTCAACGGCAGGTTCACCGCGCCACACGGGTAGACAAACCTCGAAACTGGAGCCAAGACCGACCTCACTGGTGACACGAATGCTTCCCCCGTGGCTCTCCACGATTCCGTGCACAACGGCCAGACCCAGGCCAGTACCCTCGCCTTGAGATTTGGTGGTGTAGAAGGGGTCGAAAATGCGCGACATGGTGGCGGCGTCCATTCCCATGCCCGTATCGCGTACCGTGAGCCTCGCCATGGATTCCGGAGGGACATTTGAAGACCCGTCGTTCTTCCCATCCACTTCGACAAGTTCCACGGTCAGCTTGCCTCCCCGATCGCGCATCGCGTGATAAGCATTTGTACACAGATTCATGACAATCTGATGCATCTGCGTGGCATCCGCGAACACGGCCAGGGATTCGGAGAGGATACGGCACTCTATCTCGATCGTCGCCGGGATGGACGCGCGCAGGAATTTCACCGTTTCCTTGACCAGCGGGGCAAGCGGCATCGGCTTGCGCTCCGGCTGGCCTTGCCGGCTGAACGCGAGGATCTGGCGGACCAAGTCCGCCGCTCGCGTGGACGCATTCGTCGCGCCCAAGAGGGATTCTCGCAAGTCCGTCAGTTCGATTGGGGCGTCATCTAAGGCCAGTTCGAGGTTTCCGTTGACCGCGGCGAGGATGTTGTTGAAATCGTGCGCGATGCCGCCGGCGAGAGTCCCGATAGCCTCCATCTTCTGGGCCTGACGGAGTTGGGCCTCCAACTGCAGCCGCTCCGTCACATCGCGCATGATGGCCACGTACCCGATTCGTTTGCCGGCCGGATCCCGAATCGGTGACACAACGACGTCCTCGTCTACGAGGCTACCGTCCCTTCGGCGGTTCGTTATACGTCCGGTCCAAATCGAACCCCGGGAAACCGTCCTGTAAACATTGTGGTAAAACGCCTCGCTCTGGGCATCATTCTGAAGAATTTGCGCGGAACACCCCTCGATATCCTTGCGAGCGTGGCCGAGCGTGCGCTCAAATGCGGGATTCACATAGGTGATGAGGCCTGCGTCATCCGTGATAATGATATCGTCGGTCGCCTGTTCAACGACCGTTGCCAGACGGGCAAGGGCTTGTTCGGCGAGTTGGCGCTCCAATTCAGTGGCCGCGCGCGCAGAGAAGATGCGCAGCAGGCTCTCGGCCTGGAGTGCGTTGGGCAACGGCTTGTCATCCATGACGGCCAGGAGCCCGAGGGTCTCCCCGCTGGAGGCCCTCAGGGGCACTCCCATGTAGCTCTCCACACCCATTTGGGCGAGCAGGAAATCGCTGGGAAACAACGCCTGGACATTGCTCGGATAGAGGCAAAAGCCTTTCTGGGTGACGTTTTCGCAGGGAGTGCCTGCCAGGTCGTACTCGAAGTCATCCGCATGTGCATCGCCAGCCCAGATAGCCAGCGTCCGCGCGCGATGGGCGCTTGCGTCTACCGCCGCCACCTCCGCGTAACGAACGCTGAGGGCGCGCGCCAGGTTCGACACCAACCTGCGGAAGAACCCTGTTCCCACCACGGATGACGTTCCTTCCAGGATCGAACGCATGGCTACTTCGAGACGGCGGCGGTCGGTGATGTCAACGCAATACTCGATCATCTGACTCACCTCGCCGCGCTCATCCAGAACGGGGTATCCGTGAACCTCCACGATCCTGGGCATGCCATCGACGCCCTCATGCCTGTGTTCAACGACTGTGGGCATCTTTGTCGCCACGGTCGCCATTAACGGGCAGGGATGATCCTCCCCCTCGCACGGCTGCGACCGTCCGTGGTTCAGCGCATAGCAGAAGATTCGATCCTCACTACCGGGCCGCAGCGCCGCCGAATTGGCCATGATCACTTCGTAATTGCGCACATCTACCACATAGAAGGGGTGCGCGACGGACTCGAAGACATTCCGGAGAAACTCGCTTTGCTCCCGTTGGGCCTTTTCGGCACGCTCGCGCTCCATCCGCTGCTGCCGTTCGTTCAGCGCCCTTCGCACGGCGGGGCCGAGCCGCGATAGTTTGTCCTTGAGGACGTAATCCGTGGCCCCCCGCTTGAGAGCTTCGATGGCCACCTCCTCGCCCAAGGCGCCGCTGACGAATATGAAGGGGACATCTGGAATCCGCTCAAGAGCCAGTTCCAATGCCCGCAGGCCGTCAAAGCCCGGAAGGGAATAGTCTGCGAGAATGAGATCGAACGTGCCCTGTTCCATTGCGGCGACAAACTGCGCGCGCGTCTCCACGCGCGTCACATCGCACTCGATACCCTCCGCCTCGAGTGTGACTTGATTCAGTTCCGCATCGTTTGGGCTGTCCTCGAGATTCAGTATGGTCACCCGTGTGCCCATGCCCTTCTCCTTACGCCAAGCTCCGCGGCGGAGGTTCGTTGAATATGGCCCAGAATAGTCCCGACGTTTTGACGGCCTCAACAAAGCCGTGGAAATCGACGGGCTTCACAACGTAAGCGTTCGCCCCAAGCTCGTAGCCTGAGGCGAGATCCTTCTCTTCCCGAGATGAGGAGAGGATCACAACCGGAATCAACCGGAGGAGTTCATCGGACCTGATGATCCTGAGGACCTCAATGCCATCTATCTTCGGCAGCTTGATGTCGAGAAGAATCACGACAGGATTGCCCTCGGGCCGGCTTGCGAATCTCCCCCTTCGATAGAGATAGTCGAGTGCTTCCTTCCCATCACGCGCAATGTCCGTGAGATTTGAGATGCGATACTCAGCCAATGCATCGAGCGTCATCTCAATGTCATGAGGACTGTCCTCAACGAGCAAAACGCGCCGGAGTCCATTGGCCATCGCTTAACCTCCCACAATCCGCGGCAGGGAGAAGTAGAACGTGGCGCCAGCTCCTTCGGCCCCCTCGGCCCACGTCCTTCCCCCGTGGCGCTGGACTATTCTATGCACATTGGCGAGCCCGAGCCCAGTGCCCTCAAACTCATCCATGCGGTGAAGGCGCTGAAACAGCCCAAACAGCTTGTCGGCGTAATTCATGTCGAACCCCGCGCCATTGTCACGCACGTAGAAGACATCCTCACTGTCATCTACGGAGAACTGCCCAATTTCTATCCGGGCGTGCGGCTGCTTGGACGTGAATTTGATGGCATTGGAAATCAGGTTGGACATGACGGTGCGCAGCATCTCTGGGGATCCGTAAACGCAGGGAAGCGGCCCGACCGACCACACAATATCCCGTCGCTCCAAATCGTGCTGAAACAGAAGCAGAACAGCCTGGACGAGTTCCTGCATGTCCACGCGGCTCTTCGTCATATCCACGCGCCCCATGCGGGCGAATGACAAGATATCGTCAATCAGTTTACCCATCTCCGCCGCGGAAGCGGAAATCACGTTCAGGTAGTGCAGGTTCTTTTCGTCAAGGCCGGCGGGCGTCCGCCTGAGCAACAGGCTTACAAATCCTGTGAGATGGCGCAGCGGCGCTCTCAGATCGTGTGACACCGAGTAGCTGAATGCTTCGAGTTCCCTGTTGACACTTTCGAGCTGGAAGGTCCGCTCGCGCACCCGCTGCTCGAGGTCCGCGTTCAACGTGCGAATCTCCTCCTCGGCTTCCAGGCGATTCCGCTCGTGGACATCTCGCTGCAGCCGTGCGTTCAAGATCGGCGCGATGTAGGTGACTATGCGCCGCAGGATCTCCATGTCTTCGTCATCGTACCCGCCCTCCTTGTTGGCAACGGCCATCAGACCGATCGTCTTCTGCCCAAACACGATTGGAACTGTAAGAAATCCAGATATGGCAATGTGCCCACCGGGGGTGTGAAAAGGGCCACGCGACATAAAGGCTGTCTTCTCACGGATGCACCTCCCCCAGAGGCTGTCGCCCCAGGTGGATGGGGGGAAGGTAAGGGACTTGTCCGGGACTTGGCACTCTTTCCAAATGGTCCGGGTGAAACTGGGAAGGACCAGGTCGCCCGCCTCTGAGATATATCCAAACATGCCGAAGGGGCTCGCCGTGACCCGAACCACAATGTCGAGAACCGCCGTGTACATCTCCTCGTCGGGGATGGTCAGGAAAACATTAGCGATCGTATTCAGGACCGTCTTCTCTTCCTCGGAACGCCGAAGCGATGCCTCCGCTTTCTTGCGCTCCGTGATGTTCTTTGCGATATGTATGGAGCCCGTAACCTGCCCTTTCGCATCGAAAATGGGCGCGGTCGAAACCTCGAGATAGACCCCCAGATTGGGCTCCCAGACGTCCTCCACAGTGGCTGTGCCCCCATGGACGGTGCGCTGGTGCGGGCACTGCGGAATGGGGCACGTAGTCCCATGGACGACTTCGAAGCACTTCTTCCCCAGGAGTGCTTCAGGAGTCGTGCCAAAGGTGCGCGCGTAAGCCTCATTCACCCGGATCAATGTAGCGTCCGCAGCTTGTATTGAGACCATGTCCGCTATGGAGTCGAAGGTCACCTGCCATTCCTCGGCAGTTCTCCGTAGCTTCTCCTCCGCGCGCTTGCGCTCGACGATATCCCAGGAGAGGTCGGCGAGTTGGGACACTATCTCGACATCGGAATCGTCGTATTCGCCGGGCTTATTGCCCACACCCACGATGGCTGTGATAAGGTTGCCGCGGAAGACAGGCACAACCACCTCGCGAATCACGGGCGCGTGGCCCTCGGGCATACCCTTCCTGTGTGGCAGTGTCGCGTAGTCGTTATGAATGATGGCGCGGCGCTCATGGACGCAGTCCACCCAGACTCCCGCTTGCGTTACGGGGTAGTGACTGCCCTTGCCCTCCGCCGTGCACATGCTGCTCAAGGTATTTGTAGACCAGTTCTGCAGGGTGAGCGTTTCCTGGTCCTCCTCCATGAAGTGGTAGAAGCCTATCGAGCTGCCGGTCAGCGCCTCGATCCGGTCCAGTGTCGCCGTCAGGAGTTCCTCCACGGAATGGGAATCGGCAAACTCCAACAGGTGGAGACGTGCCTTGCGGATGTTCTCCGCCCTCTTGTGACTGGTGACATCGCGTGCAATGGCTGACGCGCCCACGACACTGCCCTGGAGATCCATTATCGGCGAGACGGTGAGCGAAACGTGGATCAGCGCGCCGTCCTTCCTTTTGCGGACGGTCTCGTAGTGGTCAACTCTCCCTCCCGATCGTATCGTTTCGAGGATATGCGCAATGTCATCTTCGTGCTCGTCAGGAACTAACATGGAAACTGCACGACCGACCGCCTCGCGCTCAACATATCCGTAGAGGTTTTCGGCGCCCCGGTTGAAGCTTGTGATAACCCCGTCGAGAGACTTCCCGATGATTGCATCGTCCGATGATTGGACAATGGCGGCCAACCGGCTGACCCTTTCCTCCGCCTGTCGTCGCGCAGTCGCGTCACGCACGATGGCGACAATTCCGTTGGTGGCGCCCTCTCCGCCGCCTAAGGAGGCTCCGCTTATGTCAACGTACAGAAGCGATCCGTCGTCTCGGGTGAGCGTATACTGCGCTCCCACGATGATTTCCCCACGTTCCACACTGGCCACGTCGGTCAGCAAGCGTTCCTTGTCCGCCTGGGCAACCCACTCGACGACGTGAGATCCTGTGAGACTTCGGTCGGGACTTCTCCGCAGCATTTCGTATATGCGAGGGGACGCAAGCGCGATTCTTCCGTGTCCATCGACGACAACAACGCCATCTGGAGATGCGGCGACAAATGACCTGTACAGTTCTTCGCTCTTTCTCAGGTTGCGCTGCGTGAGCAGGCTGGTCAGGCCGTCTCCCAAACGTCGCCCGACTTCCTGGAAAAGGCGTCTATCCTCCCGGCTCCAGACACGGGGATGCGAGCATTGATGCACCACAAACATGTAGGGGAAGTCCACCTTGGGGTAGACCGCCATACCGAGTTGGGACTGTATGCTGAACTCCTTGGCGATTGCCTCCGGAAGAGGCTCGGCCGCCTCTGGACCAAAGGGAACAGGATCTCCGGACGCCAACAGTGCACCAAAAGTCCGTTTGACTTCCGGCAACATTGGAACGTCTATTCCGAGGGCGAGGAGACCGGGGTACTCCGGCCTCGTACGTTCGATTGGCACGTTCCAGGAATCGGCATTCGGATCGCAAGGGTAGCACAGACTGGCACGGTCGGCCCCCAGAATGGAAAGCGTGTCATCGAGGACGTTGACCATCAACTCCTCCAGGGTGCTCGCGCCCTGGATGGAGCGATTCACCCGATCCATACTCTCGAGGAAGCGGAGGTGAGTGATATGATCCTGTTCCAGTTGCTTTCGTACAGTGATATCGCGGGCCAGCGCCAAGTTGTAGCTTACGAGCTCGTAGGTGAAGAAGTTGGCACTGATCTCGACGGGGTAGCTCCGGCCATCCTTGGTGGTATGGCGGCTTTCAAAAGTGAGCGAGTGCCGTTTCCGAATATCGTCCCAGTGGCTGGACCAACGCGCCTGCGGAAAGTCGCGGTCAATATCGGACACGGTCAATTGAAGAAGCTCCTCACGTGTATATCCCAAGGCACGGCATGCTTCTTCATTCACATAGAGGAACCGCGCATTCTCGTCTGTCAGAAAGGCGGCTTCTCGCACATGGTCGAGTGCGAAATCCAGCAGAGTCAACTGGCGCTCGGTCAATCGGCGCTCGGTCACATCGATTACAGAGACCAACACTTTGGAGAGCGTCTGTTCCTGACCCGGCACCAGCGACCAATACAAGCTCACATGTTTTTCCGCGCCGGCAAGCGTCTGTACGGTTCCCTCTGCCTGAACGGGCGTAACGCCGCTCCAGAGCGAGAGTAAGGCGTGCTGAAACGTCACATAAGATTGAGGGGCAAAAACCGCGCCCAGTCCCGAGAGCAGGTCCTCTTTCGATGACGCCTCGTGCAACTGCACGGCGGCCTGGTTGACCTCCGTGACTCGCACGAGCCCGGCGCACCTGCGTAGCACCTCGGGGTGCTCCGTCAGGAAGGCATTCAAGTCAGCGATGCCCTGTGATTTGAGTCCGTCGAGAAGGATCTTAACATCCGAAAGGTCTTCTTCCCAGATAGGTACGGGCGAGTTGTCGAACAGGACACGGAACCGCTTCTCGCTCGCGCGCAACGCAGCGCTGCTTCTCTTGCGCGCAGTCTCCGCTTCAATACGGCCCAATCCCATGGTGACCGCGGCTGCAATTTCCTCCAGCAGCGCGACCTCTTTGGAGTGAAACATCTCCTTTTCCGCGCAGTAGACACAAAGGACACCAGCCACCCGGTCACCCTGGAAAATAGGCACTGCCGCTGAAGAAAGGAAACCGGCCCTCACCGCGGCCTCGTGCCAGATCGCCGTTCGAGGGTCGGCGAGAAAGTCATTGGTGACGCTCGTCTTCCCTTCGCGTACCGCGCTACCCGAGGGACCGCGACCCTCGGGACAGTCACGGACGGAGACTCTCAAGCTCGCTACGTAGTCGAGTGGCGTGCCGGCACTGGCAACGGGCGTCACTTCAAGCGTGTCCCAGTGCACCCAGCCAATCCAGGCCAGATGGAACCCGCCGAGGTCAACCGAGATGCGGCAGACTTCCGTGAGTAGGTCCTCGCGCGAGGCGGCCAGAACTGTGGTCTGGTTCACGTGGCTCAATACGTTGTAGAGACGATTCAGGTGACGGAACTCAGCCATGCGCTGTTCCACGGTGACTTCGAGGTTGGCCTTGGCTTGAAGGAGATCCTTCTCGGCACGCGCGCGCGCTTCCACCTCCCTCTCCAGCAATGCATAGGCCTTGCTCAGGTGGGTGTCGCCAAGAATCTCGTTCTTCAAGAGCAGGGCGGCGTAGTTGAAGAACGTGGGGAGGTAAGGCAAGAGATCCCTTGCGAGAACATGCATGCTGTCGATCTTGAAAACACCGATGAACTCGGGTCCGACCTTTAGCGGAAAGACCCATGTACTTGCTTGGGTAAACTCAGGCGTGGTCATCTTGGTATCGCGGAAATCGTGCTTGTGCTCCAGGAACTCACCCGTTTCGAATACCCGCTGGACGAGGGGATCCTCAACGCGCACCAATTGCTTACGTTCCCCAAGGAGATCCACATAGTACACGTTCGAATCGATTCGGTAGTGGATGGACAGGTTCGTGCCCCCTACATGCTCAAGCACGATGCGGAACATGGCGGCGACAGTGTTCTCCAGTCCTTCGACCGAGGCGAGGGAAGTCATCAGATTCATGATCAGATGAATGTTCGCCTTGTCTTGAGCCAGCTTGCGTAAACGCGCTTCACGCCTCTCTGGACCGCTTTGTGCTATTCCCGCTGCCTCGGACACGTCCTAATCCCCCGCTATCGTTTTCAAAACACTGAGAGTTGCTGGTTGGATTGCGTTGAGTAAGATACGCTGCCGGTGGGCCGCCGCGCCTCTCGCGTGATTCTTGCTGCCAGGCAATTCGCGGAACATTCGAGATGGGCATACGGAGAGCAACCTAAAGGTTGCATAACTCCGGCTACGGCAGCCCGCATCCGTGATCCCATCGCTCCTTCTATGGGAAGGGTGGTGATTGTCACCAGAGTCCGTATGCGCATAACAGCTTCGCCCCCGTCACTGTAGCCGGCCAAACTCAAAGGCCGCCTCGAGCATTGCGCGGATGTTTGCGTCTGGAATGCTCCAAGGCATGACCACGGTTCCGAACATGAACCTTCCGCCGGGCATCCCCTCCGCGAGGATCCGCTTGACCTCCTCGCGCACTTCCTGGGGGGACCAATCGATCATCCGGATGTCATTGATCACGCCCGCGCAAAGCGCTCTTCCTTCGATGGCGCGTTTACCGGCGGCAACGCTTTCGAGGGGGCTCAAGTAGTACGCGCCTATGCCGGTGCGCTCGATGACCCGGTCGATCACGGGGATCAGTCGCGCCCCGCCGCAGTAGTATACGACGCCGTCCGCCCCCACAGGCTTCAGATCGCGCTCCATCCAGGGAAGTGAAAGCATTTCAAACATGCGCATGGGCAGAAAGTCAACCGAGCCGAAAGGATTTGAGTAGAGGATGATGTCAGCACCCGCGTTGCGAAGAGCGGCCACTTGCTTCCGAAAGAACTCGGAACACTTTTCGAGTAGTTCATCCCGCACATCCAGCGGGCCGCTCAGCAGAAGCGCCAACCAGTTCTCCATTCCCATAAGAATCGCGGGGAGGGTCATGGAGGCGGTAACGTATGCGCAGATCGGGCGCTTCCCACCCACTTCCCGCTTCAGAATGTCGAGGCACTTCCGGGTCTCCTCAAACGCGGGATGCGAGGTGACGTCTTCGGGCACTTGAAGACGATAGACATCATCATAGGTCTCCAGAATCATCTCCCCCACGTTCGGGGGGCCGTCTTCGGCAAAGATGATCTTCCGGCAGCCGAAGAGTTCCGCCTCTTTCCCGACGTAGAAAAGGCACCAGACATTGTCATACCCATACTTCTTCTGGAGACGCAGCTGTCCCTCGGCTACGTATTCCCCTCGTGAATAGTATTCGTTCAAGGGGAGGCCCAGCTCTCGTGCACCTTGGTCCAGCAAATTGCAGAACACGGGGATACGGTCGGCCATCTTTCCCGCTGCCGTGTCTGCCAGGCGTTGTACGGCCGTCGTCACGATTGCACCTCCTCAATGAGGCGTGCAATGATCTCACCCGCCGCGATACCGTTTGCTGCCCAGGCATCCGCTTGAACGATGCGATAGAGTTCCGGATCGAAGCGATAAGGCGCTCCACCCACAACGACTTTGATTCTGTCCTCGAGCCTCCTTTCACGGAGAATCCGCCGGACTCCCAAGCAGCCGCTTTCGCTGCGCGCGGTGTGTACCATCATGGAAGATACGGCGATGACCTGTGCGTCACGCGAGACCGCCTCATCCACAAAGCGTTCCGGCGGCACATTGGTACCAAGATCGATGACTTCAATGACAGCGGCCTTCAGGCAGCCGGCGACGATGCGCTTGCCAAGTCCATGGAAGTCGCCTTGCGATGTTCCGATGACTACCGAGCCGGCCATGCGTGGTGCCTGACGAAACCGCGCCATCATCTCCTCGGTGATGTCCGCCCCAATTTGCGACGCGAGGAAGTGCTGGGCGAGATTGGCGGTGTCGGACTCGCTGATGGCCTTCACCATCATTTCCAGCGAGGGACTCACTATCTCGAAAACGATGTCTTCCGGAGACACGCCTTCGGCCAGCGCATCATGTACGACCTGAAACGCCCGATCCCGGTCTGTGTCGTAGATGGCTTCGGTATAGGCATTCAGGACACGATCGAGCATACCCACCCTTCCCCAGTGCCTTCTGCTCCCCGGCGTGCGGGCGTCGGGGCATCGCGTAAGGGCACGATCTTCCCACGGCAGAAGGTACTTCACCAGTCCCAGGCACCATCATACACCCAGATTCCCCATGTGTATAGTCCACGCTTGACCTGCAAACTAACTGCATCCGGAACTAGGAGTCCTCTGTCATGAAGCGTCAACTTGCAGAATTGAGTTACGAAAGTGGATACTCGTACAGGTTTCGCAGACGCTGCGAGCCGTCACCCAGGGGGATTCACATGAAGATTATCGTCGCCATCAGTGTGTTCTTGTTCGCCACGGTTGCAGGGATGGCCGCGGATATTGCACCGGCCGATATGCAGGATTGGGGCATCGTGGTCGCGAGTGATGCCATTCCCAGCGAGCGGTACGCCGCCGAGGAGTTTCAGGCGCTGTATCAGCAGATTACAGGGAAATCGCTCTCCATCGCGGCGGCGCCCCCGGCAGGCGGGCATGCGATTTACATCGGTCCCGGCGCCGCGGCCCAGGCGCCATCCATCGCCTTTGACGCCACCGGCATGGGCGAGGAGGCGCTGCGCATCCGGTTAGATGGAGAGAACCTGGTCATCGCGGGAGGTCGCTCGCGCGGCACGCTCTACGGGGTGTACGAGTTCTTCGAGCGGTATTGCGGCGTGCGTTTTCTGACGGCTGACCACACCCATTTCCCCGCGCTCGAGAGCGTCCCACCGATCGCTCCGCTGGACTTCACGTACAATCCGCCCTTCTCGTTCCGCTGGAGCTACTACAAGGCCAACGCGGATCACCCCCAGTTCGCCGCGCGCCTCCACGTGAATACCGTGACCCCCGAAGAAAAGCTCGGGGGCATCACGCGCCAGACGCTCATCGGGCACAGCTATGCGCGATGGATCACTCCGGAGAAGTACGGGAAGACGCATCCCGAGTACTTCGCGCTCATTGATGGCGAGCGCAAGTGCAATATCCCCGCGCAGTCCACGGAACCCTGCGTGACGAATCCGGAAGTGCTGGACATCATCACGCAAAGCGTGCTCGAAGAGATTGCCGCCAACCCCACCATGGAGAACATCACGGTCAGCCAGAACGACAATGACGGCTACTGCCGCTGTCCCGAGTGCGCGGCCATCAACGAGCGCGAAGGCACGCCGATGGGCGCCAACCTTGCCCTCGTGAATGCCGTGGCGGAGCGCGTCGAGAAGGCGTATCCAAATGTGAAGGTGGGCACGCTGGCCTATTGGTACACACGGAAAGCGCCCAAGACGATCAAGCCGCGCCATAACGTGCAGATCCAGTTGTGCAGCATCGAGTGTTGCGAACTGCACCCCATCAACGATCCGAACTGTCCCAAGAATGTTTCATTCTGTCAGGACGTCATGGATTGGAAGGCCATCAGTGACAATGTGTGGATTTGGAACTACAACACCAACTTCTCGTACTACGACTTGCCCTTCCCCAACCTGCGCGTCATTGGACCCAACGTCCGTTTCTTCCGCGACAACAATGCGAAGGGCGTGTTCATGCAGGCCAATGCCATGGGGGACGCGGGGGACATGTGCGATCTGCGCAATTACCTGATGGCGCGCACGCTCTGGAATCCGGAGTTGGAGAGCTGGCCGCTCGTCGAGGAATTCTGCAACCTGCATTACGAAAACGCCGCGCCTGTAATCCTCGAATACCTGAAGCTCGTACACGACAACGCCGAGGTTCATGGCATTCATCCCAACTGCGGGGCCTCTCCCGTGGAGCTGGGCTTGACACCGGAAGGCGTGGAGAAGGGTTTTGATTTGTTTCAGCAGGCCTTGGCGCTGGCGCCGAACGACACCGTGCGCACACGCGTCGAGATGGCGTCCATCCCCACGTATCGCGCGATGATCGTCGCTAACGGCCGACCTTGGAGGAACGTTGGAGGCGTGGTCACGCGCGACCTGCCGGAGCGATTTGCATCGGTGATCCCACACTATATCGCCCTGTGCAAGAAGTACAACATGTCGTACGTAGCCGAGAGCAAGGTATCCAGCGACTACTTTGAACAACTCGAGAAGATGGCCGCAATGCCTGCGGTTGGCATCGAGAATGCCGTCTGGCGCATGACGATCCTCCCCGAACAGAACGGCAAGATGGTCGAACTTTTTCACAAACCGTCGAGGCGCTACATGCTGCAGGGCATCACCCACGACAACATCCTTCAGGGCTGCCTGGATGAAGTCGGGCAGGCGGGCTTCGCAAGCAACGCGTTCTCGCCTTTTGTGGCGCATGTCGATGGGAACGTCATTCACCTGACGCGCTCGCTCGAAGATGGTAGCGCGGTGGAGCGCAGCGTGGGGTTCAAGCAGGATGAGCCCGAGGCTATCGTGTGCACTTCACGTGTCACACACCGGGGATCGGATCCGAAGTTGTATCAGTTCCGCACGCGTTCGGAATTCAACGCCTTCAGCAACACTGCCGACGACAAGGTGCTGGCGGTCTACGCCAAGGGCGACGCGTGGGTCCAGTTCAACAAGGATTGGAAGGAAAGCACGGGGCCCGGCAACGATATTCTCGTCGGCGCAAAGGGCGGCGGTTTCGCCTACTTCAATCACGAGGCGAAGAGCGGCATGGCGGTCACCTACGACCCCGCGTGCGTGAAGTATCCCCGGCTGCGCTGGTACCCGCAGCACGAGCAGGTCAATCTGGAGTTGTTTTCTCAGGATATCGAGTTGAAGCAGGGCGAGAAGCTGGAGATGGATTACACCCTGCGTTTCCTGGCCGAAGCGCCGCGGTAGGGTTTTGCGCCGGGGAATGGGAAGTATGGGAATAATGGGATGAATGGGACAGGGATCTTCCGCGAGCGGATCGAAGCATGGACTCAAATCTTCTGTATCGCATAACTCCCATACTTCGCATGCTTCCCATTCTTCCTCGGCGTAGCGTCCGCTCGCATTGCGCAATGGCCGTTCTTACGCTACAATAGTGTCAAGGGTATGCGGGCCGCGGGCCAGAGCTACGCGCAAGGGAAGGGAACGCTGCAAGTGTCGGTGCCTCAACCGAGGTTTCATCAGGAGCCGCTGGTCGAGTTGTTTTCGCGCCAGGGGTGGACTGTGCCTGAATTCACGTCGGTGGAGCAGTGCGATCTGCCCGGGGACGTGGCCCCGTTCTTCGATCATGACCTGAGCATGACGTCCCGCCTCGAAAGCCTGTTCGGTCCGCCGGTGCGGATCAAGGTGCTCGCCGTGCATCACACGCACTCCATCTACAGGCGGCTTGTGCTTCTGGAAAAGCCAAACGTCGAGGCGCCCTTGCTGCTCGGGGCCATCGACATCCATCTGGATCGCTTCGAGAATCCGGTCCGGCATGCGATCGAGCAGGCGCAGCAACCGTTCGGGCGCATTCTCAAGGAAATGACGGTTCAACACGGCTATCATCCCAATGCCTTCTTCTCGTTCCATCCAAGCGCGGAGATTACGTCTCTCCTGGCGACGGACGCGCGCAGTCTCCTCTATGGCCGCAGAAAGGTCGTTCTCGGCGAGGGCGACCGGGTCCTTGCCGTGGTGACGGAAATCCCCGCCCGGTACCGCCTGGGGCCGCGTCCGGCGGATGTCTGATTCCCGGCGCGCCATTACCGGCTCTGAAAACGAAACTCCATTCATCGGGACACAATCCCCGCGAACCTCTCGGATCACGCGCTGCCTCTCCCATCCTCGCCTTCCCTGGATCCTCACGGCGCTTGCGATGGGCCTGACACTGCCGTGCCTGTGGGTCGGCTGGCAATTGGATGATCACTGGCACCGCATGATGTTTCAAGGGTGGCCGGGGTTTCCCGGGCTATACCGTTCGTTCTGGGATCAATTCACCTTTGGCGATGGGGATCCTTCGCGGACGCAGCGCTTCCTGGATTACGGGTTCTTCCCGTGGTGGCATGAGCTGGAGTCGTGCACGCAGCCGTGGCGGGTGTTCAGCACTTTCACGCACTGGCTTGATTTTCGCCTGTGGCCCGCCTCCCCTTTCCTCATGCACGTGCACAGTCTGCTCTGGTTTGGCGCGATGGTTGGTGCCGGCACCGTGCTGTACCGGCGGATCCACGGGGCTACCTGGGTGGCAGGACTGGCGGCGCTGATCTTCGCCGTGGACGACGCGCACGGGTGGGCCGTGGGCTGGCTGGCCAACCGCAACGCTCTCACCTCCGCCCTCTTCGGTATTCTCACGCTCATCGCCCACGATCGATGGCGCAAGGATCGATCCGCATGGGGCGCACTGCTCGCGCCGGTGTGGTTCGTGCTCGCGCTGCTCTCCGCGGAGGCGGCCCTTGCGGTCGCCGCGTATCTTCTCGCCTATGCGGTATTCATCGAGAAGAGCGAGAGTACGGGTACCCACGGCACGGTCATTGTCCAAAGAGTTCGCGCCCTGGCTACGTTGATCCCGTATGCCGTGGTCGCGGTGGTATGGCAGTTCTTCTACAAGCTGCTCGGTTTTGGCGCGTGGGGCCTTGCCTTGTATGTCGACCCAGGACGTGAGCCACTTCGCTTTCTTGAAGCGATCATTGACCGGGCCCCGTATCTGTTGCTGGGCCAGTGGGCCTTTCCTCCGTCGGATATCTACGTGTGGCTGAGTCTGGACAGCGGCCGTTGGATGTGGGTCGCGGCTGTACTCGCGCTTGGGCTGCTCACGCTGTTCATTGCCCCGAGACTGCGGCGCGATCGGGTCAGTGGATTCTGGTGTTTCGGCATGTTGGCTTCCGTGATCCCGATCTGCTCGACGCTTCCGCAAGATCGATTGCTGTTCTTCGTCGGATTGGGCGCGTCGCCGCTCATTGCGCGATATGTGCAGCGTGTACTGGAAGGGACACGCGAAGCGCCCGCGTGGAGGAGGCTGTCCATCGCGACAGTGGCACTGCTTCTCGTGATCCACGTGCCCATGGCCGCCATCAGCCTGCCGATCCGTGCCTATAGCCCGACGATCATGCAGCAGGTAACTGATTGCATCGAGACGGCGTCGTTAGGACCGGAAGTGCGTGAACAAACCGTGGTGCTCGTCAATGCGCCGTCGCACTTCTACGCGATGTACCTGCCGGTGCTCCGCACATTGAGCGGCGAGCCGTGCCCCAAACGCGTGCGCAGCCTCGGACCGAACCCGGAATCCTTCGCCTTTGAATCCGTGCCAATGAGGATTCGCCGAACGGATGCACACACCCTCGTCATACGGCCAGAGGGCGGCTACGAGGCGCGCCCGGTGCTTCGGGACGCCGCGAAACCCATGCGGCTTGGCGACGCGATTCGTGTGGAGGGAATGACCGCGACCATCACGGACATGACGGTGCGCGGAAATCCCGCCGCAGTGGCCTTCACGTTCGACGTGCCGCTCGACGATCCCTCGCTCTGCTGGCTTCAGTGGAAGGACAACACCCTCATACCGTTCTCGCCACCGGCGGTGGGAAGCGAAGCCACGTTGTAGTTCAGACGGCTACAACTCGTACGACACGCCTTCCTTCTGAATGAGGACGTTGGATTGTTCTCCCGCTTCCAGACCCGTCTTCAGTGCGGTCAGCGCCTCTTCTTCCCCGTGCACCAGAAGCACGTTCTTTGCGCAGTCCTTGAACCGTGCACCGAACTGGAGCAGCTCGGTCCGGCCCGCATGGGCGCTGAATCCGTTCAGGACTTTTACTTCGGCGCTCAGCAGGCGCTTCACCCCGAAGATCTTAATCTCCTTCTCACGTTCCACGATTCGGCGGCCCAAGGTGTTCTTGGCCTGGAAACCCACGATCAGGATCGTGTTCCGCTCATCGCTGCAATTGTTGCGGAGGTGATGTAGGATGCGCCCCTGCTCGCACATGCCCGAGGCGGCGATGATGATCGCGGGCTCGCGCAGATCGTTCAGCTTCATGGAGTCTTCCGCGCGGCGGATGTACTTGATGTTATTGAGAAGGAAGGGGTCACCTTCCTTCGACATGAACTGTCGGATCTGCTCGTCGAAACAGTCCGTGTGCAGCCGGAAAACTTCCGTGATATTGACGGTCATGGGGCTATCGACGAAGACTGGGATCTGTGGGAGTCCGCCGTTGGACTCCAGGCGCTTCAACGCGTAAACGACCTCCTGCGCGCGCTCGAGGGCGAAACTCGGGATGATGATCTTGCCGCCGCGTGCGCGGGTGCGCTTGATGACGTCCGCAAGTTTGTGGTCCATCTCCTCAATGGGATCGTGTTCGCGATTTCCGTACGTGCTCTCCATCATGGCGAGATCGACATCTTCGGGTACCCAGGGGTCGCGCAGGATCGGCATATTGCGGCGTCCCAAATCGCCCCCGAAAAGGAAGCGCTTGGTGCTGCCATTCTCGCGGAATTCGACGTGCGCCATCGCGGACCCCAGGACGTGTCCGGCATCCTGAAAGGTCACCTTGACACCCGCCGTGACTTCGATGGGGAGTTCATAGGGAACGCTCACGAAGCGGCGCATGGTCAGGTACACGTCGTTGTCATCATAGAGCGGCGCCACAAAGGATCGGTTCTTCTTCGACAGCCACTCGGCATCGCGCGCCTGAATGTGCGCGCTGTCGAGCAGCATGATGCTGCAAAGGTCGCGCGTCGCGGGTGTCGCGAAGATAGGCCCCTTGTAGCCATGCTTCGTGAGCACGGGCAAGCAGCCGCAGTGGTCGATATGCGCGTGGCTGAGCACGACTGCATCGAGCGCCGCCGGGTCGAAAGGGATCTCGCGGTTACGGGTCTCCGCTTCTTTTCGGGAACCCTGAAACATTCCGCAATCGAACAGGATCCGCTTGCCGTTGATCTCGGCAAGGTGTTTGCTCCCGGTGACCGTTTCGGCCGCGCCATACGACGTGATACGCATTACATTCCTCCATCGTTACGTAAGGACCCCGTGAAGGGTCTCAGCATGTGATCGCATCCGGCCGCCACGTCAATCCCCGTTCGCCTTGAGCATCTCGGCCGCGTGCCGGAGACTCACATCCGACAGTGACCCATCAAGCAGACGGGCCAATTCCTGCACGCGGATCTGGTCGTTCACCGCCTGCACGCTTGTCGAGGTGCGACCCTTTGCGACGGTCTTGGACACGTGGAGGTGCCAATGGGCGGCCGCGGCAATCTGGGGCAAGTGCGTGATGCAAATGGTCTGATGCGAAGCCGCCAGCTCGCGCAGGCGCGCCGCGACGTTGTTCGCGACCGCGCCCCCGACGCCCGCGTCGATCTCATCGAAAATGAGCGTGGGAATCTTGTCCGCGGACGCGAACACGGTCTTGATTCCCAGCATGACGCGCGAGATTTCGCCGCCAGACGCCACTTGGCGTAACGGCTTGGGGCGTTCGCCGGGGTTCGCTGCGAGCAGAAACTCGACGCGATCCACCCCGGTCCTGGTCAACTCGGTAGTCTCGAATTGCGTATCGAATTTGGCGCCCTTCATGCCGAGATCCTGCAAGGCGGACGACACGCGTTTGGCCAGTTTTGCCGCGGCCGCATGGCGCTTCGTGGAGAGCGAACTCGCGGCACGCAGGGCCTGCGTGTGAAGGGCGTCCTTTCGCGCCCGCAATTCGGCAAGAGTCTGGTCTTTCTGTTCAAAGCGCCGCACCTCTTCGGCCGCCTGCTCGCGATACGCGAGAATGGCGACGATGGAGTCGCCGAATTTGCGCTTCAGATCGGCGATGAGACTGATGCGCTGGTTGAGGGCATCGAGTTCCTGTGGGTCGAATTCCACCTGGTCCGTATACTCGCGGAGATCGCCGCAGAAATCATCAAGGGTCGCGCGGATCCCCGTGAGCTGATCGGCCAACGCGCGAAACCTCGGATCGACGTCCGCCAGTTCCTCCAGGGCAGCGAGTGCGGCGTCGATGGAGTCGATTGCGGCTTGACCATCGCCTTCGTAGAGCGATGCGTAGGCGGAACTCGTCCGTTCAAAGACACGTTCCGCATTGGTGATGAGGTTGCGGCGTGTGCGCAGCTCTTCCTCTTCCCCGGCCTGCAGCGAAGCACTGTCAATCTCCGAGACCTCGAAGCGAAGGAACTCGACGCGCCGGGCGCGCTCACGGTCGTCCCGCTCGAGATCCGCCAGATCTTGCTCGACTTTGCGCAACCCGGAGACGAGACGTTCGACATCCGCCACGTCTTGTTCGGTCGAACCGAAGGCATCGAGGAGGTCCAGTTGACGGTCGGGCTTCAGCAGGGACTGGTGCTCGTGCTGGCCGTGCAGGTCAACGAGTTCATCGCCGATCCGCGCCAGCACGGAAATAGGTACGAGAGCGCCACCTGCGTAGGCACGGCTGCGCCCGTCGGCCGTAATGGTCCGCGAAAGAAGCAGCGTGCCGTCTTCCAGAGCAACATCCAGTTCTTCCAGGAGCGCCTTCAGCGCGCGCGACACCTTGGGCAAGGCGAAGAGAGCGTCGATCTTGGCACGGTCCGCGCCGTCGCGAATCACGTCACCGGACGCCCGCCCCCCGAGCACGAGGTTCAAGGCGCCAACGATGATGGACTTGCCCGCGCCGGTCTCGCCCGTCAATACATTGAAACCCGGGCGGAACTCGACTTCCAGGGTGTCGATGAGGGCGTAGTTCTCGATGCGGAGCGTCTCAAGCATGGGATGATCCGCAAGCGGTCCAGCATGGCGGCATTGGGTTGGGCATCATACGCGCAGAATGGAAACTCCACGACTGTCGTTGCGATTAGCTCGGACGCGGGGGCTCCGGATCGAGGGACAGGTGCATCAGGAACTCCCGATTCCCGGCGGGCCCCAACAAGGGAGAGGGTATCACAGGACCCGGCGAGAATCCCAATTGCCGGGCGGCTGCGCCGACATCGTCGAGGACCTGCTGGTGGACGGATTCATCGCGCACGACACCGCCCTTTCCCACCAACTCGCGGCCGGCTTCGAACTGGGGCTTCACAAGCACCACGCCCTCGGCGTGCGGCGCAAGGATCCCCCGCAGGGGTTGCAGTACCAACCTCAGAGAAATGAACGAGCAATCGGCGGCGAAGAATTCGGGCCGCTCGGGGAAGGTCCCGGGTTCGAGGTGACGCGCGTTGGTACGTTCCATGACCACGACGCGCGGGTCCTGGCGAAGCTTCCAGGCCAGTTGGCCATACCCCACGTCTACCGCGTACACGCGCGCGGCGCCGCGCTGCAAGAGACAGTCAGTGAAGCCTCCGGTCGATGCGCCCACATCGATGGCCACCTTGCCCGTCACGTCGAGTTGAAAAGCCTCCATGGCGGCGTCCAGCTTCTCTCCCCCGCGGCTGACGAAGCGGGGCTCTTCGCGGATGTCGAGGATGGTGTCAGGCGGCAAACGCAGGCCAGGTTTGTCGAGCTTCTCTCCTTCGCGTGAGAAGACCATGCCGGTGAGGATCATCCCTTGGGCACGCGAGCGCGAAATGCCGGCTTGCTGCTGAACGAGAATGTCGAGGCGTTCCTTCATGGGCACTACGGTAGCAGGGCCGCGCGCCGAAGGAAAACCCAGGGGGCGTTTCTTGTGGGGAGTGTCGTTGGAGCGGAAGGGATCGGTCCACTCCGTCCACCCGGTCCGATCGGTCCGATCCGTCCAATCCGCCCGATGATCCGAGAGTAGCGCCGAGCGCCCCGGCAAAGAACCATGGGCAAGATGCCCATGCCACCTCTCCTCCCCTGTGCCGGAGGTGCTAATACGGGATGTCCACGTCGATCATGACTACGGCTTGGGCGCTGATGGCTTCTTCGCGGCCTTCCGGGCCGACATGCTCGTTGGTCTTCGCCTTAACCGAAACGCAGTCCACGGCGATGCCCAGGCACTTGGCGAGCGAGTCGCGGATCGCGTCGATGTGCGGATTGAGCTTGGGTTGCTGAGCCACCACGTTGCTGTCCACGTTGACAACGGCAAGGCCCTTCTCACGGAGAAGTTCCACCACCTGCCCGAGCAGGACCATGCTGTCCGCGTCCTTGTAACGCGGGTCGGTATCGGGAAAGTGCTGACCGATGTTGCCGAGCGCCGCGGCGCCGAGGATGGCATCGGTGATTGCGTGCGCGAGGACATCCGCATCGGAATGCCCTGCCAACCCCTTGGTATGCGGAATCGTCACCCCGCCCAGAATCAAGGGGCGTCCTTCGACAAGACGGTGCAGGTCGTACCCAATGCCGACACGCTTCATACCAATCCTCCTTCGATTACGCATTGGGCGAGAGCGAAATCGCCCGGGGTGGTCACTTTGAAGTTGAGCGGGGAACCCATCACCAGCTTAACGCGGCCCCCCATGCGCTGCACGAGCGTGGCATCGTCCGTGCCGAGGTGATCCTCTTGCCGGGCGCGAGAGTGGGCGTCGCGGATCACGGAGACCTGAAACGTCTGCGGTGTCTGGCAAGCCCAAAGGCAACTCCGGTCGGGCGTCTCCACGAGAAACGCGTCCGGGTCGCCAACCAGAATGGTGTCGACTGAGGGAATGGCGACCGTGGCGGCGCCAAACTCTCGGGCCGCGATCACCGACTCGCGGATGGAATCTCCGGAGACAAAGGGGCGGGCCGCATCGTGGATCGCGACGAGTTCGGTGTCGGGCAGAAGGACGCTCAGTCCATTCTCGACCGAGTGCTGGCGTTCCGCGCCTCCATCGACATAGTAAAACGGGCAGCCGGGGAAAGCGGCCCCCAGCAGTTGCTCAAAATCAGCGCGGAAGCCGGGAGGCGTCACGATAACCGCATCGCGAACGAGGTCTAACGAACCGAAGCGTTCAAGGGTCCGAACAAGCAGCGGAACGCCGTCCAAGTCAATCAGCGCCTTGGGGCGGCCGGCCCCGAGGCGGGTGCCCATGCCAGCCGCCGGGATAAGCAGTTGTACGTGTTTCACGGTGTCAGGTTACAACCCGCTGCAATTTACCGAAGATCATGCGGCCGGCCGTGGTCTGGAGCACCGAGGTGACCAGGGCCATGACCTCCTTGCCCACAAACTCGCGCCCCCCGTCGATGACCACCATCGTGCCATCATCGAGATAGCCGACTCCCTGCTGAGCCTCTTTGCCTTCCTTGACGATCTTGACCTGCAATTGCTCGTCGGGCAGGAGGGCAGGCTTGAGGGCGTTAGCCAAGTCATTGATGTTGAGCACTTCCACGCCGTCGATCTGGGCTACCTTGTTGAGATTGAGGTCGTTGGTGAGGATCTTCGCGTTGAACTCGCGGGCCAGGGCGACGAGCTTCCCGTCCACCTCGCGGATGCCGTGCGGGTCATCTTCGACAACTTCAACCGTGACATTGCTGTCGGGCTGCTGGAGCTGTTTGACGATATCGAGCCCGCGCCTGCCGCGCACCCGCCGCAGTTCGTCTGCTGAGTCGGCAATATTCTGAAGTTCCTTGAGCACGAAGCGCGGGACGACGAGCGTGCCCTCGATGAACCCGGTCCTGCACACATCGGCGATCCGGCCATCAATAATCACGCTCGTGTCAACGATCTTCGGATTGCTGCGCTCGACGGCTTTGCGGTGCACCGCCTGGATCAGGGTGTCCCAGTGGGTTGCCCGGGACAGGCCCAGCCAAATACCAACGTACCCGAACACCAGGACCAACGTAGTGGTCAAAAAGGTCTCCACCGTGCGATCCGTCGTCTCGTACCAAAGCAGGATGTATTTGGCCAGGAAGTACCCCATCATCATGGCGAGGACAATGGCCACAAGGGCGGGGAACATCCGTTCAAACAGATCTTGCGTTATGAGCGCGAGACCGAACACGATGAGGATGGAGACTACGCAACCGCCTATCCCTCCAATGCCCACCCACAGCGCGACGCTCTGAGGAAGAGGAACCGATCCGGT
Organism: Candidatus Hydrogenedentota bacterium; assembly: GCA_020849535.1. GTDB lineage: Bacteria > Hydrogenedentota > Hydrogenedentia > Hydrogenedentales > SLHB01 > JAHDWY01. The sequence continues at coordinate 42,971 of JADLGB010000222.1, forward strand.
GGGTGCACCTTCAACGGGCTGACCCGCCCGCCCGGCAATCTGGCTCGTTGCTACGTCATTGTATTCATTGACAAGATAATAAGACCAAAGCCCGCCCATAAGTATGCAGGCGGAAACGAACATCGCCCGGATGATTTTCGTAGACACAACTCCTCCTTCGTTCAGTATGAATGCTGGCGGTATGAATCAAGCATTGTATGAACACGGCTATGATACTCTGAGTGCGGCGCGCATGCGAATTCTTGTCAAGCCTCCTGTTTGACTCCTCGCCGGGACTGCGGTTGGCCATGTGCCCGCCGTACTCCAACTCCTTGCCCGAAATCCAAGAGCCGCGCGGACAAGGACCCGTGCCAGCACGGACTTCCGCGCCTCCTGTAAACGATCCTCCATCTCCCTGTGGCGGGCATTCCCATGCAGCAAGACGGCCGCCACTACCGGCACGTGCAGGGCAGCACCAAGCACCGCGAATGGCGCAATGCCGATTCCGCGGACGGATGCCCCGGCATCCACTGCCGCACGCACAAACGGGGCCGAAACATCCATTGCTTCAGGGCAAGCGAGGTAAACGCCACGCGCCGCCGGCTGACCCAGGGCCGCGGCTTCGGCGCCGACGCTGTCGAGCAGGCGTCCGTCGTAGGCTTGGGACATATCCGGGAATCCGAAACCGGAGGCGGCCGCCACTCCTCCCGCCAATAGGTGATCTCCCAGTAGATTGATGTGGTCCGTGATCAGCACGAGTTGGCCTTCGCTCAGGCCGGGATTCAGGGGTAGGGCAGCACCCGCGAGGGCAAACACCGCGGCGCCCCACGGCACTGACTGGCGCAAACGCACGACGGCAGCCCCGATTGCGTCTTTGCTGGGCTCCAAGACAAACAGGAGCGCAGGGTATCCGGCTATTGTTCCATAATGGAACTCATATGCTTCGTGCGACTCGCGGTCGCGAGTCTGAAATCCGGTGCTGGACACAAAGGAGGTTTCCGAATAGCAGGCGCGCTCGCAGAAACAAACCACCGGGAGACGCCCATCTTCTTGTCCGGCTGCCTCCCCCCTCGCGGCGGCATCGGTGGGTGGTTCTACTCGCATGTGTCCTTCACACTCCGAGAAACATCGGGGAACAATCTTCCCCTGACGTCCTCAATGCTCACCCCACTGATCCCGACTGTCTTCTCACGAGACCGGTCGCCGCTGACAATTGTCACAGACCGCTTGGAAACCCTGAGACTCTTGGCGAAGAACGCAATGAGCGCCTCGTTGGCCTCGCCATCCACGGGCGGAGCCGTGAGCCGAACGCACAGCCTGCCTTCCCGCTCCCCACTGACGCCCGAATGCGAGGACCGGGGCTGCACGCGCACTCGGATGCGAACGCCACCTTCTATCTGCTCAACGCTTTCCATGCGGCACACTTGGGAGGTCATCCCCGCACGTGTGTGTACGGCGACGACGACCCCTTACGACCCGCCATTCTTCGGCTCACGCGCGAGACTGTCTCCAAGACCGGACCTCGACGGCCTACACGACGTCGCGCCAGACTCCCATCTTGCGAAACTTCTCCTGGCGCCGCTCAGGGGTCCAGTCCCCATTCTTGGCGCGAACCAGAAACTGCTCAATCTCCTGGGCCAGCACTTGGGCGGCCGCTTCGGGCGCTCGGTGGGCCCCGCCGCCAGGCTCCGGGAGAACGGCATCGATAACACTGAATTCTTTCAAGTCGTGGGCGGTAATGCGCAACGCCGCCGCGGCGATGTCCTTCTTGCTGGCATCGCGCCACAGGATTTCGGCGCAACGTTCCGGGGCGCAGACCATGTAGATGGCATGCTCAAACATGCAAACCCAGTCGCCCACCGCGATTCCCAGCGCCCCTCCGCTGCCACCTTCACCAATGACGACGGAGAACACCGCAGTTTTAATCCCCATAAGATACAGAAGGTTGCGCGCAATGGCGGGTCCCTGCCCGCGCTGCTCGGCGTCCGGATGGGGGTGAGCGCCCTGAGTGTCCACGATGGTAACGATAGGGAGGTGAAGGCGCTCGGCCATCTCAAACATTCGCAAGGCTTTGCGATAGCCCGCCGGATACGCCATGCCATAGTTGCGGCGAATGCGCTCGTCAGTGGAGTTTCCCTTTTGTTGCCCCACGAGAATGACGGTTTGGCCCTGGAAACGGGCGATGCCGCCTACCATGGCCGTGTCCTCGCCCGAAACGCGATCGCCGTGCAGCTCGATGAAGTCCTCGAAAATCCGGCTTGCGTAATCCATCATTTTAGGACGCTGCGCGTGGCGGGCCAGTTCCACGCGCTGCCACGGGGTTAGCTGGGCGAATACTTGCTCGCGCTCGCGTTCCAGCTCTTGCGTGATCTCGTTGCGCGTGTCATCGTCCTCGGCCTGCTCAAGGCGGGCCTCGAGTTCGACGATACGCTTCTCAAAGGGCAAAACATGTGCCGCGGTGCCGCGGCTATTGTTGTTCTGACTCAATTTGGCCAACGCGGTGCCAAGCTCCTCTATGCAGTACGATCGGGCTCCAGGGCGTATGGAACGCGAGTATAGCACGAACGGGCCGCTCGTTCGCACTACGCCCGAGGTTTTCGGATCGGGGCTTATTCCCACCGTTCAGGCAAAAAAAAACGCCTTGCGGCGAACGGATGCCCGCCTGAGGCGTGATGCCCGGTATCAATGTGTCTTACGCTTCTTCCAGGACTTCGTCGTAATACTCGGCATAACACTCGATATGCCAATACTCACCTTCCACGATCTGGACCTCGCCGAACTGGAGATCGGTCTCTTCGATCGCTTCATTGCACAACGCACAACAATGCATGGCTTCTTTTCACCTCCTTTCCATTTAATTCTCAAATTCGCGTCAGAGCGAAAATCGCGAACTTATATCACAACCGAACTCCAGAGTCAAGGGGAAAATTCCCCTTTCTAAGAAAGGTCTCCATGCAGACTTGGGGGTCTGACGCGCCAGAATGCGGCCGCATGTCCAGCGCGCCCAGGATTATCAATTGACTAAAATGCGCAAAATCGATAGACTGCCTGAGGGGGGGGCGGTGGGGTGCCCCCCATTTTCAATCACGCCCTGCCCGACGGGAACAAGGAGGCGACCCATGAGTTCAGACGCGAACATGAATGACACCGTTTGCAGGCGGCCTGCCCGGCGCGCCCTGCATGTCCGCCTGGCCAGGCTATGCGCACCATGCGCGGCCGTTCTGCTTCTGAGCGCGGTTTCGCTCAAGCAGTGCCCCTCACTACCCGAAAACTGCAATACGCTGTCCATGATCGACGTGGGTGGATACTCCTTGGCCTATAAGGACACGGGCGCCGGAAGTCCTGTGGTGATCTTCCTGGCCGGCGAAGATGACAACACGACGGTCTGGCGCAAAGTGCAGCCGGGCGTGGCGGAATTCACCCGGGCGATCGCATACGATCGCGGCGGAGTCGGGTGCAGTGAAGACGGCGAGAACCCCAGGACGGTGAACAAAGTGTCGGAGGAGCTGGCCGCGTTCCTGGACGCGCTGGCCATCACCGAGCCGGTCATCTTGTGCGGGCACTCATTCGGCGGCCTGTTCGCACGGTACTTCACCAACCAGAATCCAGACCGGGTCGCGGGCATTGTGCTGGTGGACGCGACACACGAGCGCCTAGAGTACGAGATGGCGCTGCAGTTGAAACCGCAGTCGCTGGAGAAGCAAGACCTCGAGTACGGGATCTACTTCGGCGTCACTGGAGGGCATGGAGTCTGGGGCGAGTATTACAATCGATTTAACACCTACAATACCGTCGCCCAGAACCGCGCTCTACCCGACATTCCACTCATCTACCTGAGCGCCGGCAAGTACGATCCGGGTTTGGTTCCCGAAGAGCAAGCGACCGCGGCCGATGCGCTGAAGGAAACGCTGGACGAGGACCAGGTCTCGTTGTCGCCGCAGGGTGTGCTGATTGAAGTCGCCAACACCGGCCACGACATCCAGATCGATGAACCGCAGGACGTGATTGATGCCATCAAGCAGGTATACGACACGGTGACCGCGCCGTAGCCCGGTGGCGGGGCAGTACCTCCGCAACCAAGGTGAGACGGGTTTATTCGTGCAGCGAGCCCGTGTAGGCGTGCTCGCTTTGTTCGTTTTCGCTCTGCGCGCGCCTCGTACTGCCCAACGCATCGATGCAGCCCCGCAATACCCCGGCAAACCGGGCGGCATTGGTGTTGCGCAAGATGGAAAAGTGGTCGCCCGGGAGCGTGTGGACATCCACCTCGGCGGTGGTGAGTTTGGACCACCCCCGCGAGGGGTCCACGGCAGGGCGCGCGTTCGCACGGCGCTCCGCCAGGAACAACGTGATGCGGCCGTTGTAAGGCTTCGGCGTGTAGCGCTTGAACGCGCGCATGTTGGCGAGCGCAATGCTGACCCAATGCCGCGCCGCTGCCTGGTTCATCAGCATGGTCCCGCCGCCCCGCACGTCGCCCGCCGAACGGTTCATGGCGCGCTCGTACTGGCTGCGGAAGGCTCGTTCACCACGGCCATTCGCGAGTCGCAGCAGACGCAGAAGCGTCCTTCCCACGGGCGAAGCCGCGATGCTATGCCGGGCGCCTTCCACGGTGGTCACAAGTCCCGATAGGGCGAATGACATTCGATGTCCCATGTTTTCCCAAACATGGCGCAGGCGTTGACTGAGCGGTTTGTGGCCCTTGCTGGGCGCACGAAGTCCGGTAATCGTCTCAATGAGGAAGAGGAGACCCACCTCGCCGCGAAGCTGCTGGGCCATTTCGAAAGCCACAGTGCCACCCAAGGACCACCCACCGATGTGATACGGCCCGTGGGGTTGCACCGCGCGAATGGCCTCGATGTAGCAGGAGGCCATTTCTTCCAAGCTCTCGCAAGGGGCGCGCCGTCCCTCGTAGGCGGGGTCCTGCAATGCGAAGACCGGCTGGTCGTGCCCCAGATGGTGGGCGAGCGCGTAGTACGCGAAGATCGTTCCACCGGCGGGCGCGATGAGGAAGATTGGCGCGCGATTGCCCGCTGTGCGAATGGGAACCACGACATCCGGCCAGGACTCGGACCTGCCTCCCGCGGGATGCACGGCGCTCGCCGCATCTCCGTGTGGGGCTCGCAGTTCGTCGATCTTGCGGCCCAAGCCTGCCACCGTAGGCGCTTCGAAGACCCAACGAAGGGGGATCTCCATGCCGAATGCGTCGCTGACGCGCGACACCATGGCCACAGCCAGCATCGAGTGGCCACCAATGTCCAGAAAGTTGTCGTGGGCGCTGATGCGGTCCCTTCCCAGCAAGGCCTTCCAAATCGCCGCGATCTGAATTTCGGATTCTGTGGAAGGTTCGACGTGCGGCGTGTTGCTTTCACTCGCGGACTCGGCGACCTGGCTCAGCAGCGCTTCACGATCCACTTTGCCGTGCGCGGAGACGGGGATGAAGTCTGCCAGCGTGAAGGTGCTCGGCACCATATAGGCCGGAAGCTGCGCTTTGAGCGATTCCCGCAGGACGGAAGGCTCGACGCGCGCCCCATTGGACGGAACGACGAAAGCTGCGAGGGACGGCCCTGAAGGGCCGTTGGGTCGCGGCAAGACAATGGCTTCGCCCACGCCATTCTGCAGGCGGAGCACCGATTCGATTTCGCCAAGTTCGATGCGGAATCCCCGAATCTTCACTTGATGATCGGTTCTGCCCAAGAACTCGAGTGTACCGTCAGGCCGGAAACGCGCCAGATCGCCGGTCTTGTACAGGCGCGCCGCGGGATCCGTCGAGAACGGATCGGGGATGAACTTCTCCTGCGTCAGTTCTGGCTGGTTCAAGTATCCTCGCGCGAGACCCGGCCCGCCGATGTGCAGCTCGCCTGCGACCCCGCGCGGCACGGGCCTGAGGTGCGCGTCCAGGATACAGACGCGCGTGTTGTCGATGGGTCGGCCCAGTGACGGCAGATTAACGGGCTGCGCGCATACGGGAACATGGCCCGACGTCGTTACGACGGTATTCTCCGTGGGACCGTAATTATTGACCAGTGTGAAGGGCAGCGACCGCTCTGGATAGCGGTGCAACGTATCGCCACCCGTCAAGAGGTAGCGCAGCGGCCCATCCGAGGGCCAATCGCAATCGAGCGCTTGCTCCGCCAAGGGTGTGGGCATGAACGTAATGCTGATTCGCTTCTCGATCAGCCATTGGTGTAGTGCCGAAGCGGAAAGCCGGGTGGACTCCGTTGGAATGCTGATGCTTGCCCCGCAGGTCAGATAGGGCCACAGCTCCCAAACGGACGCATCGAATGCGACGCCTGCAAGTTGGGTCGCCCGATCATCCTCGCACACACCAAAGGCCCGGCGATGCCAGTGCACGAGATTCAGCAGACTATGGTGTTCGATGAGGACGCCTTTGGGACGGCCCGTGGAGCCGGATGTGTAAATAACGTAGGCCAGATTCGATGCGCCAATGGGGACATATGGGTTGGAATCGGGCACGGCACTCAACGCGCCCGCATCCTCCACCAACATCGTGGGAATTTCACATGCGGAAAAACGGCCCACTTCGCTGGCGCAGGTGATCAAAGCTGTGGCGTCGCAATCGATCGCCATGTGGCGCAGACGTTCGTCAGGATAGTTAGGATCCAGAGGAACGTAGGCCCCGCCTGCCTTGAGTACAGCCAGGAGCGCCACGGCCATATCCAGACGCCGAGACACGCACACCGCGACGCGGCTTTCCGGCGCCACACCGAGCGAAGCGAGGCGATGGGCCATTCGGTTGGCACGGCGATTCAACGCATCGTAGGTAAGCGCCGCTTCGCCATCTTCCAGCGCAAGGGCGCCCGGACGGCGCGCCGCCTGCTCTTCGACGAGATGATGCACGAGCTTCGCGGTGTCGAAGGAAACCTGCGGACCTTCTCCCAACTCCAGAAGCTTGGCGCATTCCTTGTCCAGAATCAGAGGGATTTCGCTCACCGCACGCTTGTCATGGCGTACGATTTCGTGGACCAGCTTGCCGAAATGCTCGAGCATGCGCTCCACCGTGGCCGCGTCAAACAGATCCGTGTTGTACTCGGCGGACACGGAGAATCCCTGCGCGGTTTCGGAAACCGTCACGGTAAGCTCAAACCGCGAACGCTGCGCGGGAATGTCGAAGCGGCTGACATCGAGACCGGGCAGGTGGGGCAGTGCGGCGTTGACATTTTGTACCGCAAACATCACCTGGAACAGAGGCGTGCGGGCAAGACTGCGTTCGTGGACGAGTTCTTCCACCAGTTTCTCGAAGGGCACGTCCTGATGCGCTTGTGCCGCGAGCGCGGTTTCCCGCACTTGCAGGAGCAAATCAAGAAACGGCATCTGCGCGTGGACGCGAAAACGGAGCGGCAGCGTGTTGGCGAAGAAGCCGATGAGGCCTTCGAGTTCGGCGCGATTCCGGTTGGCGATGGGCGTGCCGATAACGAGGTCTTCCTGTCCTGTGTAGCGATGGAGGAGCACCGCGAAGGCCGAGGACAGCGCCATGAACGGAGTGACCTCGTGACGGCGGCAAAGCTCCGCCATACCATCACGAAGAGCGGCAGGCAGCGCAATACTCGCCCTGCCTCCACGGAAGGTCTGAACGGCAGGCCGCGGACGGTCCGTGGGAAGGTCGAGCGCGGGCGGGGCGCCTTTCAGGTGTTGCTTCCAAAAACACACTTGCTGGTCGAGGACTTCGCCCCGAAGATAATCGCGCTGCCATTCCGCGAAATCGGCATACTGAATAGGCAGAGTGGGCATATCGGGTTGCTCGCCGGCGGCGAAGGCGCTGTAAGACAACTCCAGCTCACGCGCAAATACACCCATCGACCATCCGTCGGATACGGTATGGTGCATGGACACTCCCAGGACATGCTCCGCCGCATCGAGGCGAACGAGCAAAGCCCGGAACAACGGCCCTTCCGTGAGGTCGAACGGCTTACGCAACGCTTCTCGCACGAGGCGTCGCACGGCCCCATCCCGCTCTCCATCAGGAAGTGCGGACAAATCGACCGGATCGAGATGCGGGGCGATATCCGCGTGCACGAACTGGCGCGGCTCTTCGTCGCTGCCAGCAAACACGGTGCGCAGCACTTCGTGACGTTCCAGGATTCTGCCGATGGCATTCTGCAGCGCACCGGGGTCCAGCGTTCCGCGCAGACGCAACGCGACCGAAATCGTATACACGCCGTCGTCGGATCCCAAGCGATCGAGAAACCAGAGACGCTGCTGCGCGAACGACAATCGCGCTGGCCTGCCGTCCCGCCTCGGGACAATCGAAGTGGGCGTCTGTTGGGCCGCGCCCGATTGCAGGGACTCGACGCGCGCGGCAAGGCCCGCGAGACTCGGCTCTTCAAAGATCGCGCGCAGAGGCAGTTCCACGCCCAATGACGATCGAATCCGGGATACGACCTGCGCCGCCTTGAGAGAGTGGCCGCCCAAGTCGAAGAAGCGATCGTGACGTCCGAAACGTTCAATGGACAACACCTCGCGCCAGATCGCCGCAAGCGTCTGCTCCATGGCGGTCGCGGGAGGCTCCGCGCCGCGGAGTTCCACCGCCACCCGTTCCGGAGCGGGCAACGCGCGCACATCGACCTTGCCGTTTGGAGAGAGCGGCAGAGCGTCGAGCGTAACAAACGCGGAGGGAATCATGTGCGCAGGCAATTGCGCCGTAAGCGAGCTGCGGCACGCTGCAGCATCAAAAGAACGCGTATTCCTCGGGACGAGATATGCCACAAGACGCGGATCGCCGGGAGTATCTTCGCGCAAGATGACCGCCGCGTTCGCGATCGCGGACAGGGCGCGCAGGCAATTCTCAATCTCACCCAGTTCAATCCGGAACCCACGCAGCTTGACCTGATCATCGCTGCGGCCAAGATACTCGATGTGACCGTCCGCGCGAAGACGGCCGCGGTCACCCGTCTTGTATAGCTGGTTGGTCCAGGTATCCCCGAACGGATTGGGTATGAAACGTTCTTGTGTCAACTCGGGACGATTCAGATAGCCGCGCGCCAGACCTACACCGGCAACACAAATGTCGCCGGGAATCCCGGCCGGCACGGGCTTGCACTGTGAATCGAGGACGTAAACATGCGCGTTCGTGACCGGACGCCCTATTGGCACCGTATGCGTTTCGGAGCCGTCGCACTCGTAGAGCGTCGCACAGACCGTCGTTTCGGTGGGGCCATATCCGTTTACGAAGCGGCGGCCGGGGGTCCAACGCGCGGCCAGTTCCGCAGGACACCGTTCGCCCGCGCTGATCACGGTTCGCAACGACGGCAGGGCATCCGGATCCAGCAGGGACAATACCGTCGGTGGGAGTGTGGCCATGGTCACGCCTTCCCACTGAACGAGACGTGTGAGCCGCTCCGGATCGCTCACGATTTCGCGCGAGGCGAGAATCAGCGAACATCCCGCACCCAACGCCGGAAAGATCTCCCAAACGGATGCGTCGAAACTGAGCGAGGCAAACTGCAGCACACGGGTATCGTGGTCCTTGTCGAACTGCTCCCGCAGGTACATGATGAGGTTCGGGAGACCGCGATGCTCGATGAGTGTCCCCTTCGGCTTGCCGGTGGAACCGGACGTGTAGATCACGTAAGCAAGGTCACAGGGCTCGGGAGCCACGCCAAGATTGCTTGTCGGGAATTGCGAAAGTACTTCCGCAATGGCATCCAGGCAGATAGCGTTCTCATGCACCGCCAGACGCGGGCAGTCCGCACGGCGCGTCAAGATCGCCTGAGGGCGCGCGTCATCGATCATGAAGTGCAGCCGCTCATCTGGATAGCCGGGATCCAGGGGCAGATAGGCCGCGCACGCCTTCATCGTGGCAAGGACCGCAACGATCATCTCGGGCGATCGGTCGATGGCGACTCCCACGAGACTTTCACGGGCAATGCCACGATCGCGCAGGTATCGCGCGAGTTGGTTTGCGCGTGCGTTCAAGGCTTCGTAGGTTATGGACGATCCTTCAAAGCGCAGCGCCACGGCGTGAGGAGCGCGTCGTGCCTGAGCCTCGATCATGCGTGTGGCGACAACATCGCTGGACTGATGCACGTGCGGAGGCTGCGCAAAGTACAACACACGGGCACGCTCCGCATCATCCATGAGGTCCGGTTCATCGATCGCCGCGTCCGGAGTGCGCACAAACGCGGCGAGGAGATTGCGGAAGTGCTCGAGGAAACGCCGCATGGTGTCCGGCTCGAACAGATCCGTGTTGTACTCGACCCCGAGCATCAAGCCGCCGCCGTGCTCGCTGGCCGTCATGGTGACGTCAAAGCGAGCGCGCCGTGCCTCGTATGCCATACGGGTCACCGACAGCCCCGGCAGACGCTCCTCGGCGCGCGGCACGTTCTGGAGCACAAACATCACCTGGAACAGTGGCGAACGGCTCAAGTCGCGCTCGGGCTGCAATTCCGCCACAAGACGATCGAAAGGAAGATCCTGGTGTGCATACGCGGCCAGCGCGCTTTCGCGCACTGCGGCAAGCACGTCGCGATAGGTGCTGTTCTGCTTGAAACGCGTGCGCATAGCGAGCGTATTCACAAAGAACCCAATGAGGCCTTCCACCTCGCGGCGGTTCCGGTTGGCAATGGGCGTGCCCACGACCACATCGGTCTGCCCCGTGTAGCGGTAGAGCAAAACCTTGTACAGCGCCATGAGAACCATGAACAGGGTCGTGTTCGTGGCACGCGCGAGGTCTTTCGCCGCGTCCAGCAGCTCTTGGGGCAACGCCAATGAGGCTCGCGCGCCTTGGAAACTGCGAATGGCCGGACGCGGACGATCCGCGGGCAGGTCCAATGCCGCTGGTGCGCCGCTCAGATGCTGACGCCAGTAGTCGAGTTGTTGCTCAAGCGCTTCACCTTGCAGCCAATCGCGTTGCCACACCGCGAAATCGGCGTATTGAATGGGAAGGACCGGGAGCTGTGCGGACGCGCCGGAGGCATTTGCCTCGTACAGCCTGCACACTTCCCGCACGAGCACGCCCATGGACCACGCGTCTGACGCGATATGATGGATCATCACGGCCAGCACGTGGTCGTCGGATGAAAGCCGATACAGGCGCGCCCGTAGGATGGGACCCTTCTCCAAATCGAAGGGCACCGTGGAGTCTTCCGATACGCTTCGTAGTGCCGCAACTTCCCGCATCTCTTGCGGCAGGTTTTCGATTGAAGTTGCGGTCAGCGTGAAGGGATAGGGATCCAGAATCCGCTGATACAGTTCGCCCGAATCGGAGACGAACACGGTGCGCAGGCTCTCGTGCCGCGCGATGAGCTGCGTGAAGGCGGACTCGAGCGCTTCCCTATGCAGTGTGCCGCGTAGACGCAGCACGGAGGTCATCGTGTACGCGCCGTCGCGCACGCCCAACTGGTCCAGGATCCACAGCCGTTGCTGGGAGAAGGACAAAGGCAAGAGCCCGTCCCGTTTCACCGGCGCCAGCGGAGGCGCCATGTGTCCACTGCGCTCCCGCCGCAACGACTCGATGCGTTCCGCCAAGCCCGCGACGGTCGGCGCTTCAAACAACGCCCGCAAGGGCAGGTCCACGTTGAACGCGTCCCGCACGCGGGACACCACCTGCGTCGCCAAGAGGGAGTGTCCGCCCAGATCGAAGAAGCGGTCGTGGACGCCGATCTTCTCCACCCGCAGCACGGAGCACCAGATGCCCGCAAGCACTTCCTCGTCCACGGTCCGGGGACGTTCGTCTCCGCCGTCGCCGACCCCTCCCCACTCCGCTTCGGGCAAGCGCCGCCGGTCCACTTTCCCGTTCGGGGACAGTGGCATCGCCTCCAGCATCGTGAACGCGGAGGGAATCATGTATTCCGGCAACGCGCCTTCGAGGTGCGCGCGCAGGTCTTTGGCGGTCACCGCTTCGCGTGATACTACGTAAGCGGCGAGCGCCTTGTCTCCAGCACCGCGCTCGAGCAGCACCACCACGCAATCCGCGACGGACGCGTGGTTCTTCAGTGCCGCCTCGATCTCCGCCGGCTCGATCCGGTAGCCCCGCAGCTTGACCTGGAAGTCTTTCCGGCCCCGGCACTCGATGCTCCCATCCGGAAGCCTTCTGCCCAGGTCTCCCGTGCGGTACACGCGCAGGCCGTCGCTTTCCGGAATGTCCTGGAACACCGCCTGGGTCTGCGCGTCCTTGTTCCAATAGCCCAACGCCACATGGCGGCTCCGGATCGCGATCTCCCCGAAGACCCCGCTCTCTTCGCCATACTCATTCAGGAGCAGGACATCCGTGCGGTCCACGCTGCGGCCCACCGGCACCGACGCCCGCCGCAGTTCTTCTCCCTCCCACACGTACACGCTGCTGAACGACGCCTCCGCGCTCCCGTACAGGTTCACGAAGGATGCTTCGTTATTGAAGTGTGCGCGGAACCGCTCCACATCGTCGCGCCGCGTCTCCTCGCCGCCCAGCACCACCGCACGAACCGTGGTGAACGTCCTTCTACCCAATGCGGCCGTCAGCGCCCTGAACACCGACGGCGTGCTGTGGTAGAGCGTCGCACCTTGCGCTTCCAGCCAGGCGTGCACTTCCTCAAGAACGACGTCCTTGAGGTCCACCGGCAGCAGCGTGGCCCCGTTCAGGAGCGCCCCGTAGATGTCCATCACCGCCGCGTCGAACCCGAACGACGACAACTGCGTCATCCGGTCCCCGGGACCGATTCCCAGCG